>CAZCDJ010000075.1:0-7112 GCA_964497655.1 uncultured Oscillospiraceae bacterium | reverse complement strand
ATACCGGGACGAAGGCGCACGGCCTCCAGAACCTCCAGCACCTGGATCTGTTTCGCGTCATATTCCTGGGTAATTTTCTCGTCAAATTCTGACATTTATCTGACCATTCCTTTGCGGTGTTTTTTTGTGAGTAAGCGGTGAAAAAGGGGGAGAAGCCAGCTTACTGCCCCGCCCTTACAGCGCCATGCCGCCCTCGGCGCGCTTTGCCAGCGTTGCGGGGGCAAGCTGGGAGAGATAGACGGTCTGCCGTCCCTGCTCCACGCAGAGCACGAAGCTTTTGGGGATGTCCTCCGCGGCGTTGACCACCGCGCCCGCCTTCTCGGCGGCGGTGAGGAACTCCCGGGTACGCTTTGCCCAGCTGGTGTTATCCAGATCGCACACGGCCACAATGGTGCTTTTCCGCACCACGGTGCCCTTGCCCAGATGGAGATACATTCTCACACCTCCCGGATTTTTCCGCCGGAGACGCTGAGCACTCTGCCCCCTGTGCGGGAGGCGATACGCTCATCCTCGCAGCAGGTGATGATGGTCTGTCCCCCGCCGATGCGCCGCAGCACAAAGTCCTGCCGCCGGGGGTCCAGCTCGCTTAAAACATCGTCCAGCAGCAGCACCGGGTACTCCCCGGTTTCCGCCAGATGAATCTCCCGCTCCGCCAGCTTCATGGAGAGGGCGGCGGTGCGGGTCTGCCCCTGGGAGGCGAAGGAGCGGGCGCTGCGCCCGTTGATGGAGATTTCAATATCGTCCTTGTGGGCGCCGGTGAGACACTGGGCGCATTGAAGCTCCGCCTGCCGGTGGGCCTCCTGATGGTCGCAGAGATCGTAATAGATCTCCTTCTCCGGGCCGAAGGTGTCCCGCACGGTGCTCACGGTGCGGTAGGCAAGCTCCAGCTCGTCCGCGCCGCCGGAGAAATCCCGGTGGATGGGCGCGCCCGCCGCGGAAAGCCGGGCGGTGAAGGCCGCCCGGTAGCGGATGAGCTTGGCGCTGACCCGGCACATCCGCTCGCTGAAATCATCCAGCGTTTCCAGAAGGGAGGGCTTCTCCCGAAAGGTGCGCAAAATGGCGCTTTTCTGGTCGTACAGGCGGCTGTATTCCGCCAGCAGGGCGGCATAACCGGGGCGGAGCTGACTGATGGCCATATCCATCAGCCGCCGCCGGGCGGCCGCGCCGTTTTTCACAAGCTCCAGATCGTCCGGGCAGAACAGCACGGCGGTCAAAAGCCCGGACAGCTCCCCCGCCGTTTTTTTCACGCCGCAGACGCTGATGCTCTTGCGCTGGCCGGGGGTGAGGGTGATTTTCACGGTTTGATCCCGGCCGTAGGCGTTCACATCCGCCAAAATCTCGGCGGAGCTGTACCCGAAGCCCACCAGCTCCTTGTCGAAGCGGGTGCGGAAGCTCCTCCCTCCGGAGAGCAGAAACACCGCCTCCAGCAGGTTGGTCTTGCCCTGAGCGTTGCCGCCGGTGACCACGTTGACGCCGGGGGCGAAGTTCGCGGTCTCCCACTCGTAGTTGCGCCAGCCGCTGAGCGCGATGCGGTCTACCCTCATGGGGCGGCGACCTTAATTCCGTCGGGGCCCAGCTCCACGGTGTCGCCGGGGCGGATTTTTTTGCCCCGCATCTGGCAGACCTCTCCGTTCACCTTCACCTGTCCCGCCTCGATATGGGTTTTGGCCTCGCCGCCGCTGGGGCAGAGCCCCGCGTACTTCAGCAGGGAGTCCAGCTTGATAAACTCTGTCTTAATAGTAATTGTTTCCATTTAATCTTCCTTTTAGGCCGGTTTTCCGGCTCAGTCTCCCGCTCTCAGACGCACGGGCAAAATCATGTAGGCGAAGCTGTTATCCTCCTCCGCCGGGAAAAACACACAGGGGGAGGAGCCGGTGTTCAGGCAGCATCTCAGCTTATCCGCCGGGGCGGCGCGCAGGGCGTCCCGCAGATAGCGGTCGTTGAAGCCGATCTCGGTGTCGCCGCCCTCGCCCTCGCAGGAGCAGAAGTCCTCCGCCTTGCCCACCGGGGTGACGCAGATGAAGCTGACGGTCCCGTCCCCGAAGATGAGGCGCACCGGGTTCTTAATCTTCTCGTCCACCACCAGAGCCACCCGATCCACCACGGAGAGAAACTCGCCCCGCTCCACGGTGACGGTATAGCGGAAGCTCTCGGGGATGGCCTTGCGGTAATTGAGGAAGTCCCCCTCCAGCCGGCGGGACACCACCACGGTGTTCCCGATGGTGAAGGAGACGTGCTTCGCGCCCACGTTGATGAGCACCTCGTCCTCGCTGTCCTCGCAGATGCGCTCCACGTCGGACAGAGCCGCGCCGGGGATGATAAAGCGCAGGCCGTCCTTCTCGCAGCCCTCGATTTTTTCCCGCCGCAGAGCCAGCCGGTAGCCGTCCACGCTCACCAGCGTGAGCACGCCCCCGTCGATTTCAAAAAGGCTGCCCATGTACACCGGCCGGGACTCGTTGGCGGACACGGCGAACAGGGTGCCGTTGATCATTTCCCGCAGCAGACGCTGGCTGAGGGACACGGCCTCGGACACGTCCACGCCGGGCAGGTCCGGATAATCCTCCGCGTTCATCACGGAGAAGTTATATTCGCTTCGTCCGCATTTCACGGTGGCGTTATTATCGTCGCCCACCTCCACGGAAACGATGCCGTCCGGCAGACGGCGGAGCATCTCGGTGAACAGCTTCGCGCCGAACACGGCGCTGCCGGAGCGCTGCACGTTGGCGTCCACAGAGGTGTAAATGCCCTTTTTCAAATCGTAGCCGGTGATTTTCACCACCGCGCCGGCCTGCAGGAGCAGTCCCTCCAGGGCGGGAATGGGGCTTTTGGCGGCGGCGGCGCGACCCGCAGTCATCACCGCGGCTTGCAGCACGCATTTTTCACAGGAAAATTTCATGGCTTAGCCTCCTCGATCTATGGTAGTCCGTTAATTGAAGTTTTCTCTCCCTTAAGGAGGAAGGAAAGGATATTTTAGTAGTAGTAGCAGTAGGGCTTGTGGATTGTGGAAAAGCGCTCCGACCCCTTGGGGGAGAAGAATATTTTATCCACAGGGCAATGTGGAGAGTTTTGGGGTTTTACACAGGAAAAAACCGGAAGAAAAACTTTCCGCCGTAATCCACAGCAAAGTTTTCGACTTTCCACATTCGGCTGTGGAAAGCTCAGGAGCGGGAATTGATGTTGGAGGTGATGTCCCGGATGGTATCGCTCATCTCCTTATTGGTCTTGATGATGTCCTCTATCTTGCGGATGGAGGTGAGCACCGTGGAGTGGTTTCGATCCTCGTACTGGGCGCCGATGTCCACCAGCGACAGGTTGGTGAGGGTTCGCATCAGGTACATGGACACCTGTCGGGCGATGGCCATGCTCTTGCTGCGCCGCTGACCCCGCAGATCCGCGGCGGTGAGGGAGTAGTACCGGGCGGTCTCGTCAATAATAATATCCGGGGTGGGGATGTAGGCTCCGATGCGGATTACATCCTTAATGGCCCGCTTCACGCTGCCGATGGTGATGTTATCGTCCAATATCTCCCGGTAGGCGGTGAGCCGCTTCACCACGCCCTCAATCTGGCGGATGTTGGCGGTGATATTCTCCGCGATGTAGCTCACCACGTCGTCCGGCAGCACCATGCCCAGCTGGGCGGCCTTGTTGCGGATGATGGCCATGCGGGTTTCCAGATCGGGGGGCTGCACGTCCGCCAGCAGGCCGCCCTCGAAGCGGGTGAGCAGACGGTCGTCCAGCAGGGCCATGTCCATGGGCGGGCGGTCGGAGGTGATGACGATCTGGTTGCCCGCCTCGTAGATGTTGTTGAAGGTGTGGAAAAATTCCTCCTGAGTCTGGCGCTTGCCGGCGATGAACTGGATATCGTCCACCAGGAACAGATCCACATTCCGGTATTTCTGGCGGAATTCCTCCGCCGTGCCGCTTTGCAGGGAGCGCACCAGCTGGTTTGTGAACTCGTCTCCCTTGATGTAGGCGATTTTCTTGTTGGGCTCCTTGTCGTGGAAGGTCTGCCCGATGGCCAGCAGCAGATGGGTCTTGCCCAAGCCGGAGTTGCCGTAGATAAAGAGGGGGTTCATGTCCCGCCTCCCGGGATGCTCGCTGACGCCGATGGCCGCCGCGTGGGCAAATTTGTTGCTGGGTCCCACAATAAACCGGTCGAAGGTGTAACCGTCCATCTCCGGCAGCAGGTTTTTGGCGCCCTTGCTGGAGCGGTAGTCGTCGATCTCGTCCCCGGAGAGCACCTCCAGCTCAAAGTCGCAGGAGAACAGGTCGCTGAGGGCGGAGCGGATGGTGTCCCCGAACCGGGCCTGAATGATGCTGCGCTTAAAGTCGGTGGTGGTGTGGATGACCAGCTTGCGGTCGGCAATATCCACCGGCTCGCAGTCCGCGAACCATGTGTTGATGGCTGTGGGCGTCAGGTCGGCGGAGAGGATTTCCATAATGCTTTCCCAGATGTCGATGAGTGAATTCATATTTTTTCCTCCGTTTGAGAGGGGATAATTAACTGATTTATTATACCAAATTTCCGGCTTATTGGCAAGATGTAAATATATAATAAAGTAGGAACCGCGAATATCCTCCCTTCGATTGATTTTTTAAGCTTCGTCTGATATAATGCCCCTCACTAATACCCCACACCACTATGAAAGTTGTACGTTTGCGTGCAAGTAAAATTTTTATCTGACGTTTTTTTTGAAAATAACGAGGTTTCCGCCCTCCCCCTGCCCGGGGAGAGCGGCAGATTTCCCGCGCTCATTTCCGGACTGTCACAGGTGCACCGGGCCAATCTCATGGGGGCGCTGCGGGTAAAAACCGGGCGCAGCCTTGTGGTGCTCTGCCCGGACGAGGCCGGCGCGGAGGCGCTGCGGGGAGATTTGCGGGCCTTCACCGGGGAGGAGCCCAACCTGCTCCTCAGCCGGGACTTTGTGTTTGTCAGCGCGGACGCGGTGTCCCACGAGAGCGAGCAAAAGCGCATCGGCGCGCTGAAGCGGCTGCGGGAGGGGGCTGGCATCACCCTTGTCACCGCCGGGGGACTGCTGCAGCGGGCCATGCCGCCGGAGACCCTCGCGCGCACCGCCTTCACCATTGAGGCCGGGGGCAGCATGGCTCCCGAGGACGCGGAGGACGCGCTGCTGCGCTGTGGCTACCTGCGCGCCGCTCAGGTGGAGGGCGCGGGTCAGTTCTCCCGCCGGGGCGGAATTTTGGACTTCTTCTCCCCCGCCTACCCCTTCCCTGTGCGGGTGGAGTTCTGGGGCGACGACGTGGACAGCATGGGCTTCTTCGACATCGAGAGCCAGCGGCGCACGGAAAATCTGGAGCTGTGCCAGATTCTGCCCGCCGCCGAGACCCTGCCCTCCCTTTATAAGGGGGGCGCCCACGCGCTGGGGGAAAAGCTCCGCTCCATGGCGGAGCGGGCGGAAAAGCGGCAGGGCGGCGTGGCCGAGAAGCTGGCTGCCACCCTGCGGGAGGACGCCGCCCGGCTGCTGGGGGGCGCGGAGCTGCCCGCCGCCGACCGGTATGCCGCCCTCATCGGCGGCGACTTCGCCTGCGCCGCGGACTACATCCCCCAAGACGCCATTGTCATCATGGACCAGCCGGGACGGGTGACCGACCGGGCCAGGGAATACATGAAGCAGCAGGGCGACGACGTCAACATGCTGGTGCGAAGCGGCGTGATGGCCGCGAAGAACGAGGACTACTTCCTATCCTGGGACGCCGCCGTGCGCGCCCTGCGGGACCATCCCCTCTACATGGCGGACGCCTTCACCGTGGGGCGCTACCCCGCCGAGCCCCGCACCATCGTGGGGCTCACCGCCAAGCAGCTCCCCTCCTACGGGGGCAGCAGCGAGCAGGCGGAGAGCGACGTGCGCCACTATCTGGACGCGGGGGAGCGGGTGGTGGTGCTCTCCGGCGATCTGCGCCGGGCGGGAATTCTGGCGGAGATGCTCCGCGCCCGGGGGCTGGACGCCGCCGTGGAGGAAAATCCAAAGACCCTGCCGGCAGGCGGCAAATGCCTGGTTACGGCGGGCAGTCTCAGCGCGGGCTTTGAGTACCCGCCCCTGCGCCTTGCGGTGCTCACGGACACCCAGCTTACCGGCAGCGGCCTGCGCCGGGCCGCGAAGCGCAAAAAGGCCCTGAGCGGCGAGAAGATCGGCTCCTGCGCCGACCTCTCCGTGGGCGACCTTGTGGTGCACGAGCACCACGGCATCGGCCGCTTCGCCGGCGTGGTGCGTATGCCCGTGGACGGGGTGGAGAAGGACTACATCAAGATCTGCTACGCCGGGTCGGACAGCCTGTATGTGCCCGCCACCCAGCTGGATCTTGTGAGCAAGTATATCGGCGCGGGCGGCGAGGACAAGCCGGTGAAGCTCTCCAAAATGGGGGGCACCGAATGGCACCGGGCCAAATCCCGGGCCAAGGCCGCCGCCAAGGAGATGGCCCGCGGTCTCATCCAGCTCTACGCGGCGCGCACCCGGCAGCAGGGCTTTGCCTTCTCGCCGGACAGCCCGTGGATGACCGAGTTTGAGGAGCGCTTCGGCTACGACGAGACGGACGACCAGCTTCGGTGCATCTTTGAAATCAAGCGTGACATGGAAAAGAGCGTGCCCATGGACCGGCTGCTGTGCGGCGACGTGGGCTACGGCAAAACCGAGGTGGCCCTGCGGGCGGTGATGAAGTGCATTCTGGACGGCAAGCAGGCCGCCCTGCTGTGCCCCACCACCGTGCTTGCCCAGCAGCACTACCAGACGGCTCTCCAGCGCTTCTTCGGCTACCCGGTGGATATCCAGACCCTCAGCCGCTTCCGCACCCCTGGGGAGAAGAAAAAGACCCTTGCGGACGTAAAGAGCGGCAAGTGCGATCTGGTGATCGGTACCCACGCCCTGCTGCAAAAGGACGTGACGTTCAAAAATCTGGGTCTGCTCATCGTGGACGAGGAGCAGCGCTTCGGCGTGACCCACAAGGAACATATCAAGGAGATGAGCCGTCAGGTAGATGTGCTCACCCTCAGCGCCACCCCCATCCCCCGCACGCTGAACATGGCGCTGTCCGGCATCCGGGATATGTCCACCATTGAGGAGCCGCCCCAGGATCGCCTGCCGGTGCAGACCTTC
>CAZCDJ010000074.1:397-9655 GCA_964497655.1 uncultured Oscillospiraceae bacterium | reverse complement strand
GCCATGAGGAAGGCGGCGGCGCCCATGATGGGCGGCATTATCTGCCCGCCGGTGGAGGCGGCCGCCTCCACCGCGCCGGCGAATTCGCTCTTGTAGCCGGTGCGCTTCATCATGGGAATGGTGACGCTGCCGGAGCCCACGGTGTTGGCCACGGAGGAGCCGGAGACCATGCCCTCCAGGGCGCTGGCGATGACCGCCACCTTGGCGGGCCCGCCGGAGGCGAAGCCGGCCACGGAGTTGGCCAGGTCCACGAACAGGCTGGCGATGCCCGTCCGCTCCAGAAACGCGCCAAAGACGATGAACACCGCGATGAACTTGGCGCACACCTGCACCGGCGTGGACAGCACCCCGCTGGTGCCGAAGAACAGGGTATAGATCACCCGCCCCAGCACCGTGCCGAAGCTGCCGGAGCCCATCATGCTGGTGAAGGTATAGATGAGCAGCGCGCCCACCACGAACAGGATGGGCAGCCCCACGCAGCGGCGGCAGAGCTCGGCCAGGCACAGTATGCCCACCGTGCCCACCACGATGAAGAAGGGCGTCATCCTGCTGGCGCTGGTGAGCACCAGCACCAGTGAGGAATAGTTGAAGCAGTAGTAAAAGAAGCAGGCGCTGCCCAGCGCCATGAGCACGAAATCGTACCAGGGCATGGTGTTGGGAGTGACGTTGTGCTTGCTGGCGGGATAGGTGAGGTATCCCATGATGATCACAAGGCCCAGGAACGCGGTCAGGCGTATGGGCAGGTCCGCCGTGGAAAACAGAGTGGACCAGATGCAGTACAGTGAGAACGCCGCCATGGTGACGCCCACGACCTTTCCGGGGACGCCCTCCCATATACGGGTGGCGGATTCCCGGTCGTACTTACGCATCATATCCGCTACGTCGCTGGAGGGGTCGGATACCGGCCCGTTGTCGGACGCGTCGGATAACGGTACGCTGTCGTTTCTTGTTTTTCGTGTCATTGGGACACCTCCGTTAGAGTCTGAGGAGGCGCCGGCCCATCGGCTCCTCCCCGCTATGCGGCGCGAACTGCGCCGCCCTCAGGCGGCGCAGTCCGGCTCTCCCGCCAGGAATCAATAGGTGCCGGCGGGGATGGTGTAGGCGCTGTAATAGGGGGAGCTCTCCAGCAGGGCGCTGACGTGCTCCGCGTCCAGACTCACAAGGCTCACGTTTCCAGCGGTGGCCAGGTCGGTGATGGCTGTGGTGGGGGCGCCGGCCACGATGAAGGCCGCGTCGATCTTGCCGTCCTTCAGGCTGTCGGCGCTGTCGCCGAAGCTCTGGTAAACGGCCTTGATGTCGCTCTCTGTCATGCCGTAGGCCTCAAGCACGTCAATGGCGTTGAAGTACACGCCGCTGCCGGCAGCGCCGATGGACACGCTCTTGCCCTTCAGGTCGGCGACGGACTTGATGGCGGAATTGGTGGTGACGATCTGCACCTGCTCCATGTAGAGGGCGGCGACCACGGAGAAGCCCTCCACGGGGGCGTCAAACAGACGCTCGCCGTTGTAGGCGTAGCTCATCACGTCGCTCTGCACGAAGGCCAGCTGGATGTTGCCGGCGGTCAGATCCTCCACGTTGGCCTTGGAGCCGTTGGAGGTGACAGCGGTGACGGACAGTCCGCCGTTGGTGGTGACATAGCTGGACAGCACGCCTCCGAAGGCGTAGTAGGTGCCGCTCTCGCCGCCGGTGCCGAAGGTGAGGGCCTTGCTGGCGCCGGTGCCGGCTCCGTCCTTCACGGAGGCGACGGTGATGCCCTTCTCGGAGAAGTACTTGGCGGCGCCGGGATGATAGGGCACGGAGGTAATGCCGGAGGCGAAGGCCATATCCAGCTCCTTGCCCTTGCCGTGCTGCTCGCCGATGGCGGCGATGTTATCAAATATGGTGGAGACAAAGGCGTAAACGTCATCACTGGAAACATCGTCGCGAGCGATGACAACCGCACCCACAGCGACGGTGTCGGTATCCGTGGCGGGGGCGGCGGTGGCGGCGGTGCCGCCGGAGCCACAGGCTGCCAGCGCAAACACCATGACCAGACTCAGCACAAGAGCAATGATCTTTTTCATTCTATTTTCCTCCTCATTTTGGCTGCCGATTTGCATTTCTCTCTCTCGGAAATTTCAGCTTACACTCACTATAAACCATCCTTTTGAGAATTTCAAGAGAAAAATGAATTTTTTATTTCTAAACTTGCAAATTGTTTGATGTGCTAATGTGAGACACCGGAGATGGTGGCTATTTGTCGCAATTTTCCATTCCACATCCTGCACAGCTTCGAATACATTAATAAAAGGAGGTGGCGCGAGCCACCTCCTGAAACTGTCTCATTTTGTGTGGGCATAGTGCTGCCGCACCCACTCCACCACATAGTCCGCGAAACGCAGGGTGGACGGCCCCGCCCGGCCCGGATCGGGAATCGCCAGCGCGATGGTGCGGGTACAGGGGGGCACCAGCTCCATGGCGTGCACCCGGTCGCTTCTGCCCTCCAGCAGCAGCTCCGGCATGATGGACACGCCCAAGCCCTGCTCCACCATGGCAATGATGGCGTAGTCGTCCTTGGTGGTGAACTTCACGTTGGGCTTCACCCCCACGGCCTCCAGCGCCTTGCGGGCGTCGTGGTCGGAGCTTTGCAGCAGGGAGATGAAGGGCTCGCTGGCCGCCTCCCGCAGGGGGAAGCGTGCGGAGGAGGCCAGCCGGTGCTCCGGCGGCACAATGCCCAGCAGCTTGTCCTCATGGAGGGGGATGGTGCGAAAGCCCGGCTGGGAGGGCAGCGCCACAAAGCCCAGATCCGCGCTGCCCTCGCTAAGCCACTGCTCCACATCGTGGTAGTCCCCGTTCATAAGAATCAGCTTCACGTCCGGATAGTCGTTCTGGAAGCGCTTGATCATCCCCGGCAGCCAGTGGACGGCCACGCTGGTGAACGCGCCGATGCGAACGGTGCCCGTATCCATGCCCCGTACCGACGCCGCAATCTGCCCAAGCTGCTCCGTATAGTTCAGGATGCCCCGGATGGCGGGCAGCACCCGCTCCCCGTCCGCCGTGAGCGCCGCGCCGCTGCGCCCCCGCCGCAGCAGGGGAAAGCCCAGCTCATCCTCCAGCGAGCTGATCATGTGGGAAACGCCGCTCTGGGTGACGCCCAGCGCGTCCGCCGCCCGGGTCAGGCTGCCCAGCTCCACCGTTTTTACGAAGGCCTCATACTTGCCTGCGTTCATTCCATTACATCCTTTCATGTTTATCATGCAAGAATTACAAGTATTCCTATTGGGGGGAAAATAAGTCTTAAAAGCTGCGCTGAGACGTTTTTTGTCCTTGTGTTTTGTGGTGTGGACGCTTATAATTCGGACATATTCATTTTCATGAGTAATGTTATACATGAAAGTATTTCATAAGTCAAGGGGAGAGAGCAATGGAACACGTACAAATTCTCATTACAATGGCTCTGTATATGCTGATCGTTATCGGCATCGGCATCTACTTTGCAAAAAAGGCACAGGCCAGCTCCGGCAACTACTTTTTGGGCGGGCGTGGGCTCGGCCCCTGGGTGGCCGCCATGAGCGCGGAGGCCAGCGACATGAGCGGCTGGCTGCTGATGGGTCTGCCCGGCGTGGCCTACTGGTGCGGCCTGAGCGACGCACTGTGGACTGCCGTGGGCTTGGCGCTTGGCACCTATGTAAACTGGCTGATCGTATCCAAGCGGCTGCGGGTCTACTCCCACACCGCGGGGGACGCCATCACCGTGCCCGACTTCTTCTCCAACCGCTTCCATGAGAAGAAGAAGGTCATTCTGGGCATCTCGTCCATCTTCATTCTGGTGTTCTTCACCGTCTACGCAGCCTCCTGCTTCGTCACCTGCGGCAAGCTGTTTTCCACCCTGTTCGGCGCAAACTATCATTATATGATGATCGCGGGCGCGGTGTTCGTAGTCATTTACACCTGTCTGGGCGGCTTCCTGGCGGAGAGCGTCAGCGACTTCATGCAGGCCACGGTGATGATTACAACGCTGGTGCTGGTGCTGGTGATCGGCACGGTGGCCGCCGGCGGACTGGGCGCGGTGCTGGAAAACGCCAAGTCCATCCCCGGCTTCTTCTCCGCCACGGCCATTGCCTCCCCCACCACCGGGGCTGACGGCGTGCAGCTTGCGGAAAGCGGCAAGGCCCTGTTTGGCGACGCCGGCAAGTACGGGCTGCTCACCATCATCTCCACCCTGTCCTGGGGTCTGGGCTACTTTGGAATGCCCCAGGTGCTGCTGCGCTTCATGGCCATCCGTAAGGTGGATGAGCTGAAGTTCTCCCGCCGGGTGGCCACGATCTGGTGTGTCATCTCCCTGTTCGCCGCCATCTTCATCGGCATCATCGGCCGCGTGCTGTTCCCCACCGAGGCTGCGCTTGCCACCTCCTCCGGCGCGGAAAATGTGTTCATTATCACCGCCATGCGTCTGCTGCCCACGGTTCTGGCCGGGCTTGCCATGGCCGGTATTCTGGCCGCCACCATCAGCTCCTCCGACTCCTATCTGCTGATTGCCGCCTCCGCCGTGTCCAAAAACCTGTACGAGGGCATTCTGAAGAAGGACGCGGACGACAAGAGCGTGATGCGGGTGTCCCGCATTGTGCTGGTGCTGATCTCCGTGGTGGGCGTCATCATTGCCTGGAACGAGAAAAGTGTCATCTTCAAGATCGTTTCCTTCGCCTGGGCCGGCTTCGGCGCAACCTTCGGACCCATCATGCTCCTCAGCCTGTTCTGGCGGCGCACCACCCGCTCCGGCGCCATCGCGGGCATGATCTCCGGCGGCGGCATGGTGTTCCTCTGGAAGCTGCTGTTGAAGCCCATGGGCGGTGTGTTCGGAATTTACGAGCTGCTCCCCGCCTTCGTGGTCTCCTGTCTGGTCATCGTGGTGGTGTCCCTGCTGACCCCCATGCCCGACGACGACATCCTGGCCGAGTTCGACGCGGTTCGCGCCGAGGCTCACAAGGTGTAAGCTGGGTACAATTACACATGAAAAAGGGCGTCGCCATATAAATGGCGACGCCCTCTATTTCTCGTTTATGGGACACGGTTACGAATCGGCGGGAGCCGAGCGCTCTACCAGCACCTTCTCCACACGCAGGCCGTCCACCTCCAGCACGGTGACGGTCAGCCCCTCGTAGGTGAAGCTGTCCCCCTCCTTGGGGAAGCCGCCGAACATTTCCATGGTCCAGCCGCCCACGGTCTCGCTGTCAAAATCGAAGTTGTCCTCGGAGAGCTCCAGCAGATCCAGAAAGTCGGAAATGCTCATGTCGCCGTCCAGCTCATACTCGCCGGTGCTGCGCTCCACCACCTCCCGCTCCACCTCGTCGGTCTCGTCCCAGATGTCGCCCACGATCTGCTCCAGCACGTCCTCCATGGAGATCACACCCAGAGTGCCGCCGTACTCATCGGTGACGATGGCCAGATGCTTTTTCTCCCGCCGCAGCATGGAGAGCACCTGAGGCAGCTTCACGGTCTTGTACACATAGAGCGGCTCCATGAGCAGGGCGCGGATATCCGGCTTTTCGCAATCCACCAGCGCCTTCAGGAAGTGGTTCAGATACAGGAAGCCGATCACATTGTCAATGCTGTCCTCATAGACCGGCAGACGGGAGAAGGGAGTCTTTTCAATGGTCTCCAAAATCTCGTCCCAGTCGTCATCAATATCCACGGCCACCACGTCCACCCGGGCGGTCATGGCCTCGCTGGCGCTGACCTCATTGAAGTCCAGCGCGCTTTTCAGCAGCTCGCTTCTGTCCTCGTCCAGCACGTCCTCGTCCTCGGCGGTCTCGATGATGGACTGAAGCTCCTCCACCGCGTCGCCCTCGGCGCTTTCCCGCTCGCCCTTCATGCCTCGGGTGAGGAGATTCACAAGACCCACCACCAGCCACACCACAGGGTAGAGCACAATCATCAGGCCGTAAATCACATAGGAAAACCGCATGGACAGGCGGTTGGCATTCTTTTTCGCCACAATTTTCGGCATGGTCTCGCCGAAGATGATGATGGCAACGGTGACACATAGCGTGGCCAGCCAAGTCCACTGTCCGCCGGGCGCGATGGCAAGAGCCAGCACGGCGGAGATGGAGGAGGCGGCAATGTTCACAAGATTGTTGCCGATGAGGATGGCGGACAGCGCGTCGTCGTACTTATCCTCGATCTTCACCGCCATGCGGGCCGCGCGGCTGCCGCCCTCCATGGCGTTTTCCAGCCGCATCCGGTTAGCGGAGGAGAAGGCCATCTCACTGGCGGAGAAGAAGGCGCTGAGACAAACCAGCACCACAAGGGATAGGATGTAAGCGGTCATTCCCCGTCGCCCCCTTCCCCGGTCTCCGGCTCGGGCAGGCGCACAATCAGGTGCACAATGCGGTTCTGGCGCATATCGGACACGGTGACGGTAAGCCCGTCGTGGGTGAAGGAATCCCGCTCACTGGGGATGCGGTCAAACTGCTCATAGGCCCATTCGCCCATGAGCTTGTATTCAAGGGCCTCATCCGCCTCGCTCAGCTCCAGGTTCAGCTCGTCGTAGACCTCACCCACGGTGAGCTCCGCGTCCACCTCATAGCGGCCGCCGCCCAGGGGCACAAAGCTCTCCCGCACCTCGTCGTCCTCGTCCCAAATTTCGCCCACCAGCTCCTCCAGAATGTCCTCCACGGTGACCACGCCCAACGTGCCGCCGTAGTTGTCGGTGACGATGGCCATGTTCAGCTTCCTGGCGCTCATCACGGTGAGCAGCTCGCTGATCTTCATGGAATGATGCACAAAATACGCCTCGTCCAGCAGGGGACGAAGGTCCGCGGGCGCGCCGTTTTTGATGTATTCCTTTATGTACTTGCGAATCTGGAGCACGCCGATGATGTGGTCCACGGTGCCGTCGTACACGGGCAGGCGGCTGTGCCGCTGCTCCTTGATGAAGCTGAGCAGCTCAGCGCTGTCCCACTCCACGTCCACCGCAGCCATGTCCACCCGGGCGGTGAGCACCGTGTCGGCGGTCACGTCGGAAAACTGGAGGGCGGAGGAAATCAGGTCGCCCCGGTCGTTATCCAGCGTCCCCTCGTCGGTCATGTCCTCAATGATGTCGTACAGCTCATCCTCGGTGACGGACACCTCCCCGTCCCCTCGGGTGAGCTTGCTCACCCCCTGTCCGATGGCGGTGAGCACCATGGATATGGGGGAGAAAATGGTCATAAAAAAGCACAGCGATGAGGCGGTAGCCAGCGCCATCCGCTCGCTGTATTTTTTCGCTATACTCTTGGGCAGCATCTCCCCCACGAAAAACACCATAATGGTGGTGAGAAAGGTGCTGAGGGTAACGGCGCTCACGCCCCACTGCTTTGTCACCACAACGGTGACCAGAGAGGCGGCGACCAGATGCACGATGTTTGTGCCGATCAGAATGGTGGTGATCGCTTTGTCGAAGTGATCCAGAACGCGCAGCGCGCGTTTTGCTCTCGCGTCCCCCTTATCCAGTCTGGTTTTCAGCTTGACACGGGATACCGACGCGAAGGAGGTTTCTGCTGTGGCAAAATACGCGGCGAATAACAGGAGCACCGCCACAATAACAAGGGACAATCGACTGCCTGCGTCCATAAAGGACTATCACACTCCATTAAAAAGATGTAAAGATTATAGCACTATATCATTGATACGTCAAATGTGGGAGAAAAATTCGCACTTCCGGCGAAAAGCTCACCGGTAGACCACGTTTTTCTCCCCCACCATTTCCTTCAGCTCGGCAAGCAGCGCCGGGTGGACGCAGCAGTCCGCGCCCAGCCGCTTGCCCCCGTCGGCAAAGCAGACGATCATGCGCTGCTCGCCGGGGAACATCTCCAGCAGCAGCTCCAGACGGTGAAACTGGGGGCAGCCGCGCCCCGGCAGCTTCACCCACAGCTTCTTTTCCTCCCCGCCGGGCGCGCCGTCTGTTTCCCGGGACTCCGGAGCGGGAGCGGTCTGCCGCTTCCGGCTCAGGTCCAGGTCGGACAGGGGGCGGATGGAGTCCACCATCAGCTGGGGCTCCTTGTCGTCCCGCACGGAGATGCGCCCCTTCACCAGCAGCGCCGCGTTCTCCGTCAGATAGCCGCCGCCCGCGTCCAGCGCACGCTGGAAGGCAATCAGCTCCATGCCGCCGGTGTCGTCCTCCAGCTGCACATAGCACATGAGGGTGTTGTTCTTGGTGGTGCGGGTGCGCTTGGACTGCACCACCCCCGCGATGGTCACATACTGGTTGTCCGCGAAGCTGTGGGCGCCCTCCTCGGCAAAGTCGGACATGATGGCGCCGATGGGCACGGCTCCGGCCCGGCGCACCGCCTCCCGGTAGTCGTCCATGGGATGACCGGTGAGATAGAGCCCGGTGGTCTCCTTCTCCATGGCCATCAGCTCCTGCGGCGTAAACTCGGAGACATCCGGCAGGCGGATGCCCTGGGCGGCGGGGGTCTCCCCCTCCGTCGCCATGCCGAACAGGTCCAGCTGTCCGTCGATGTTGCGTCTGCCCTCCCCGGCCACGCTCTCCATGATAAGGTCAAGGCCCTGCAGCATGGCCCGGCGCACCGCGCCGGTGCCGTCAAAGGCGCCGCTGCGAATGAGACTTTCCGCCGCGCGCCGGTTCAAATCCTTCCCGTTCATGCGGCGGCAGAAATCCTCCAGCGAGAGGAAGCGGCCGTTTTCCGCCCGCTCGGCCATGAGCTGATGGATGAACTTCTCCCCGATGCCCTTGATGGCGGCAAGCCCGAAGCGGATGTTGCCGCCCTCCACGGTGAAGTCCGCGTCGGACTCGTTCACATCCGGGGGCAGCAGGCGAATGCCCAGATCCCGGCACTCGGCGATGTACTCCGCCACCTTCACGGAGCTGTCCAGCACGCTGGTGAGGAGGGCCGCCATGTACTCCCGGGGATAGTGGCACTTCATGTAGGCGGTGCGGTAGGCCACGATGGCATAGGATACCGCGTGGGCCTTGTTGAAGGCGTAGCTGGCGAAATCCAGAATCTCGTCATAGATGCTGTCGGCCACGGCCTCGGGCACGCCGCAGGCCACGCAGCCGGAGATGCCCCGGGCACCGTCGCCGTGGATGAAGGCCACACGCTCCGCGTCAATGACGGCATGCTTTTTCTTGCTCATGGCCCGGCGGATCATATCCGCCTGCCCCAGGGAGAAGCCCGCCAGCCGGCGGAAAATCTCAATGACCTGCTCCTGATAGACAATGCAGCCGTAGGTGACGGAGAGGATGGGCCGCAGCAGCTCGTGCTTATAGGTGATGCGCTC
>CAZCDJ010000074.1:0-387 GCA_964497655.1 uncultured Oscillospiraceae bacterium | reverse complement strand
GCTCCGGGTGGGCGCTGTACTCCAGAAAGCGGGGGATGGAATCCATGGGGCCGGGGCGGTACAGGGCGATGACGGCGGTGATATCCTCCACGCTCTTGGGCCCCAGACGGGTGCACACGCCGGTCATGCCGGTGCTCTCCAGCTGGAACACGCCGCTGGTACGGCCTGCGGAGAGCATCTTGAACACCTCCGGGTCGTCCTCCGGCAGGGCGTTCACGTCGAACCCCGGCTCCTTCCGGCGCACCAGCACCGCCGCGTCCTCCAGCACCGTCAGGTTGCGGAGTCCCAGAAAGTCCATCTTCAGCAGCCCCAGCTCCTCCAGCGTGGTCATGGGGTACTGGGTCACCACGTTCTCGTCGTTGCGGGACAGGGGCACATATTCGTACA
>CAZCDJ010000073.1:0-9708 GCA_964497655.1 uncultured Oscillospiraceae bacterium | reverse complement strand
GTCACCAGCGGGCTTGAAGTAGGTGAACTCGATCTTATTGGCCTCGCAGAAAGCCTTGCAGGCCTCATAGGTGGTCTGGTTGAAGGACTGGTCGGTGATGTCACCGTAGTCGGTGATCATGGCGACCTTGTAGGCGCTTTCGGGAGCGGTGGTCTCGGGGGCAGTGGTCTCGGGAGCTCCGGTGGGAGCCTGGGTGGCAGCGGGGGCCTTGGTGCCGCAGGCGGCCAGGGCGAGTACCATCACGAGAGCAAGGACGATTGCAAGAGTCTTTTTCATGCTTAAGTATCCTCCGTTTCAAATTATGGATTTTCGCATGGCAAGTATGTGTTTCAAGTCACATACCGTCTCGATTATAGCACGGTGATGTGCGTCATTCAAGAGCAGTTCCCGGGCATCCTGTACAAATTTTCACCTTTTTTGGGAAAAATGCTTAGCAATCCATTTTAGCGGCGGTGTCCAGCGCAATCTCTATCATGCCCCGGAAGGAGGTCTGTCTTTCCTCGGCGGACAGCTCCTCCGTGCGGTACAGGTGGTCGGAGATGGTGCAGATGGCAAGGGCGCGTTTTCCGCAGCGGGCGGCGGTCATGTAGAGGCCGGCAGCCTCCATCTCCACCGCCAGCACGCCCATCTTTTTCCACTGGTCGGGGCCGTCGGAGCCGTCGTTGTAGAAGTTGTCGCTGCTAAGCACGTTGCCGGCCTTCATGTCCACGCCCCGGGCGCGGGCGCAGTCCATGGCGGCGGAGAGCAGTGTGAAGTCCGCGATGGGGGCAAAGGTGCCCAGCAGGGAAAACTGGTGGGCAAAATTGGAGTCGGTGCAGGCGCCGGCGGCGGCCACCACGTCCATCAGCTGCAGGCTGTCGGAAAGTCCCCCGGCGCTGCCCACGCGGATGATGTTCTCCACACCGTACCGGGTGTAAAGCTCGTGGCTGTAAATGCCGATGGAGGGGATGCCCATGCCGCTGGCCATCACGGAGACGGGCACGCCCTTCCAAAGGCCGGTGTAGCCCTGCACGCCCCGCACGTTGTTCACCAGGCGGGCGTCGGCAAGGAAGGTTTCGGCGATAAATTTGCTGCGGAGCGGGTCGCCGGGCATAAGGACGGTCTTTGCGAAATCCCCCGGCGCGGCGCTGTTGTGGGGTGTGGACATAGAGCATACCTCCGAATCAATATTTTTTCCTTTTTGGGGTTGCACACAAATTATAGCGTAAATGAGGGAAAAATGCAAAAGTCAAATTGCGGATAGTGTCCGGATGTGGTAAACTCTAAAATTGAGAATAATGATACGGAGGCTCGTATATGAGCGATGTGATTACCATCGGCATCGCCGGCGGCACCGGCAGCGGCAAGACCACCATCACCAAGCTTCTGCGGCAGCGCTTCGGCGAGGCTGTCAGCGTGGTTTACCACGACAACTACTACAAGGCCCACAACGACATGACCTATGAGGAGCGCTCCCGCATCAACTACGACTGCCCGGACGCCTTTGACACCGATCTGCTGATTGAGGATTTGCACGCCCTGCGCGCCGGGAGAGAGATTCGCTGCCCGGTGTACGATTACAGTGTGCACAACCGCAGCGAGCAGACGGTGCTGGTGCGCCCCGCCCCGGTGGTGATTGTGGAGGGCATCCTGATTTTCCAGAGCGTGGAGCTGTGCGATCTGCTGGACATTAAGATTTTTGTGGATACCGACGCGGACGTGCGCATCCTGCGCCGCATTGTGCGGGACGTGCGGGACCGGGGGCGCACGCTGGAGAGCGTGGTGGAGCAGTACCTGAACACCGTGAAGCCCATGCACGAGATGTATGTGGAGCCCTCCAAGCGCAACGCGGATTTGATCGTGCCCGAGGGCGGGCACAATCTGGTGGCCATGGAGATGCTCATCGAGCGGATTAACGCCCACATTAA
Organism: uncultured Oscillospiraceae bacterium; assembly: GCA_964497655.1. Lineage (GTDB taxonomy): Bacteria > Bacillota > Clostridia > Oscillospirales > Oscillospiraceae > Scatomorpha. The sequence goes on along the minus strand of CAZCDJ010000073.1, from coordinate 7,801 downwards.
CGGAGGACGGGGAAATGGCTAAGCTCTACTTCAAATACGGGGCCATGGGCAGCTCCAAATCGGCTCAGGCGCTGATTGCCCAGTTCAACTATGAGGAGATGGGCATGAGCGTGTGGCTCATCAAGCCCAGCGTGGACGACCGGGACGGGGCCAGCATCGTCCGCTCCCGCATCGGCCTTAAGCGGGAGGCGGAGGTCATCACCCCCCGGGAGGACATCCTCACCCGCTTTGCCCTGCTGCCCGGCTGCGATGTGATCATCGCCGACGAGGCGCAGTTTTTCACCCCGCAGCAGATTGACGAGCTGCGGGAGATTGTGGACGAGCAGAACGTGCCGGTGATGTGCTTTGGCCTTCGCACGGACTTCCTCACCCACACCTTCCCCGGCAGCCAGCGTCTGCTGGAGCTGGCGGACTCCATCACCGAGATTAAGACCGTGTGCGCCTGCGGCAGCAAGGCCACCGTGAACGCCCGCATCGACGAGGGCGGACGGGTCATCACGGAGGGGGATCAGGTGTTTCTGGGCGGCAACGACAGCTATGTGGCCATGTGCCACCGCTGCTGGATGAAAAAAATCCGGGAGCAATCCCAGCCCTGACGACCTCCCCCATAAAAGAACCGGGCCGGCGCAAGCCTTGCGCCGGCCCGGTTTTTTCTATTTTATTGGTACAGCGCCGCGAACTCCTCCAGACACAGGCCGTTTTCCATGATATACGCAGCGGCCTCCACGCCCACATAGCGGAAGTGCCAGGGCTCGTACATCACGCCGGTCACGTCGGTTTTGTCCTTGGGGTAGCGCACGATGAAGCCGTACTCCGCGCAGTGGACGCTCATCCACTGGTACAGGGCGGTGTTCTCCAGCTCCTCATTCTTGTACTGGTAGTACTGGTCGGTGATGTCCGCCGCCAGTCCGATCTGGTGCTCGCTGGTGCCGGGAGGGGACACGATGGTCTTGGCCACGGCCTCGCCGTACTCCGCCACCTTCTTGTCGTACAGGTACTTCTGGGTGTTGTAGTCCCGGTAGGTGGAGGACAGGTACACCTGCAGCCCCTCGGCCCGGGCGGCGGCGATGAAGTCCCGCAGAGCCTGGGCGGCCCGCTTGTCGAACTGCTGACCGTTTTCCACACTCTCCAGCTCCGGCACATACTCGCCGATGTCGTTATCCTTGTTGGCCACCTTGTACTCCCAGGACGTGATGTCGATGTCCGGGTAGGAGGGCGTGGGCTCGGGGGTGGGCTCCGGCGTGGGCTCCGGCGTGGGCGCCGGGGTGGGAGCGGGCGTGGGCGTGGGCACGGCGGTGGGCGCCGGGGTGGGCGTGGGCGCGGGGGTCATGGCCCGGTCCGCCAGCACCAGCCCCCCGAAGGTAAGCGCCGCAAGCAGCAGCGCGCCAAGGAAAAGAATGACCGTTTTTTTCATTTTCATCACCTGTCAGAAGAATACCACTTTCGTCCCCGCCCGTCAATGCGCCCATGTACCGGTGCCGCCGGGGACGCGGGCAAACCCAGTTCGCCCCTACTTGCCGTTTTTCCACGGGAGTGATATAATCAAAATATTTAAGACCGATTTTACGGAGGCGCGCGCATGAAACTCACCTGGTACGGACACTCCTGCTTCAAGATGGAAACTCAGGGCGGCTCGCTGGTGCTGGACCCCTATGCGGCGGGCAGCGTGCCGGGGCTTACGCTGCCGCCCCTCACGGCGGACGCGGTGCTGTGCAGCCACGGCCACGCCGACCACAGCGCGGCGGAGGCGGTGAAGCTCACCGGCCGCAGCCCGGACTTTACCGCAGAGCGGCTTTGCGCCTGGCACGACGATGTCCGGGGCGCGAAGCGGGGGGACACCGCCCTCACCGTGGTGGTCTGGGACGGGTTTCGGGTGGCCCATCTGGGGGATTTGGGCTGCGCCCTCACGGCGGAGCAGCTCCGCATCCTCCGGGGCGTGGACGCGCTGCTCCTCCCCGTGGGCGGGTACTACACCATTGACGCCCCCGCCGCCCGGGCCATGGCCGACGAGATCGGCGCGGCGGTCACCATCCCCATGCACTACCGGGGCGAGGGCTTCGGCTATGGGGAGATCGCCACGGTGGACGAGTTCGCCGCCCTCAGCGAAAACGTGGTGTATGCCCAGGGCAGCAGCGTGGAGCTGCGGCGCTTTGACGGCACGAAAAAAACCGTAATTTTGAAACCGGAGCAGCCATGAAATTTGAACGGATTGAAAAGATAAACTGCGGCAATTACCTGAACCGCTACGACGTCACCTACCGCACCCCCCACGGGCATGAGAAGGTGTACGAGATGTTCTCCCGGGACCCGGACATTCCGGACGAGGAGAAGCTGCGCCATCCCCGCACCGACGCGGTGATCATCATCGTCACCGACGAGAGCCGGGAGCGGCTGCTGCTGATTCGGGAGTTCCGGCTGGAGCTGGATCGGGAGATTTACGGTCTGCCCGCCGGCCTCATCGACCCGGGGGAGACCCCAGAGCAGACCGCCATTCGGGAGCTGCGGGAGGAAACGGGGCTTCGCATGGTGGAGATTCGGGATGTGATGCCCGCCAGCTACTGCGCCGTGGGGCTCTCGAACGAGCAGGCGGTGTGCGTGTTTGGCGTGGCGGCGGGGGAGATCGCCCCCTCCAAGGACACCGGGGAGGAGATCACCGCCCGGTGGTACACCAGGGACGAGCTGCGCGCGCTGGTGCGTACGGAGACCTTCGGCTCCTGGGCGCAGGCGTATGCCTATATGTGGACAAAGGGATTGTGAGGTGCCGGGAATGGTAATACAGGAAGCGTCGGAAATGTATCTGGAGACCATATTGGTGCTGGGCAGGCGGCTGGACTGCGTGCGGAGCATCGACCTGGCCAACGAGATGGGCTATTCCAAGCCCACCATCAGCGAGACCATGAAGAAGCTGCGGGAAAACGGCTATGTGGACATGGACGAGTCGGGGCACATCACCCTCACCCCCGCCGGGGCGGAGATTGCCGCGCGCACCTACGAGCGGCATAACGTGATCGCGGATATTTTCATCCATCTGGGGGTCAGCCGGGAGACCGCCTACGCCGACGCCTGTCGGGTGGAGCACTATATCAGCCAGGAAACCTTCGACTGCATGAAGCAGTATTTCAAAAAAGAGGATTGAAAATCCCCGCCGGGCAAAAAAGCCCGGCGGGGATGTTTTATAGGGCGGTTCGCGGTTCACGTTCCCCCCGTAGGGGCGAACTGTGTTCGCCCGCGTTCCGCTTAGCCCACCCGGCCGGCGGCGGTGATGGAATCAATCTCCTTGTCGCCGTAGCTGCCCCGGAAGGCCCACACCGCGGTGCAGTCCGCGCCGCCGTCCAGGTTGAGGGTGAAGTCCGCGCTGCCCAGCAGCGTCTTTGTAAGGCCGCTTTCCTTCACCTCCACGGCGGGGGTGTCGAAGGTCTTTGTCTCGCCCAGCAGCGTCACGCTGCCGCCGTGCCAGATGTCCCGGCACTGGAGGGAATAGCTCTCCGCGTACAGGGTCACGGTCACCTTGGTTTTGCCGTCCCCGGCGGGGGAGGCCGTCCATTCCGCCACCAGATTCAGGTAGGTGCCGGTGTCGCTGCGGAAGCTGCCGCTGCCGCTGAGCTCCGGAACGGGTGTGGGGGACGGTGTGGGTGCTGGCGTTGCGGTTGGGGAAGGAGTGGGGGAGGGCGTTGCCTCCGGTGTGGGAGACGGCGTTGCGGTGGGGGTCTGCGTCGCAGCCACCGGGGTGGGCGAGGGGGTGGACTCCGGCTTCTGGGCGGCGCAGGAGCGCAGCACCACGATCAGCGCGATGAACACCAGCAGCAGGAGCAGCACCGCCACCAGCACGGAGGCGGGGTTGCTTTTCCGGCGGGGATTTGACATGGCTGTCACCTCAATTTCATTTTCTGGAAGTGAGACGCTGTCCGCGTCTTAAAGTTTCACCCGGCGCAGGGTACGCATGGAGTTCAGCACCGCCAGCACCATCACGCCCACGTCGGCGAAGATGGCCAGCCACATGGACGCCATGCCCATGGCGCCCAGCACCAGACACAGACCCTTCACGCCCAGAGCGAAGGCGATGTTCTGGCGCACAATGCGGCTCACCCGGCGGGAGATGCGCACCGCCAGCGCCACCTTGGCGGGGTCGTCGTCCATGAGCACCACGTCGGCGGCCTCGATGGCGGCGTCGGAGCCCAGCGCCCCCATGGCCACGCCCACGTCGGCCCGGGAGAGCACCGGCGCGTCGTTCACGCCGTCGCCCACGAAGCAGAGGGTGCCGCCTTGCAGCAGCTCCTCCACCCGGGCCACCTTGTCGGCGGGCAGCAGCGCGCCGTAGGCCTTGTCCAGCCCCAGCCTGGCAGCCACGTCGTCCGCCACCTGCTGGCTGTCGCCGGTGAGCATCACGACCTGCTCCACGCCCAGCGCCCGCAGGGCGTCCACCGCCGCCTTGGAGGTGGGCTTGATCTGGTCGGCAATGACGATGTGCCCGGCGTAAGCGCCGCCCACTGCCACATGCACGGCGGTGCCCACAGCGTCGGGCGGGGCATAGGGGATGCCCAGCTCGTCCATGAGCTTTGCGTTTCCGGCGGCTACGGACTGGCCGTCCACCAGCGCGGTCACGCCCTTGCCCGCCACGGCGCGCACATCCGTCACCCGCTTCTCGTCCGCCTCCCCGCCCCAGGCGGCAATCAGGCTGCGGCTGATGGGGTGATCCGACCAGCTCTCGCAGAGGGCGGCCTTTTCAAGAAGCTGCTCGGAGGGGAAGCCGGCGGCGGGAGCGATGGCGCTGACGGCGAACACGCCCTTCGTGAGGGTGCCGGTCTTGTCGAACACCACGGTGCGGGCCTTGCCCAGCGCCTCCAGATAGTTGCTGCCCTTCACCAGCACGCCCTGCCGGGACGCGCCGCCCAGTCCGCCGAAGAAGCCCAGCGGCACGGAGATCACCAGCGCGCAGGGGCAGCTGATCACAAGGAAGGTGAGCGCCCGCTTCACCCACTCCCCCCACAGGGGGTCCAGCCCCAGAAAGAGGCCGCGCACGGCGGGGGGCAGCAGCGCCAGCGCCAGCGCGCCGTAGCACACGGCGGGGGTGTACACCCGGGCGAAGCGGGTGATGAAGTTCTCGCTGTGGGATTTTTTGTCGGCGGATTCCTGTGCCAGCGCCAGAATGCGGGACACGGTGGATTCCCCGAAGGGCTTGGCGGTGCGGATACGCAGCACGCCGCTGAGGCTCACGGAGCCGGAGATCACCTCGTCCCCGGTCTCACAGTCCCGGGGCAGGCTCTCGCCGGTGAGGGCGGAGGTGTCCAGCGCGGAGGCGCCCTCCACGATCACGCCGTCGATGGGAATTTTCCCGCCGGGGCGCACCACGATGATTTCGCCCACGGTCACATCCCCGGGGCTCACCCGCAAAATTTCGCCGTTTCGCTCCACGTCCGCGTAGTCGGCCCGCAGATCCATCAGCGCCTCGATGCTGCCCCGGCTGCGCCCCACGGCGTAGTCCTCGAACAGCTCGCCGGTCTTGTAGAACACCATCACGGCGGCGGCCTCGGTGAAGTCCCCCAGCGCCAGCGCGCCGATGGTGGCCACGGCCATCAGGAAGTTCTCGTCAAACACGTCGCCGTGGAGGATGCCCTCCCCGGCCTCCCACAGGATGTCGTAGCCCGCGAGAAGGTAGGGAATCAGCAGCAGCACCACCCGCAGCGCGCCGGTGGTGGGCAGGGCGCTGAACAAAATCAGCAGCGCCGCCGAGGCGATCACCCGCACCAAAGTGGCTTTCAGCTCCCCGGCGTCCCCATGGTCATGGTTGTGCCCGTGCCCGCCGCCGCACGCGCAGCCGCCATCGGCGCAGCGGCATTCCTCGTGACTTTGTTTGTGCTTACTCATGAACGTGCTCCAATCCGGCGCGGAGCATTCCGCGCACATGGTCATCTGACAGGGAATAGTACACAGTCTTGCCATCCCGGCGGTATTTCACCAGCCGGTGCGCCCGCAGGGTGCCAAGCTGGTGGCTCACCGCGGACTTGGTCATGCCCAGCACCGCCGCGATGTCGCACACGCACAGCTCCCCCAGGGACAGGGCCTCGATGATACGCAAGCGGGTGCCGTCCCCCAGCACCCGGAAAAATCCGGCCACCGTGTCCAGCGTGGCGCTGTCCGGCATACTCTCCGCCGTGCAGCGCACCGCGTCGCCATGCACCACGGTGCAGCCGCAGGTAAATTCGCTCTGTGCCATAAAGGTACCTCCAAAGAAATAACAGTTGAATGGTTGCTCAATCATTATAGTTGAGCGACCATTCAACTGTCAAGGGGGTTTGTGTGATTTTTGCCCGTCATTGCCCGCCGGCGTGGGTTTTATTCGTAGGGGCCGATGCCCACATCGGCCCGCGTTTCCCGTCCGCGTCCCCGCCGGGGTGACACGGGGGAAAGATCCTTCGCTGCGCTCAGGATGACAGCGTGTGCGGAGGTGTGGTGTTCCCCCGTCCCCATCCCGTAGGGGCGAACTGTGTTCGCCCGCGTCCCCGCTTCGGGTTATTTCCCGTAAATCTTCCCCACGATGCGGTTGGAGACGCTGCGGGGCAGCAGCTTGGCGGCCACGGCGGCGCATTTGTAGGGGAAGCCCAGGGCCACCACGGGCTTGCCGTGGGGCTTCAGGGCGGTCTTGGCGATGAAGGCGCCGGCCTTCTCCGGGGTCATGCCGGTTCGCTCGTCGTGCTCCATCACGGCCACGCTGCGCTCAATGCGCCCGCCGTACACGTCGTCGCCGGATTCGCACTTCTTCCGGGCGGCGGTGAAGCCGCTGGCAATGTCGCCGGGCATCACGGCGGAGATGCTCACGCCGAAGGGGCGCACCTCGTTTTGCATGGCCAGGACGTAGGAGAGCACCGCGCTCTTGCTCACGCTGTACCACAGCTGGAAGGGGATGGGCACGATGCCCGCGATAGAGCTCATGCACACGATGCGCCCGGCGCGCTGGGCGCGCATGGCGGGCAGCACCGCCCGCACCGCGCTGTCCATGCCGAACAGGTTCAGCTCCAGCTGGGCGTGGGAGTCCCTGGGGTCGGTGAATTCCCCGGCGCCGGAGATGCCAAAGCCCGCGTTGCACACCAGAATGTCGATGCGGCCGGATTGCTCCAGCACCTTGCCCACGGCGGCGCGCACCAGCGCGTCCACGGTCATGTCGCAGTCGATGTGGGTGATGCCGTCCCTGGTCTCCCCGTGGCGGGAGAACTCGTACACCGTGCAGCCCGATTGCAGCAGCTCCCGGGCGGTGCAGCGGCCGATGCCGCCGCTGCCGCCGGTGACGATGGCGATCTTACTCATGGCACAGCGCCTCCCGGGGCAGCAGAATGTCCGCGATGATGTCCATGGCCTCGTCCAGCAGCGCCTCGGTGTGGGTTGCCATGTAGCTGGTGCGCAGCAGGCACTCGTTGGGGGCGGTGGCGGGGGGCAGCACCGGGTTCACATACACGCCCGCGTCGTACAGGTCTCTGGCCTTGGTGACGGTGTTGATGGCGTCGTAAGTATAGAGGGGGATGATGGGGGTGGTGGATTCCCGGATGCGCACGCCCCGGGCCTTGTAGCCGGCGCGGGCGTAAGCGCTGAGGGCGAGCAGCCGCTCCGGCAGCTCCGGGTGACGCTCCAGCTTGCGGAGGGCGGCCAGCGCCGCGGCGCAGCAGGCGGGGGGAATGGAGGCGGAGAAGATGAAGGGGCGTGAGTTGTGGCGCACAAAGTCCGCCACCGTGCTGCTGGCCGCCATGTAGCCGCCCAGACTGGCCAGAGACTTGGAGAAGGTGCCCATGATGATGTCCACCTGGTCCGT
>CAZCDJ010000072.1:0-9869 GCA_964497655.1 uncultured Oscillospiraceae bacterium | reverse complement strand
AACCGCGGATCTTTTGATCCGCGGTTTTGTCTGTGAAAGGACTTCTTTTGTCAGCCTACGCGTGCGCGTGGCTATGCAGCAGCTTTGCCACCACCCCGGAGGCCGTGGCGGAGGCATACTCCGCGTCCTTGGCCATCTCCGACGGACGGCGGCTGTACTCCCGGTGCTGGTGCTGAATGAAGCTGAACGCAGGAAGCGGATGCCCCCCTTCCCTCACGCCCTGCCCCTTCGACCGGAGATAATCCAAAAAATAGAAATTCAACCCGTGCTCATAACGGGTGTGATCCTTCAGCGTGCCGGGAAAGTTCGCGTTGTGGGCGAAGGTAAAGCCGTCGGTGATGTAATGCACCAGCTTGCCCATGCGATAGTGCGCCAGAACGCCCTTTACCCCCTTCCGCTCCAGCTTTTCCGCCGAGCGGCGCATATAGTTTTCCGCATTCAGGAAGTTGTGTCCCCGCAGCCGCTCCACCCGATGGGAGCCCTTGATATAGGTAGCGGGATTGATATCCGGCTCAATACAGCCGAATTTGAACGCCCCGACGCAAAGCTTTGATCTGCCCTCCAGATATTTATCCGCAATGTACTGTGCCAGCAGCTTGTGACTGTCTCTTCTCATGCGATCGCCTTTAATTTCTGATTCCGCTTTCGCGGTCGGAGAAAAGTATAGCACATTTTTGCGGAGAGGTGTTAACTTTTTTTCTTAAGCTTTCGGAATGGGCAAAATTCCCATTTTCTCCGAAGGCCATGCTCCCAAAGGAGCCCTCCACGGCGCTGCTGAGAAAAAAAATCCCGCGCGGATCACTCCGCGCGGGACTCAATTATTCCTCGATGTTTTCCTCGTCGGGGGACGGCGCGGCGCTTTTCTCCGCAGGCACGGCTTCTTCCGGCACGCGGAGATTGCTCACCGCCGCCCAGCCCAAAAACAGCAGCATTCCGGTGGTGGCAATCAGCATAAACTGGGCGCCCAGCGGCCGGTCGTCCGGCAGGGTGACGATGCACAAAAACGCGGCCAGATGGCAGAAAAAGATGGTCTTGAAGGGCTGGGCCCGCTCAAAGGGAATGCCCGCCACATAGTAGAAGGCCACCAGCGACGCGGCGATGGCCAGCACCTCGAAGGCGTAGCCCCACACCACGGGGGAGTTGGCGTTTTCCCGGTAGCTGACGATCAGCCAGAAGCACAGCATCACGATGATCAGGGTCACGCCAAAGCAGTTCAGGGGCGGATCTCTCCTGCGGATGGTGGAGGCGGTGAGCAGCGCAAAGCCCACGGCGGCCAGAATTGCCATTACGCCCAAAATCAGCTGAAAAACCGGATAGGCGCCGGCGCGCATTCCCAGCAGGGTAAGAACCGCGCCCACAACCATCAGGAGGGCGATGATAAGCGAGCCGGGCCGATAGAGCACCGTGCTGCCGCCCAGCGCCCGGGCACAGTCCCCGGGGAGGGTCTCCCCTGTCCGGCGAAGATTCAGCACCATGGCCAGCAGCACCACGGCGCAGCAAAGGCAGGCGAGCACCAGCACCCGGCTCCATACATTGCCGGGAATATAGAGCCCCGTGCCGGCCTCAAAGCCGGTGAGACCCATGAGCCAGCGGAAAAAAGCGCCGAACGCGCCAAAGACGCAGGTGACGCAGCATATGACAAGAGCGTTTTTACGCATATCCTTTTGACCGTCCAAATAAGTATTAGAGAGACTGATTAACATGAGTATTCTATACTTCTTTTTTCCGTCAGTCAACCTTTATCGGAGGTTCGGCCATGAAGAGCGTGCTTCTTATCTCCCTTGTCGCCCTGCTGATCGCTCTGGCGCTGCCCCTGCTGCTGGCGCCCCGGACAGCCGCGCCGCCGGTCACTGCCGCGCCCGCCTCCCCCTCGGCCCCGCCCGACTCCGCCCCCGCCGCCGACGGAGAGATCACCTTTACAGTGCTCTCCGGCGGGCAGGTGAGAACCGTGACCATGGCGGAATGGCTGCCCGGCGTGCTGGCCGGGGAGATGCCCGCCCTCTTTGAGGAGGAGGCGCTGAAGGCCCAGGCCGTGGCGGCTCGCACCTTTATTCTCAGCCGGAAGCACACCGGCTGCGCCGCCCACCCGGACGCGGACGTATGCGACAATCCGGACTGCTGCAAGGCCCACCTGACAGAGGACGAGCTGCGGGAGAAGTGGGGCGACGGCTACGACGCCTGCATGGCGAAAATGACGGCGGCTGTGCGGGACACGGACGGGCAGTACCTCTCCTTCGGCGGGCAGGCCATTCAGGCCCTGTTCCACTCCTCCTCCGCCGGAAAAACAGAGAGCAGCGACGCCCTGTGGGGCGCGCTGCCCTATCTTGTAAGCGTGGCCTCCCCGGAAACCGCGGAGGACGTGCCTAACTATGTGACCACGGCGGAGGTGACGGTGACAAACTTTGCCGGCACGCTTCGCGCCGCCGGTTACGCCCCCGATCTAAGCGGCACACCGGACACCTGGGTGGGCGAGCTGACCCCCGACTTAAGCGGGCGGGTGGCCACGGCCCGAATCGGCGGCGTGGACGTGACAGGCGCGGAGCTGCGAACGCTTTTCTCCCTTCGCAGCACCGCCTTCACCCTCACCTACACCGACGGGGCCTTTCTGTTCACCGTCACCGGCTACGGCCACGGCGTGGGCATGAGCCAGTACGGCGCCAACGTGATGGCGGAGGAGGGCACGGATTACACCGCCATCCTTGCCCACTATTACCCCGGCACGGAGCTGATGGGCTGACCGCCCGCCGGGCAGAGGGTGATGACCCCGTCCACCACCTCCGCGCTGGCGCTGTCTCCCCCCTTCAGCTCACCGGTGAGCATCTTTTCCGCCGCCGGATCCTCCAGCAGAGACCGCACCGCCCGGCGCAGGGGCCGCGCGCCATACACCGGGTCGTAGCCCTTCTCCGCCAGCAGGGACAGCGCCTGGGCGGAGATACTCATTTTCACCCCCAGGGAGTCCATCCTCCGGGTGAGCGCCGCGGTCATCACCGAGGCGATTCGGGTCACGTCCTCCCGGGTGAGCCGCCGGAACACAATGGTGTCGTCCACCCGGTTCAGGAACTCCGGGCGGAAGGTTCTTTTCAGCTCTGCCATCACCTTGGCCCGGGCCTCCTTGTCCGCGTCGCACTCACAGGCCTCAAAGCCCAGAGACGGCCTGCCGTCGGTGATGGCCTTGGCGCCCACGTTGGAGGTCATCACCACGATGGTGTTGCGGAAATCTGCCTTACGCCCGGCGCTGTCCGTGAGCCGCCCGTCCTCCATTATCTGAAGCAGCAGCCCCCACACATCCTCGTGGGCCTTCTCAATCTCGTCGAACAGCACCACGCTCCAGGGCTTGCGCCGCACCTTCTCCGTGAGCTGACCCCCCTCGTCGTAGCCAATGTAGCCCGGGGGCGAGCCAATCAGCTTGGATACCGCGTGCTTTTCCATATACTCGGACATATCAAAGCGCAGCATGGCGTTCTCGTCGCCGTAGACGGCCTCAGCCAGCGCCCGGCACAGCTCGGTTTTGCCCACGCCCGTGGGCCCCAGAAAGAGAAAGCTGCCGATGGGCCGCCCCGGATCGCCCAGTCCCACCCGGCCCCGGCGGATGGCCCGGGCCACGGCGGCCACGGCCTCGTCCTGCCCCACCACCCGGCGATGGAGGGTCTCCTCCATCCGCAGCAGGCGGCGGGACTCATCCTCCGTCACCGCGGAGAGGGGGATGCCCGTCCAGCCGGAGACCACGGCGGCCACGTCCTCCGGCAGCACCCGCCGCGCCCGCTCCGGGGCGGCGGAGCGCTCCGTCAGCTTGACAATCTGGGCGCGCCGCTCGCTCTCCTCGTCCCGCAGCCGGGCCGCCAGCTCAAAATCCTGCTCCCGGATTGCCGCGTCCTTTCGCAGGGACAGGGACATGGCCTCCGCCTCCAGCGTTTCCCGCCGGGCAGGCAGGGAGAAGGCCTCCATCCGTACACGGGAGGCCGCCTCGTCCAGCAGATCAATGGCCTTGTCGGGCAAAAACCGGTCGCCGATATAGCGCACGGACATCCGCACGGAGGCGTCGATGGCCTCATCGGTGATGGTAAGGCCGTGGTGCGCCTCCAGCGACCGGCGCAGGCCCCGCAGCATACGCACGCAGTCCTGCGTGTCCGGCTCGGGCACGTTCACCGGCTGGAACCTGCGCTCCAGCGCCGCGTCCTTTTCGATGTGCTTGCGGTATTCCTCCAGGGTGGTGGCGCCGATCATTTGCAGCTCGCCCCGACCCAGCGCCGGCTTGATGATATTGCTGGCGTCAATGGCCCCCTCGGCGCTGCCCGCGCCCACGATGGTGTGCAGCTCGTCGATGAACACAATCACGTCCCCGGCCCGCTGCACCTCCCGGAGAACGCTTTTCACCCGCTCCTCAAAGTCGCCCCGGTACTTGGTGCCCGCCAGCATGGAGGGCATATCCAGCGTGACGATGCGGCGGGAGCGCAGGGTGTCCGGCACCCGTCCGCTGACGATGCGCTGAGCCAGCCCCTCGGCCACCGCCGTCTTACCCACCCCCGGCTCCCCCACCAGCACCGGGTTATTTTTGGTACGGCGGGAGAGAATCTGGATGACCCGGGTGATCTCCGCGTCCCGGCCGATCACCGGGTCAATGCGCCCGGCAGCCGCCATATCCGTGAGGTCCCTGCCGTACAGATCCAGCATCCGGGTCTCCGCCCGGCGGGCGGGGCTGTGCTGGGGCTGGGACTGGGAGGGCTGCTGGGCGGGTCGCTCCGAGCTTTGCCCAAACAGGCCGTACAGCTCCTCCCACAGCAGATCCGTGTCCACGCCGCTCTCGGTGAGCGCCCAGTCCGTTTTTCTCCGCCGCAACGCCCAGCAGCAGGTGCTCCGTGCCCACATAGGCGTGGCCCAGCGCCGCCGCCGCGTCTCTGGCGCATCCGATGGCGGAGGTGGCGGTCTCTGTGAATTTTTCGCTGTTTCTCATGGCTTTTCAAGCCTCCCCGTGTATTGTAGCTCCGCGCTCCCGCCAAGAAAGGCGAACGGTGCGCGCAGGGTGGATCAAGTCTATTATTTCCACCGGAAACAGCTTCTAAAAAAGATTTGCATTTTTGGTTTTCTATGCTACAATACTGGAGTATATAAGCCCTTTCCGAAGGGTGATTTAATTTATGGAGGTAGCGACATGTACTTTATTGGCGAAGATTGCGTTTCTTGCGGCAACTGCGCGGCCAACTGCCCCGCCGGCGCCATCGATATGGGCGACGACAGATACGTCATCGATCAGGATAAGTGCGTCTCCTGCGGCACCTGCAAGGAAAATTGCCCTGCAGAGGCCATTATCGAGAAGTAATTACATTACTTACGCAAAAGAGGGGCGAGGGATATCGCCCCTCTTTTGCTATGGAACGAAATGATGGAAAACGTAATGAAGCTCTGGCCGGAGGGCCCCAATTTCATTCCCGACAGCGCCTTTCCCCTGAGCACGGACAGCGTGCTGCTATCCGATTTTGCCATGGCGAAGAGCGCCCGCCGCGCCGTGGATCTGGGCTGCGGCAGCGGAATACTAATGCTGCTGATGCTCTGGCGGCAAAGCGCCCTGCGCTGCGACGGCGTGGAGCTGCGCCCCCGGGCGGCGGAGCTGGCCCGGCGCAATCTGGCGGAGAACGGCCTTGCGGCGCGCGGCGGCGTGATTTGCGGCGACCTGCGCCGGGTGCGGGAGCTGCTGCCCCACGGCGAGTACGATCTTGCCGTGTGCAACCCGCCCTACTTCCCCGCCCACAGCGGGCTTTCATCGCCCGACCCCCAGCGCGCCGCCGCCCGGAGCATGGAAAGCTGCACGCCGGAGGACGTGTGCGCGGCCGCGGCCTTTCTGTGCCCCACCGGGGCGCGGCTGTGCATGGTGCACCGCTGCGAGTTTCTGCCCCGGGTGCTCCGGGCCATGGGGGACGGCGGCTTCGAGCCCAAGCGTCTGCGTATGGTGCATTCCGCCGCCGGGCGCGCGCCCTCCCTCTTTCTGGCGGAGGGCAGGCGGGGCGCGAAACCGGGCCTTGCCACGGAGCCTCCCCTGATTTTGAAGAATGACCGGGGCGAGGACAGCGACGAGATCAAACGTATTTATCATTTGGGGGGATTGTGATGGCCGGAAAGCTGTATCTGGTGGGCACACCCATCGGCAATCTGGGCGACCTGTCGCCGCGGGCGCTGGAAACTCTGCGGGAGGCCGATTTCATCGCCGCCGAGGACACCCGGGTGAGCCTGAAGCTGCTGAATCATTTCGACATACGAAAGAGCCTTGTGAGCTACTACGAGCACAACAAATACGCCTCCGGCGAGAAGATTTTGGAGCGTATTCTGGCGGGGGAGACCTGCGCGCTGGTGACGGACGCGGGGATGCCCGCGGTGTCCGACCCGGGGGAGGACCTTACCGCCATGTGCGCGGAGCGGGGGGTGGAGGTGGTCGCCGTGCCCGGCCCCAGCGCCCTGATCGCGGCGCTGGCCCTCTCCGGTCTGCCCACCGGGCGCTTCACCTTTGAGGGCTTTCTCAGCGTGAACAAACGGGAGCGGGCCGAGCATCTGGACTCCCTGAAGCGGGAGGAGCGCACCATGATTTTCTACGAGGCGCCCCACAAGCTGCTGCGGACGCTGGAGGCGCTGCTCTCCGCGCTGGGAAACCGCCGGATCTCCGTGTGCCGGGAGTTGACCAAGCTCCACGAGGAGACCCTGCGTACCACCCTCTCCGACGCGCTTGCCTACTTCACCCAGGCGCCGCCCCGTGGCGAGTTCGTGCTGGTGGTGGAGGGCGCGCCCAAAGAGACCCAGGCCACCGCCTCCCCGGAGGACGCGCTCCGCATCATGGAGCGTTACCGGGCCGAGGGCCGCAGCATGAAGGAGGCCGCCCGTCTGGCCGCCGCCGACACCGGCTTCTCCAAGAACGAGCTCTACCAGCAGGCGCTGCAAAACAAAGAATAACAGTGTAATGTCCCTGCCACCCCGCGCCGGGCATTCAAAAAGAAAGTCCCGACCGAGCTTTGCCCGGTCGGGACACCATATTCTGCGCCCCTTGGGCGCAGCCGCCGCGCCGTGCGCGACGGGGCGGCGGGGGAAATTCTAAAAGGGGGACGCAAGCGTCCCCCTTTTACTTTCGTTAGCAGCGGCAGCAGAAGCTCATGATGAACTGTGCCGCGCAAAAGCCCAGACACAGCTTGTTGCCGCCCCAGGCTCCGGCGGGAAACCCGCTGCTGAAGTCGTTATACACCTGCCCGCCGTATTGCAGCTCGTTGAGGAAGTTTACATAATCTCCATTGCCAGGCTCCATATCCACCGCCTGTCGGGCGTACTCCATGGCGGTGATGCGGTTGCCCAGACCGGAGCTGGCGATGGCGGCCAGATAGTACCAGCGGGCGCTGCGCTCTGTGGCCGGCACGCCGGCAAGGGCGTTCAGCGCGTCCTGAAACCGGCTGGCGCGGAGAAAATTCTCCGCCGCGCGCACCTCGTTGCGCTCACTCTGCCCGGCGCTCTGCTGCTGTTGCCAGGCATTCTGCCACGCGTCCTGCCAGGCGCTGCCGCCCCAGGCTCCGTAGGCGCTGCCATAGCCGCCGGCGCTGCCCGGGCCGTAGGAGCCGGTCTGCGCGGCGCCGCTTTTGATGGCGTCGTAGGCGGCGTTAATCTCATTCATCTTCTCTGCCGCCGCCGCGTTTCCCGGGTTGCGGTCCGGGTGATATTTCTTGGCGAGGGTGCGGTAGGCGGTTTTGATCTCGTCGTCGCCGGCGTCCCGGGATACGCCGAGAACCTGATAAGGATCATTCATCCCGCTTGTCCCCCTCTCCTTTTGTCTCTTGCTCTCCGGTGCGTCCGGTGGCGGCGTTGTAGCGCAGCCACACGCCGGAATAAAGAATATTTCGCATGATGTCCGCGTCCCGCACCAGCGGCAGCCGCTCAAACCGGGCGGCGCACTCGCCGATGAGCATGGTGAGGATATAGCGCAGGTCATCGGCGGTTCGACCCTGCTCCACCAGCGCGGTCAGGGGGTTATAGTTGCCCTTTTCCCTATCCTTGGGCAAATCCACCACCGCGTCCATTATATAGACAAACTCGCCCAGCACCTGACCGAACTCACGCACGGCCCCGCCCCACAGCGAGTCGCTCTGATAGCTGAACAGCTCTCCCATAATGGCGCCGAAGCATCTGGCTCCCGCGTCCGGGTCCCGCTCGCCCCGTCCCTCAATTTCCGCCAGAAGGGCAAGGTTTTCCTCAATAAAGGCGCACTTTTCCGGGTATTTTTCCCGGACAGCGCGGTATTTCCCGCTAAACATTCCGGACTCCAGCAGGCGCAGCACCTTGCGGTCGTCCTTCCAGTCGTCCAGCATATTGAGATAGGCCAGCGCCAAATTCATGTCGGCGGCATAGCCGGTGATCTGATTTTCCCAGTACTCGTGGGGCTTGGCCGGGTGCGCCGCGCAGCGCTCCTCGCCGGTGGCCTCCTCCGGCTCGTACATGGAGGAGAGCAGCATCACAAGAAAGGTCATGTCGTAGGTAAGCGTAAGGCGCGACAAAGAGCCGCAGCGCTCCTTGAGCTGGCGGCACAATCCGCAGTAGCAGCCCCGGTATCGCCGGAGCTGCTCCTCGGTCATAATATCCTTATTGGCGACAACATAGCCGAACATGGCGTTCCCCTCAGGTTTTTTTGATGAAGGATATGCCGCACTTGCGGCAGACAATCTTGATCTTGCCCTTGCCCTTGGGCACACGCAGCATGGTGTGGCAGGAGGGGCAGTTGAAGAAGCAGTAGTCGCGCCGCTGGGAATAACGGTCCTTCACCCCGCGGAAATAGCCGAAAAATGCGTCCCGCCGGGCCAGATACCTGCTGTTTTCGGCCTGACGCTTGTCCACACGGCGGGAGAAAATCCGGAAATAGCAATAGAACAGGCCAAAGATGGACAACACCCACAAAAAGTAGGCCGCCTCGCCCCGAAGAAAGATGGCGGCTACCAGCAGGATGCACACGAGGACAGAGATAAATCGCGCCAGCTGATCGCTGCCGTTTCTGCCTGCCATGAATTTAGCCAGTTTTGCCTTCATTCATATCACCTTTCGCTGTAAACATACGCATCATACTATCACACACGCACAGGCAATGTGTCAAGAATTTGTGAACACCAACCGGCAGAAAAAGGATTTTTTGGGCAAAATTTGCGGCAGCTCCCCAGGGCACACCGAAAAAAGCAAGAAAGACAGATCTCACCGCGAAATCTGTCTGCCTCTGATAGGATGTGTTCCTCAATGAAGAATATGTAGTTCACCTGATGAAAAGGAAAAGACACATTCCGCAGAATGTGTCTTTTCGCCTTTGGAGGCGCCATCCAGATTTGAACTGGAGAATCGGGGATTTGCAGTCCCCTGCCTTACCACTTGGCTATGGCGCCGTCGTCGCTACCCGGCTGACGGTTCCAGCTTCGCCCTGTCGGGCAAAGCCTGCACCTCTGCCGGTCGCTCCTCTCAAAATCGAAACCTGTTTCGATTTTGTAAGGGAACGGGGGATGCGGGGATAGGGGTGCGGGGATAGGGACGCGGGGGAAACGCGGGTGCATTGCGTAAGAAAGCCGCTTTCGCGGCTTTCGGGGAAATGGAGCGGCCGACGAGGCTCGAACTCGCTACCTCCACCTTGGCAAGGTGGCGCTCTACCAGATGAGCTACGGCCGCAGAAAATCTTTCGTCTCCCGTCTCTCGCCGTTTCCCCCTCGCGGCGAAGCCCAGCGTAGCGGGTTCGCCGCGAAAAAGGAACGACTGCCGGAGGTGGACATCATCGCCTCTCGACACTGGCGATGATGGGAACCGGAAGGCAGGTAGTGACGTGGTGCCTCAGGCCAGAGTCGAACTGGCGACACGCGGATTTTCAGTCCGCT
>CAZCDJ010000071.1:0-9879 GCA_964497655.1 uncultured Oscillospiraceae bacterium | reverse complement strand
CGGCGCTACCGCCGGCAAGTTCGATCTGGCCAAGTGCGCCAAGAAGAACGGTCTGGACGCCATCCACGACACCGTGCACGAGATGGCCCGCGACGAGGCCCGTCACGGCCGCGCGTTTGAGGGCCTGCTGAAGCGTTACTTCGGCAAGTAAGTTCCAACCGCATAAAGTGTCAAAGAGGGCGGAGCCGAAGCTCCGTCCTCTTTTCAATCTAATAAACTTTTTAGCTTTACTCACGTGCATTCGTCCGCATCTCGATTGCATTTTACGTCTCGCTTTAAATTCATAAGAGCGCAAGATATGTTACGAAATAATTAATTGTGTTTGGACAAATATTTTAGACACGCAAAAATAATACACAAATATGCTACTACCGTCAAAACCACTTTGATGACAGCATACAACTGAACGAGTATTATTGTTGTCATATGGTATAATCACCCGCATAAAAAGTGCGCCCAAGACCAAATGGGGTGTTATGTGATACTCTAAATCCAGTATTTGGTTCAGTATATTCGAAAAGAGCATACCCCCCCACATTCCACGCTACATTCCCGTTACCCATGTCTTTGTATGAATCGGTATCAAAATTAATATAGTTCTGAACGCAATTTAGAGCATCATTGAGTTCTCCGCGTGTAAATACATGATTGTGGTCGTACTCGATAATGGTGTATTCATCCCCATACTTGGCATATTCATTCTTGAGAGTTGAATAATACTCATTAAAAGAAATAATATCCGAATCAGAAAATTCTGCAAAACCTTGCACTGAGAACAAGCAGAAAGACATACAAACAACAATAAGTATAGATGCTATTCTTTTCATTACTATTTCCTTTTAATCATTTTCATGAATTAACTCAAAATTAAACTTCATTTTCCATTGAATTTGCATCTGCATTGGAATCATTCCTTTGCAAAAATAAATTAAATAAAAACATTCTCTTCCGCCCTTGCACCAATCGACATGATACCTGTTGTCCGCGAGTTTAGAATCGGCCTTCTGCAGGAAGCATTTCAGCTTGTCCTCATAGCTCACGTCGCCTGCGGGGCAGTTCCGACCTTCTGGGCCCTTGACGTCCATACAGCATATTAACGTTAATTTTAAGGGGAAATATATCCATTTTTTACTATACTCCCATGCGCTCGGACTGTCAATGGACTCAAAAATAGTTTCTATAAATGAGTGACATGATTTATGCCGCAGCACTTGTAAAAGCGGAGAGACACTGGTAGAATTTGCACAAATAAAGAGAATGCGCGAACATTCGCGCGGCACGGAGGACAATATGGCCACTTCCCTTGGCAACAACAGATTTGAGGGCGACTTCGGTATGCCGAAGCTGCCGGGCAAACCGCTGACCTACGAAAGCGGCGACTATGTGCGCCTGACCGTGCTGGAGCTGATGGCGCGGGAGATCTACGCAAATCGTGTGCCGGGAGCTGCGGCGGAGCTGGCCTTCTTCCTGTATCTCTACACCATGTATCGCAATCTGCGGCGCATCAGCGCCCTCTCCCGGGAGGAATCCCGCATGGAGCTGTTGTCTCAGGAGATTGCCACCTATCAGACCGCCCTTGATACCGCCGCCCAGAGCCGCCACGACCTGCGCCATCACGACGCGCTGCTGACAGAGTATCTGGAGCAGGGCGACACCGACAAGGCGCTTGCCTATCTCCACGCCCACGGCAGCGCCATCGACGAGGGCAGGCTCCGTCAGTTTTGCGCCGAGCCCACGGTGAACGCCGTGCTGCGGATTTATGAGCGGAGGGCAGAAGAAGAAAGTGTCGAGTTTGCCGCCGTAGCGGAGCTGCCCCAGACGCTGCCCCTGGACGCGCCCGAGCTGGGCGGGCTGCTGAGCAACATTCTGGAAAACGCTGTTTGCGCGGCGCGGGGCACCCCAGGCGGCTTTGTCACCCTGGAGACGAGAATCGAGGATGACAACCTGCTGCTGGAGGTGAAAAACTCCGTCAGCGGTCAAACGGAATTTCGCGGCGATCTGCCGGTTTCTAAAAAGCCGGGCGGCGGCACCGGCACCAAAAGCGTCCTTGCTACGGCAAAACGCCACGGCGGGCTGGCCCTGTTTTCCCAGCAGGGAAATGAGTTTTCCACCCGCGTGATAATCCCCCTGATGAATAAATAAGCCCCATATCAAACCACCCTCCGAACCGGTTCGGAGGGTGGTTCTTTGCTGCCGCAAATGCAAAACCGCAATTCACGGCAAAATATAGCATTTTACCTGTTTCCAAAAATACTCCATACGCAGCTGATGATGATAATTATCATGCTCACATACAGCGCGGTGCGGGTCTTTCCGCCGCCTGCCGCTATCATCCCCAGATCATTTTACACCGGCAAAAGCGCAGGCCGCCAATCGAGACGGCAGGTTACAAACAGCACCCATGCACATCATCGATAAGGCTCTCCCATTTCAAATTGCGAGCGTCAGCTCAGCGCCTGGTAGGCGGTGAGAAGATCGGCAATGGCCTGCTTGTCGGTGGCCGGGATCGTATAGTCAAAGGAGTAATCATCCCCCTCGAACCGCACGATCGTCTCCTCCGAGTTGGCAATGGCCCACAGCATCTCCACATCGTCGTCAGAGACCTCTATGTCCACATATTCCCACACACGCCATCCGCCGTTATCGCGCACCACATCACTGTAAGAGAAGAGCTTATAGTAGCGCTCATCATCCACGGCGAAGGTGAGCTTCTCAAAAAAAACCCAGTCGCTGTCAGTGTAATTGCAGACCAGGCGCAGCCACACCCGGTCGCCCTCCATCCCCATGTAGGGAAGAATGAAGCAGCGCTGATCCGCCGCCCAGCTTCCGTCGGAATAGAACTGGAACGTCTTGGCATAATAGAAGTCCAGTCCACGAACGCGGTCCTCCTCATGATACATACCGGACATAAGTGCCAGGGCGGCTTCTTTTTTCAGAGCGGACAGCTGCTCCTCCGCCGCCTGCAGCGCATCCGCGTTGGTGACCTTGCCCTGATTTTCCGCAGAAAGCGCATCAAAGCTCTCACGCGCTGCGGCGACCTGCTCCGCGCTCTCCATTGTAACCGTGCCAATGGCTGCAATCTCATCCGTGACTGTCTTGATCTGCAGATCCGCAATTTCCTGCTCGGCAGCTTCCAGCACAGCATAGTTGGTCACGGCGGCCTGCGCCTCCGCAGATGCCGCGTCGTATGCCGACCGGGCTGAGGTGATTGCATCGCCGCTCTCCAACGTGACAGTACCAATCGCGTTGACGGCGTCCTCTACCACCAGCGCATCGTAGGAGGTACGCGCCGCCTTCAGCTGCTCGCCACCCTCCACCTGTTTGGCATCCTCCTCGGCCAGCGCGGCCACGGCACTCTCCGCCGCCGTGATGGCATCTCCGCTCTCAAGCGTAACTGTTCCAACTGCCTCGATCAATTTGTCCGCATTTGCGGCAGCATCACTTTTGCCACAGGCACACAGTGACACACACATAATGATCGCCAAAAGCAGTGTTACAAATCTTTTCATTTCTTCACCATAATTTCTGTCCGCAACGCAAAAAAATAACCGTCGATTGCGGCAGTCCTTTCTCTCTATTCTTTTTACGCGGCAAATTACCTTGTCAGCACCCTATCCAGTCACCGCAGCTGTTTCGGGCACGCTCACGCAGAAAAAGCTCAAACAGCAATCAGATAGAGTTCCCCCTTAGCACCTGTAATGATTTCTCATTTATATTACCGCGTTATGTACCCTGCTGTCAACAAAGACTTCCATTAAATTAACAGTCATTTGATGGACGGCTGGACATCCCCTTGTCAAGGACCAAGAAAACTGATAATATACCAGCAAATCCACAGACAGCGCGCATTTTCGCGCGCATGGAGGAAAACATGGCTACATCCCTTGGCAACAACAGATTTGAGGGCGATTTCGGTATGCCGAAGCTGCCGGGCAAGCCGCTCCCCTACGAGAGCGGCGACTATGTGCGCCTGACCGCGCTGGAGCTGATGGCCCGGGAGATCTACGCAAACCGCGTCCCCGGCGCGGCGGCGGAGCTGGGCGTCTACCGGGGCGCCTTCGCCGCAGAGCTGAACAGGCTTTTTTACGACAGGCGGCTGTACCTGTTCGACACCTTTGAGGGCTTCGCCCCCTCCGATCTGGCGGCGGGCGAGCTGGCGGGCTATGCCGAGGCCCGGCACGACTGGCGCGACGTCTCCCCGGAGGAGGTGCTCGCCCGGATGTCCCGACCCCAAAACGTGATTCTGTCCAAGGGCGTGTTTCCCCAATCCGCCCGTGGCGTGGAGGACGAATTCTGCTGCGTGAGCCTGGACGCGGATCTCTACAAGCCCACGCTGGAGGGGTTGCGCTTCTTCTGGCCCCGCCTATGCAGGGGCGGCTTCCTTCTGGTGCACGACTACAACAACACCGACTACCCCGGCGCCGCCGGCGCGGTGCGGGAATTCCGCGCGCAGGTCGACTGCGCCGCCGTCCCCCTGCCGGATATCTGCGGCAGCATCATTCTGGCAAAATAAAAGCGAGGCGGAGAAGTCATTCTCCGCCTCGTATCTTTTCCTTATTTCCGGCGACCCTTGCTCTGCCGCCGATCGGCGTAGTACTTATTGTCCGCGATCTTGGAGTCGGACTCCTGCATAAAATGCTTCAGCTTGTCCTCAAAGCTCACGTCCCCGGTGGGGCCGCTGACCTGCTGCGGATTCTGCCGTCCATACGGCTGGGCGGGGCGCGCAAAGGGCTGCGCGGGCCGGGGCGCGCTGGGACGGAAGCCACTGTTGCTGCGGGGCGCGGGCGCGGGGCGCTCCTGGGGCTCCACCGCCTTTTTGATGGACAGATTGATCTTGCCGTCGTCACCCAGTCCGATGACCTTGACCTTGACCGTATCCCCGTCCTTCACATAATCGTGCACGTCATTCACGAAGGTATTGGCAATTTCCGAGATGTGCACAAGTCCGCTCTTTCCATCCGGCAACGACACAAACGCCCCAAATTTGGTTATCCCGGTAACCTTTCCCTCGAGAACAGTTCCAACTTCAAGCTGCATAAACGGTGTTTATCCCCTTTTCCTCAATCGCTGATATCGTAAAATATTTTTTCGCCGGGGAGCACAAGCCCCAGCTTGTCTCGCGCGATCTCCTCTATGGTCTTATCATCCGCGCCGTGCTCGATCTGGTAGCTAAGTTCTTCGTTGGTTTGCGACACGGCGGCCACCTGCCGGCTCAGCTCCTCCCGAAGCTCCTGAGCCTCCGCGATGCGGGAGCGCACCGAAACCAGACTGACCACCGCGTAGACCGCAAGAGCGATGATGACTAACTTCGTAAAGATACCTGCCTTTTTGAACCTCAAAGTCATCACTTCCTGTGTGTTTGCGCGTGCGCGCAGTAATATGCTTAAACTTAGATGTTATTGTAAACCATTTCCCGCTTTTTTGAAAGACATTTTTTCTTTTTTTCAAAATTAATTTAATCTTCTCCCGTCTTTGCGCCAGAATCCCTCGGACAACACCCGCGCCGCGGCCGGCGAGAGCGGCGAGACCTGCGAAAACCGGAAGCACCGCGCGGGAGCAAAGCGCCCCGTAGGCCCCCGCGCCCAGACACACCGAGAGCAGCATATAAAGCCGGAGCTGTCCGTCCCCCGGCCCCATGCCCAATGTAAAAAGCGCCAGCGCCGCAATCGCGCAGTACAGCGTGTCCGCAACCGCGGTAAAGCCGCGCCGCCCCACCCGCAGACGGAAGGCCTTAAAAAAGTCATAGACGAGGCCCAGCGCCATCCCCGCCATCAGCGACAGCGCAAAAAGCGCGGCCTGCTCCCCGATTCGGATCTCCATTACCCGAACAACCTGCTCCAGAGACTGCCGGAGGGCGCGGTCTCCTCATAGCACAGCTCGGTGACCAGCCCCTGAATGCACACCTCGCCCACGTCCAGACTCAGCCGCTCCATGTGCAGCCCCTGTCCCTTCACGCTCAGCGCGCCCCTGGCGGTGAGCATCACAATTGCATCGTCGTCAAAGCGCTCCACATCCTCCACGCCGGTGACGGACAGCTTCGCCCGATCCTCCAGAGTGATGGAATGGGGCTTGCCCGCCCGGAGTTCCCGCTTCTCCTTGTCCTCATAACCCATGGTATGTCCTCCCTTCCCGTTTGTACATCCTATGAACGGCGGCGGGGGAAAATGCGGGGGCTTTGTGGGAACCTTTGTCGAAGGCCTTGACGGGAGAAGAATAAGTGTTATGTTAACCATATAGCACTTGAGAACAGGAGCGTGGCAGATGGACAGGCATGGAAGGGCAAAAAAAATACTGCTGTCGGCAGCGGCGGCGGCTCTACTGCTGTGCGCCAACGTGCGCGTGGTGTTCGCGGCGCGCGTGGACGGGCAGGAGGTGAGCGGCAGCTTTACCGGCAGACAGCTGGCAGAAACGCAGCGCTGCGCGGCGGCAGCGGCGGAGGAGATCGCCCGGGGGCAGGCGGCGGAGCCCACGCTGACGCGGCAGGGTCGGCTCACCCTGCGTGCCCCCAGCGGGGATACGGCGGCGCTTCTGGACGCCTGCCTCACCGCCGCAGACGGGGTGCAGGCCGCCTGGGCGGTGACGGTGGGCGGCGAGCGGGCTGGCATCGTCACCGACCCCTCGGCGCTGGGGGAGGCGGTGGAGTCCATCCTCGCCCAGGGCGCGGTGGACGGCGCGGTCTCCGCGGAGCTGTCGGAGGAGATTCAGCTGACCCGGGTGTTCATTCCCCGGGGACAGGCAGACGACCTGATGGACGTGGCCCGCAGCATACGGGAACGGACGCTGGTGGTGTCCCACACCGCCGACGGCACGGTGCGCTACGGTTAAGCCTCCCAGGGCAGGGAGAGGCCGTGGCGGGCCATTACCTCCACCATGTCCTCCGGCACCGGCGCGGCGACGCAGATGGGCTCCCCGGTAACCGGGTGGGTCATGGTAAGGGCGCGGGAGTGCAGCGCCGGGCGGGTAAGCTCATCGCTTATGCCGCCGTACAGCCGGTCCCCCAAGAGCGGGTGGCCGATGTAGGCCATGTGCACCCTGATCTGGTGGGTACGTCCGCTTTTCGGCCGCACCCGCAGCAGGGTGAGACCATCGGACACACCAAGCACGTCGTACTCGGTGACGGAGGGCGCGCCCTCCGGGCGCACGCCGAACTTTTTATCGGCAATCTTCATAACGGGCGCGTCGATGACGCCGTGGGCGTCCTCCAGCTCCCCCACGGCGATGGCCAGATACTCCCGGCGGAAGCTGTCCGTGTGGAGCAGCAGCCGGGCCCGGTTGTGGGCGTAGCCGCTTTTGGCCACGCACATCACGCCGGTGGTGCCCCGATCCAGGCGGTTCACCGGGTGGAAGGGGTAGACTGTGCCCAGATAGGCGGAGAGCATATTGGCCACGGTGCACTCGCCCTTCTCGGTTTTGCCGTGGGTAGCCATGCCCGCGCTCTTATTGAGAATCAGCAGATCCTCGTCCTCAAAGAGAATGTCCGGCTTTCTCTCCATGGGCGCAAAAAGGCCGCCGGCGCGGGTGTCCCCCACTTGGGCAGTCAATCTGTCTCCGGCGCGCACCGTGTCAATGGTGCGCGCCGGGTTTCCGTTCAGACACACCGCCCCGTCCCTCTGCTTCAATCGGGTGACCAGTGACGCGGAGAGGCCCAGAGGGCCCTGAAGGATGCTGCGAACCTTGCGCCCGTCCAGCTCCGGCGGGACGGTATAGGTGAGAACCCGGCTCACAGCGCGGCCAGGGCGGTCTCGTAGGCGGCCTTGGTACGCCCGTCGAAGCAGACCATGCGGACACGCTCAATCTCCCCATGGGCGTCCAGATAGTCCCGGATGGTGCGGAGGGCCACGGCGGCGGCCTTGTCCACGGGATAGCCGTAGACGCCGGTGGAGATGGAGGGGAAGTCCACGGTTTTGCAGCCGTACTGGCTTGCCAGCTCCAGACAGGAGCGGTAGCACCCGGCGAGCTTCTCCGCCTCTCCGCCCTGTCCCCCATGCCACACCGGGCCGGGGGTGTGCAGAACGTATTTGGCCTGCAGATTGTAGCCCCCCGTGATCTTAGCGCTGCCGGTCTCGCAGCCGTGGAGGGTGCGGCACTGGGCAAGGAGCTGCGGCCCGGCAGCCCGGTGGATGGCCCCGTCCACTCCCCCGCCGCCCAGCAGCGAGCAGTTGGCGGCGTTGGCGATGGCGTCCGCGTCGGAGCGGGTGATGTCGCCCTGAATGATCTCAATCCGTGACATGACAATACCTCCTTCTATGCTTTTGGGCGGCCTAAGGCCGCCCAAGCTTTATTCAAGCGCTTTGATGTCGGCGATCAGCGCGTCCACATCCGCTTCCCGGGTGGCCCAGCTGGTGCAAAAGCGCACGGCCCGATGGGTCGCGTCCACCGCGCCCCAGTCAGAGAAGCTGTACCGTTTCCCCAGCTTTTCCAGATCAGCCGTGGGCACGATGGGGAACTGCTGGTTGGTGGGGGAATCGTACAGCAGCCGCCAGCCCTTGGCGAGAAACGCGCCGCGCAGACGCAGCGCCAGCTCCACCTCCCGCTGCCCGGTGCGCTCATAGAGCCCATCGGTCATGAGGGTGAGGAACTGCACGCCCAGCAGCCGGCCCTTGGCAAACATGCCGCCCCGCTGCTTGATACCATATCGGAAATCCTTTTTCAGCGCGTCGCTGGTAATGACCACAGCCTCGCCGAACAGGCAGCCCAGCTTGGTGCCGCCGATGTAGAACACGTCCGATAGCCTTGCAAGCTCCGGCAGAAACACGTCATTTCCGGGGCTGGCCAGCGCGGCGCCCAGCCGCGCCCCGTCCACAAACAGCAGGAGGCCCCGGTCGTGGCAGGTCTCGCTGATGGCGGTAAGCTCGGCCAAAGAATACACCGTGCCGTTTTCCGTGGGCTGGGAGAGATAGGCCATGGCGGGCTGGGTCTGGTGCTCATGGGTGGCGTCCGCCCAGTGGGCGTCCACCACGGCGGCAATCTGCGCCGCGGTAATCTTGCCGTCGGGGCTGGGCACGGTCATCACCTTATGCCCCGTAGCCTCCACCGCGCCCGTCTCGTGGGCGGCGATGTGGCCGGTGTCGGCGGCAATCACCGCCTGCCAGGGCCGCAGCGCGGCGGAAATCACCGTGAAGTTGGCCTGCGTGCCGCCCACAAGGAAGTGCACGGCGGCATTGGGCGCGGCGCACTTTTGACGGATGGCGTCCGCCGCGGCGGCGCACCAGTGGTCCTCCCCGTAGCCGGGGGTCTGCTCCAGATTGCTCTCGGTGAGCGCTGCCATGATCTCCGGCAGCGCCCCCTCCAGATAGTCGCTCTCAAAACGTATCATTGGTTATCCCGCCTAAATTACTTGGATTCTATTTGTATCTTTTCCCCGTCGGAGGTGAGGGTCACGCCGGAGAGCGCGCCCCTGCGCTGATCCACAATGACGGAGGCGATGCCGTCCTCAATGTCCTTCTGGATGGTACGGCGCAGGTTGCGGGCGCCATAGGTGAGGGAGTAGCTCTTTTTCACCAGATAGTCCACCACGGTGTCGTCCCAGTCAAGGGTCATGCCCTTCTCGGCCATCAAATCCCGCACCTGGGTGAGCATCAGCGCCGCGATGGCGCGGAAGTTCTCCTCGGTGAGCTTGTTGAAGCAGATGATCTCATCCACGCGGTTGATAAACTCCGGGCGCAGGAACTCGCTGAGCGCCTTCATGGCCCGCGCCTGATCCATCTGGGACACGGTGGAGCCAAAGCCCACGCTGCCGCCCTTGGTGTTGGAGCCGGCATTGGTGGTCATGATAATCACGGTGTTTTCAAAGTTCACCGTGCGACCCTGTGCGTCGGTGATACGGCCGTCGTCCAGAATTTGCAGCAGGATGTTCATCACATCCGGGTGGGCCTTCTC
>CAZCDJ010000070.1:0-9934 GCA_964497655.1 uncultured Oscillospiraceae bacterium | reverse complement strand
CATTATATGGCAAGAACAGCGGCTTCCAAGCGAAGGAGGCCGCTGTTCTTTGACACTCTCAGCGCCCCCATCGTGCATACGATGGGGGCGCTGCTTGCAGACTTCTTGGGGCTGTTATCTCTTGCTGAACTGGGGAGCACGCCTCGCCGCTTTGAGGCCGTACTTCTTGCGCTCCTTCATTCTGGGGTCACGGGTGAGGAAGCCGGCGGCCTTCAGGGAGGCGCGGTAGGTCTCATCCACGCTCAGCAGGGCGCGGGCGATGCCGTGACGGATGGCGCCGGCCTGGCCGGTGACGCCGCCGCCGCTGACGGTGGCCTCAATGTCCACCTTGCCAACCAGACCCACGGTGTTCAGGGGCTGACGGACAATGAGCTTCAGGGTCTCA
Organism: uncultured Oscillospiraceae bacterium; assembly: GCA_964497655.1. Taxonomy (GTDB): domain Bacteria; phylum Bacillota; class Clostridia; order Oscillospirales; family Oscillospiraceae; genus Scatomorpha. Next base: position 9,549 of record CAZCDJ010000070.1, on the reverse strand, counting down.
AGTCCAAAGTAATCGTCGATATCGCGGCCGTTGACCGTGATGGCGCCGGTTCCGCCGGGGAAGAGATGTACGCGGGCCACGGAAGATTTTCTGCGGCCGGTGCCGTACATATAAGTCTTTTTGCTCTTATAAGTAGCCATTTATTGTTTCCTCCTTAGCGGTCCCAGACTTCGGGCTTCTGGGCGGCATGGGTATGCTCGCTGCCCTTGAAAACGCGAAGACGGGTGAGCTGCCAATCGGCGATGGTGTTCTTCTGCAGCATGCCCTTCACGGCAAGCTTCATGGCCAGCTCAGGCTTGGTACGCATGAGGGTGTCGTAACGGGTCTCATGCAGGCCTCCGGCGTAGCCGCTGTGGGTGCGGTAGTACTTCTGCTCCAGCTTCTTGCCGGTGAGCACAGCCTTTTCGGCGTTGATGACGATGACGTAGTCGCCGCAGTCAACGTGCGGGGTGTAGTCGGTCTTGAGTTTGCCGCGCAGCAGATCGGCGGCGAGCGCCGCGGTCTTGCCCATGGGCTTGCCGGCGGCGTCAAGAACGTACCACTTGCGGACGATCTCGTCCTGTTTGACCATGGTAGTGGACATTGAAAAGCCTCCATCAATATGATAATAAAAGTTTTGACATTTTCCTTGCGCGTCGGTACAATACCCCTAAACGCGCTTTATCTTTATATCACAAGAGACTTGGGGTGTCAACAGCGATTTTGTTTAGCCCTGTAAGAACTCGATAAATCGCATGAAATCGCCAGAATACTCTTGTTATCTCGTTTTCAATTTTCATTTTGGAGAACTGCAATTATGGACTTAAATCGCTTTACCGGCTATGTCCGCCGCTGTGCGGACGATTATGAGATGCTCTCCCCCGGCGACCGGGTGGCTGTGGGCGTCAGCGGGGGCAAGGACAGCGTGGCGCTGCTGGCGGCCCTGGCCTATCTGCGCCGCTACCATCCCTCCCGTTTTGAGCTGGAGGCCATCACCGTGGACATGGGGCTTCCGGATATGGATTTTGCGCCGGTCGCCGCCCTGTGCCGGGAGCTGGAGGTGCCCTACACCATCATCAAGACCGATATCCGGGAGGTGGTGTTTGACATTCGCAAGGAGGAAAATCCCTGCTCGCTGTGCTCCAAAATGCGCCGGGGCGCGCTGAACGACGCCATCAAGGCCCGGGGCTGCAACAAGCTGGCGCTGGGCCACCACTTTGACGACGCGGTGGAGACCTTCCTCATGTCGCTGGTGTTTGAGGGGCGGCTCAGCTGCTTCAAGCCCAAGACCTATATGTCCCGGGCGGACGTGACCCAGATTCGGCCCATGCTGTATTTGGGGGAGGGCACCGTGCGGAATCTGGTGGATTCGCTGGGCCTGCCCGTGGTGCCCACCACCTGCCCGGAGGACAAGGAGAGCAAGCGGGCGGAGGTGAAGGCTCTGATCGCCACCCTCTCGGAGCAGTACCCGGATTTGCGGGACAAGGTGTTTGGCGCCATGCAGCGGCTGCCTCTGGAGGGCTGGGCTCCCAAGGGCCGCCCGCTGCTGTGAGATGGGGGGAGACGGGATGTTTACTCTTACAGCGGATACCTGGCATTTGGTGCTCCGGCCTGTGTGCATGGAGGATTATGAGGCGTTTATAACCGGCTTCGGCGGCTGCAAGCCGGCGCAAAATCGCTTTGACGAGCAGTTCGACACGGAGGGTATGACCCGGGAATGGTTCAAGGCGCTCATCGAAAGACGGGAGCGGGAGGCGGAGACCGACTACGCCTATAAGCTCCATATCTTTGAAAAAGAGCGGGGCTGCTCCGTGGGTTACTGCAACATCTATCCCCATTACAGGGAGGATTTTCAGTACGCCCATATCGGGTACGCAATCCACAATACCCAGTGGGGGCGGGGCTACGCCACGGAATGTGTTTCGGCGCTGACCCGGCTTGGCTTTGAGCAGCTGCATCTGCACCGGCTGGAAGCGCACGTCAATCTGGATAATCCCGCGTCCAAGCGGGTGCTGGGAAAGGCCGGCTATCTCTTTGAGGGAATCCGAAAGGCCTTCATTCTGGAGGACGGCGTGTGGACGGACAATGAGATCTACTACTGCAACAATGAGCATTGGACGCCGGGGCGGCTGTAATCGGTTCGGGACAATAAAGGGCATCGCCGCGTTAAATACGGCGATGCCCTTTTCGGCTATCTATTTTTGTTTTTCTCCCACAAAATCCACAGACCCTTCAGCAGCAGGTCGTCGTCCAGGATGATCTGCCGGCGGCAGAAGGGGATGATACGATTTGCAAGTCCCCCGGTGGCCATCACGGTGACGTGCTCGCCCAGCTCCGCCTCGATGCGGTCGATCATGCCGTCCAGCGCGCCGGCGGTGCCGAACACCGCGCCGGATTTCATGGCGTCCACCGTGTTGGCGCCGATGCACTTTTTGGGAGCCTCAATGTTGATGCGGGGCAGCAGGCTGGCCCCGCTGGTCAGCGCGTCGGAGGCCACGCCCACGCCGGGCAATATGGCGCCGCCCAGAAAGCGGCCGTTTACCCCGATGACGGTCATGGTGGTGGCGGTGCCCATGTCGATGATCACCAGCGGCGGGCGTTTCACCGAGAGGGCGGCCACGGCGGCGGTCACCAGATCCGCGCCCATGGTGCCCGGGTCGTCCAGCCCGATGTTCAGTCCCGTCTTGATGCCCGCGCCCACCACCATGGACTCATGCCCAGTGACAATCCGCACGGCGATGCGCAGGGTGTCGGTGAGGGGGGGCACCACGCTGGAGATGATGGCGCCCTCAAAGTCAGTGGCGCCTTTGCCGTCGAGCTGCAAAATCTGGCTGATGGTGGCTGCGTACTCGTTTTCGGTTTTTTTCCGATTGGTTTCCATTCGGGCCACGGAGACCAGCTTTCCGCCTTCCATACAGCCCAGCACGATGTTGGAGTTGCCCGCGTCGACGGCAAGAATCATTTTACGCGTTCCCCTTTTTTCCGATTTTGATGATGCGTGTCACCACAGGCGACAGGGCGGCGTTCACGGCAAGCTCCACCAGGAAGTTCACGCCGATGAGGCCGATAAAGACATAGTAGACCAGGTTCGCGCCCGCGCCGCCGGCCCACTCCACCAGCGTGGAATGGTAGATGGTGGCCATGGCCACGCAGAAAATGCCGGTGTTCACCATGGGACTTACCACAGCGGCGGAGATCACCGCCAGCGTGGCGTTCCGTTTGCTCAGAGCGGCGTAGACAAGCCCGGCCGCCCAGCCGGCCGCCGCGCCCTTCACGATGCACAGCGCCAGTGTGGCGATGGGGCTCACATTCCACAAAATGGAGCCGCCGGCGTCCACGCCGAACACGCACATCAGCAGCACCACCACGCCGAACACGCCGCCCAGCCATGCGCCGGCCTTGGGGCCGAACAGGGCCGCGCCCACCACAATGGGTGTCAGCGCCAGCGTGATGGCGAAGGGCTTGGTGGGCAAAAAGCTTGCCACCAGCTGCAAAACAATGACCAGCGCCGTAAAAAGGGATAATCCCACAAGGCGTCTGGTCTTTTCGGTACTTCTGCTCATATTAAATTCCTCCTGCTGCCGTTCCGGTTAATCCGGATATAGCGCATAATTGATTATACACGGCGGCGGGAAAAAATCAATACGCCGCGTGAAACTTCCCGTCCACGCGGCGTAAAATTTTATGCTTTTTCCGCGGCGAAGCAGTGCCAGCCTTCCTCCGTGCGGTGACCCCGGATGGCGAAGCCCGCTTTTTTCAGGGCGGTCTCCACCTCTGCCTGCCGGCCCTCAATGATGCCGGAGCAGATGAACACGCCCCGGGGGGACATGAACTCCATGGCGTAGGGGGCCAGAGGGATAATCACATCGGCAACGATGTTGGCCAGCACAATGTCGTAGCCCGCGCCCAGACAGGCGCGCAGAGCGGCGTCCTTCAGGATATCGCCGGCACAGACATGGAACACCGTCTCTCCGATGCCGTTGAGGGCGGCGTTTTCCCGGGCCACATCCGGGCTCTTGGGGTCGATGTCGCAGCCGGCCACATAGCCGCAGCCCAGCACCAGCGCGCCAATGCCCAGAATTCCGCTGCCGCAGCCCAAATCCAGCGCAAGCTTTTCCGGCGCGGCGTATTGCTCCAGCTCCTCCAGACACATCCGGGTGGTGGCGTGGTTGCCGGTGCCGAAGGTGAGCCCCGGGTCAAGGCGCAGCACCCGCCGCGCCCCCTCCGTGGGGATGGGCTCCCACTGGGGCAAAATCAGAAGCTTTTCTCCGATGGGGAGGGGCTTATAATAGGCCCTCCAGTTGTTTTCCCAGTCCGCGTCATCCACGGTGCGGGTCTCGCACTCCCGGCCAAGCGCCAGCGTATAGCGGGCCAGCTGCGCCCGTCCGTCCTCGTCCTCGGACACATAGAGCTTCACCCGGGACACGCCCTGGTACTGCCGGGCCAGCGCCTCGTCCACATAGTCCCAGTATTGCCGGTTTTCCTCCAGAAAACGGTTGAAATCCGCCTCGTCCTCGATGATAAAGCCGTCGGCTCCCAGCTCGGTGAGGCGCTCGGTCACATCGTCTATCTCGCCGCTGGCGGTTTTGAAGGTGGCTTCGATCCAGCGCATTTTGGTATCTCTCCTTGAAAAAGGCCCCGCCGTGTGGCGGGGCCGTATTGATTAATCCTCCTGATCGGTGATCAGGCCGTAGCCGCCGTTTCTGCGGCGATAGACCACGGAGAAGGCGTCCCCGTCGTCGGTGTTCTTAAAGACAAAGAACTCGTGCTCCAGCAGGTTCATCTGCAAAATTGCCTCCTCCACGGACATGGGCGCGATGTAGAATTTCTTGTTGCGAACGACCTTGAATTCTTCCTCGGCCTCGTCGCCGGTGGCAACGGTGCTGGGCTTCACCTCACGCTCCAGTGCGCCGTCTCTCAGTCTCTTTTCCAGACGGGTCTTGTTTTTGCGGATCTGACGCTCAATGCCCGCCACCGCGCTGTCTATGGAGGCGTACATATCGCTGGTGAGTTCGCTCACGCGGTAGAACATACCGTTGTTTTTGATGGTCACCTCGGCCAGAAAACGGCCTCTTTCGGTGCTGAAGGTGACAAAAGCCTCGCTTTCCGTCTTGAACAGCCTGTCGATCTTGCCGATCTTCTTTTCGGCGTAGGCCCTCAGGTCGCCCGACGCATCCATTTTCTTCTCCGTGAACGTGAACTTCATAGGTTTCAGCTCCTTCCGGCGTTATGGGTCTTGCTATGATCAGTATATCACGACGCCGGAGGGAATTGAAGTCTTTTTTATGAATTATGTATAGATTGCACATTTGGGCAGCGCGGCCCGCAGGGCGTCAAGCTGCTCCACGGTGAGCACGCTGTCGGGAAGGTACAGCTCCCGCAGGGCGGTGAGGGAATAAAGGGGCGTGGCGTCGGCAATGGCGCAGCCCTCCAGTCCCAGATAGGTCAGGTTCTTGAGCTGGGAGAGCGGGGTCAAATCCGTCACGCCGGTGTAATCCAGCGACAGCTGCGTGAGGGCGAGACACTTGCTGAGAGCGGAAACATCGGTCAAATCGGTGTTATAGCTCAGGTGCAGCTCGCTGAGCGCGGTGCAGTCCGCCAGGGGCGTCAGGTCGGTGATCTTGTTCTTGATCAGGTTCAGCACCCGCAGCTTGCCGTGGCCCCGCAGGGGGCTCAGGTCGCTGAGGCCGTTCCCGGAGAGCTCCAGCACCTCCAGCTTGTCCGCGCCGGACAGGGGGGAGAGATCCTTCACGCTGTTGTCGTTGAGAATCAGGGACTTGAGGCCGGTGAAGCGCTTTGCCTCGGAGATGTCGGTGACGCTCTTGCCGGTGGCGTCCACGCTTGTGTCGCTGCTCTTAAACTCCGCCTTGCCCAGCTTCACCTTATAGGTGAGCTCGCTGTGGGAGATGGTGCAGCCGGTGAGCTTCAGCTTCAGGGCGTCCACCGCGTCGCCGGTGATGTCCCCGTTGTCGTCCAGATACAGCTCCTTCAGACCCTTCAGCACGGAGAGGGCGGAGAGGTCGCTGTCCTTCAGGCCCACATTCTTCAGGCCCAGCTTGGTGAGCTTGGTCAGGTTCAAAATGGGGCTGATGCTCTTCAGGGCGTTGCCGTTTAAGTACAGCTCGGTGATGTTGGTGAGACCGCTGAGGGAGGTGACCTTGGTGATGGCGTTCCCGTCCGCGTCCAGATATTCCAGAGAGGTGAGACCCATCAGCGGGGTCAGGTCGGACACCTGATTCTTCCAGATGGACAGCCATTTCAGCTTGGGCAGCTGCATCAGGGGGCTCAGATCCGTGATCTTGTTGTCCTTCAGGTTCAGCACCTCCAGCTCCGTGCAGTCGCTGAGAACGCTGATGTCGGTGATGTCCTTGCCGGAAAGATCCAGCTCCTTCACGTCGGACAGGAACTTCACGCCGCCCAGCGTGAGCTCCTTGGCCACCACGGTGGCCTCCTCGGAAAACACGGAGCAGCCCGGCAGCGCCTTTTGCAGATCCTCCAGCTGGGTGTCGGTGATGTCAATGCCCTTGATGTTCAATGTGGTCAGACCACGCAGGACGTACAGGGGAGCGAAATCCTCCAGCGGGTTGTCGTTCACATACAGGGTGCGAAGGGAGGAAAGCCCGCTGAGAGGGGAGAGGTCGGTGACCCGGTTGCCGGAGAGGATCAGCGTCTCAAGGCTCCTGAGATCGCTGAGGGGGGTGAGGTCGCTGAGAGAGCAGTTTTCCAGACTCAGGTTGGTGAGAGCGGTGAGGGTTGCAATCTGCTCCAGATCGCCGCTGGTGAGGGACTTGTCCTTGATGGCCAGATTCTTCGCGTCGGCGGCCACCTTTTGCCCGGCAATTTCCAGCTCCCCTTTATCGGGGCTCTCGCCGGACTGCGCCTCATATTCCGCCAGCAGGGCCTGGGCCTCCGCGCCGCTGTTGTGGGAGAGCCACTCGGTCAGGTAGCGCACGGCGCTCTCCCCGCCGCTGCGGGCAAAGTAGCACTTGGCGGAGAGCACGGCGCATTCCTCGCTGTCGTCAATCTCCTGCGCCTTGCGCAGAGAGGCCAGCGCGTCGTCGTAGCTGCCGTCGATATAGCTCTGCATGGCGGAGCTGTATGCGTTCGCATAGGTCTTTTTATCGGCGCCGCGACCCAGCAGGACGAAGGCCATCACGATCACCGTGATCACCACCAGAGCGATTACCAGCAGCAATATCAAAGACTTTTTATCGAAGCGTCCGCCGGGGGCGGCGGTGTGTCTCGCTTCATGCTGAGGTGCGTGTTTCATGTGTTGCTCCTTCCTTATCCGATCCTTGGGACGCCGCTCAGAAGGCCCAGTTGCCGTCCCGGAAGATCTGCACGCGCTCGCCGCGGGCGGTCACGCCCACGATGGACAGGTCGGCGGTGCCGATCATAAAGTCCTCGTGCATCATGGAGTCGTTAATGCCCTTTTCCCGGCACTCCGCCAGCGTGTATTTTTCGTAGTCCTTCAGGCTGTTTTCAAAGCCCATGCCCAGCGCCAGATGGCAGGCGGCGTTCTCGTCGTACAGGGTGCTGTAAAACATCAGGCCGCAGTTGCGGATGGGGCTGTCGTAGGGCACCAGCGCGCACTCGCCCAGCATGGCCGCGCCGTCGTCCATGGAGATAATCTGCCGGAGCGCATCCTCGTTTTTGGCGGCGTGCACCTCCACGGCCCGTCCGCCCTCAAAGCGGATGGAGAAGTCCTCGATCATAAGGCCTCGGAAGGACAGGGGGCGGGAGGAATAGACGATGCCCTCGGCCTGCCCCTTCATGGGGGTGATGAAGCACTCCTCGCTGGGGATGTTGGGGTTATAGATGATTCCGCTGCCCAGCGCAGCCTCCGCTCCGCCCAGAAACTGGGAGTCGGGGATGAGACCCACGGTCAGTTGAGTGCCGTTACCCGCCTTGTATTCCAGAGAGCGCAGCTCCAGAGAATTCAGGTAGTCGCAGCGGGCCTTCAGGTCGGCGTTGTGGTCTGCCCACGCCTGGGCGGGGTCGGGGCCGTCAGCCCGGGAGGTGGCCAGAATGGCCTCCCACAGCTTCTCCATGGCACGGGAGCGGCTCTCGCCGGGGAACATCTTTTTCGCCCACCGCTCGCCGGGCACGCCGGCGATGCACCACTGATACTTGTTTTCCATGGTGTCCCGGATGGGCTTGATTACCTTGTAGCGGCTCCGCATGGCCTTGCCCCACTTCTGCTGGTTGATGCCGTCCAGCCCGTCCGGGTCGGCGGATTCCAGATAGATCATGGCGGGCAGGGTCTCGGCCCGGTAGCGCAGGCGCGCCTCCTCCCAGCCCTTCACGGTGCCCAGCGTTTTCGCGCTCTGGTGGCGCACGTTCAGACGGGTGAGGGGCTGATAGGCAAAGTCCGCGCTCACCTCGGCGGCGCCGCAGCGGTAGCACTCCTCCACCAGCACCTTCACGAACTCGTACTGGTCGGCCTCGGCGTTGATGACCACGCTCTGTCCCTTCTGCACGGCGGCGCCCACGGAGGCAATCAGCCGGGCGTATTGACGGATCACGGTTTTTTTCATTTCGATCATATCCTTCGTTTTGTTTAATGTATAACTTAGGTTGAATATAGCCGGGTATTGTGGTATTATACCATAGTTTCTTGCGATTGCATCAACGGAATGTAAAAATCTCTCCGCATAAAGCCATATGCGGGAAAGGAAGAAAGAAAATGCTTCAAAGCGAAAAGACAATGGAAAAGCTGGTGGCCCTGTGCAAAAACAGAGGCTTCGTATTCCCCGGCAGCGAGATCTACGGAGGACTTGCCAACTCCTGGGACTATGGCCCCCTGGGCGTGCTCATGAAGAACAACGTGAAGCAGGCCTGGTGGAAGAAGTTCGTACAGGAGTGCCCTCTGAACGTGGGTCTGGACGCCGGCATCCTGATGAATCCCCGGGTGTGGGAGGCCAGCGGCCATGTGTCCAACTTCAATGACCCCCTCATCGACTGCAAGGGCTGCAAGCGGCGCTACCGCGCCGACAAGCTCATCGAGGACTGGTCCAAGGAGACCGGCACCGACGTGAACGTGGAGGCCATGCAGAACGATCAGATGGTGGCCTATATCCGGGAAAAGAGCATTCCCTGCCCGGGCTGCGGCAAGTGCGATTTTTCCGACATCAAGAAGTTCAACCTGATGTTCAAGACCCATCAGGGCGTCACCGCCGAGTCCGGCACCGACGTGTACCTCCGTCCCGAGACCGCCCAGGGCATCTTCGTGGACTATAAGAGCATCCAGCGCACCTCCCGCAAAAAGATTCCCTTCGGCATCTGCCAGGTGGGCAAGAGCTTCCGCAACGAGATCACCCCGGGCAACTTCACCTTCCGCATTCTGGAGTTCGAGCAGATGGAGCTGGAGTTCTTCTGCGAGCCGGGCACCGACCTTACCTGGTTTGAGTACTGGCGCAGCTTCTGCCACAACTGGCTGCTGGGCCTTGGGATGCACGACGAGTATCTGCGGCTGCGGGACCATGAGCCGGAGGAGCTGGCCTTCTATTCCAAAGCGACGACGGACTTTGAGTATTTGTTCCCCTTCGGCTGGGGCGAGCTGTGGGGCGT
>CAZCDJ010000069.1:0-10206 GCA_964497655.1 uncultured Oscillospiraceae bacterium | reverse complement strand
TTCAGGCGTCACCCGGTTTCTCTTTGCACGAGCAAAGAGAAATGGGGTGACAAAGTTATAGATAATAGAAGAATGTAATCAAAGGTATAGAAACAAAATAAACCCGTTATAAACCGGTTACGCCTTCACGGCCACGCCGGCGGCGCGCAGGGCTGCCCGCAGCTCGGTCACATCGTCGTGAAATACCGCCCCGGGCATTCCGGAAAACAGGGCGCCCTCAATATTCATGGGCGAGTCGTCGATGAAGAAGCACTCCCCCGCCGTCAGTCCGAAGGTATCGCACAGCAGGCGGTAGATCTCCGGCTGGGGCTTCACCAGATGCACGTCCGCCGACACCAGCGTGCCGTCGAACAGCACGGAGGCGGGCACCCGGGGCCAGTAGTCGTGCTGGCGGAAGCTGGCGTTGGAGAGCAGATAGATGGGATAGCCCATGCCCTTCAGCTCGCTCACCAGCTCGTACATTCCCTCCACCGGAAGAATGGGGCGATCCCACATACTCACCAGCTTGCCCACGGCGTCGTGGAGCCGCTCCGGCACCCGGCGGCAGATGGACAGCGCCGCCTGTTCATCGGTGAGGGAGCCGCGATCCATCTGCGCCCACTCCAGCGAGTGGAACACCTGACGCAGCAGCAGCTCCTCGTCCTCCGCGCTGACGCCCAGCCGGGAGATAAAGTAGTGCCGGTCTAAGCGGATGAGCACGCCGCCCATATCGAACACAATGTTTTTAATCATCAGACAATTTTCACCTTTCCCTTGCTGACGCGCAGACAGATCATCAGGAACACGCCGCTGGTGACGGTGAGGATGGCGGCAAGCGCCGCGCCGCTGCCCACGCTGTTCCGCACGATGTCCGTGTAGGCCGCGATGGTCAGGGTGCTGGTCTTGCCCGTGGACAGCATGATAGAGCAGCTCAGCTCATTGACGCAGGTGACCCAGGACAGGATGGCCCCGGAGAACACGCCGGGAATCATCAGCCGGGCCGTGACCTTCCAGAAGGTCTTCATGGGGCTGACTCCCAGATTGATGCTGGCCTCCTCCACGCTGGGGTCCATCTGCATCAGGAAGGCGCTGGCGCTGCGTACCGTGTAGGGCAGCTTGCGGATCACATAGGAGATGATGATGATGGCGGCGGTGCCGGTGAGAATGAAGGGCTTCACATTGAAGGTGACAATGTAGCACAGGCCCAGCACGGAGCCGGGAATCACATAAGGGGCCATCAGCAGCAGGTCCAGCAGTCCGCCGGTCTTGCCCTTTTTGCGCACGATGGCGTAGGACATGAGCATCCCGATGAACACAATGAACACGATGGCGATGGTGGAATAAGTAAAGGTGTTGCTGATGCTGGTGAACAGGCGCTTGCCCAGTCCGGTATAGTTCTCCAGCGTAAAGCCGCCGATGAAGTTGGAGTAGTTGGTTTTCTGGAAGGAGCAGATGCACACCAGCATCTGGGGCAGGAAGGAGAAGAAGCACACGATGCCCACCGGCAGCGTAACCCAAAGGCGCTTCCAGCCGTGGGTCTGCTCCTCCGCCGGGGGACGCATGGCGGTCATCACATAGTTCTTGCGGCTGACCCAGAATTTTTGCAGCAGCAGCATCCCCAGCGTGATAAGCACAATGATGATGGACACGGCGGAGGCCAGATTGCCGTTGCCGCCGATCTCGCTGAAATACTCGTTGTAAATCAGCACCGGCAGCGTGCGGAAGTCCGAGCCGCCCAGCAGCATGGGGGTGCCGAAGTCCGCCAGCGCGCTCATAAACACCATCAGCGCGCCTGCTGCGATGGAGGGCGTGACCACCGGCATGGTGACGGTGAGGAACCGGCGCAGCTTGCCGCTGCCCAGATTTTCGGCGCACTCCTCAATGGAGCTGTCAATGCTCTGCATGGCGCCGCTGGCGTAGAGGTAGACATAGGGGTAGAGCTTCAGCGTGAGCACAATGGAGATGCCCCCGAAGCCGTAGATGGTGGGGGTGGTGATGCCCAGAGAGGAGAAAAAGGTGGTGACGTAGCCGGCCCGTCCAAAGAGCATAATCCAGGCGTAGGCGCCCAGAAACGGCGGGCTCATCAGAGAAAGAATGGTGATCACGTGCCACAGCTTTTTCCACCGCACGTTGAAGCGGGTCATCAGGTAGGCCATGGGAACGCCGATCAGCACCGACAGCACCGTGGGCACAAGGGAGATGCCCAGGCTGTTCCACAGCGCGCCGAAATAGTATTTCTTGGTGAAAAATTTCTGGAAGTTGGCGAAGGTGAAGCCATCGGTCTTGGAGGAGGCGAAGGCGTTGACAATCATGGAGGAGAAGGGCCACACAAGAAACAGCAGGAAGATGAGGAACACCATCACCTTGACCCAGAACCAAAAGTCCTTGTAAAAGGGCTGGGAGCCGTTGGCGCGTTTCAGCACGACAGTACCTCCCCGCTCTCAGCGGCGTACAGGCTCACCCGCTCCGGGTCAAAGCCCAGATGCACGGTCTCATCCACAGCGTGAATTTCGTTGGTGTCCTTGGTGTACTCGTTCACCACCACGCTCTGACCGTCCGCAAGCTGCACCTCGTACTCGATGAAGTCCCCCAGGAAGGTGGAATAGAGGATTTTGCCGGGCATTCCCTCCGGCCCGAAGAAAAGCTGCTCCGGCCGGGCGGAGAGAGTGGCCTTGCCGCTGTACTCCCGGCGCAGGGTCATGGTGAGCTCCAGCTCGTCCCGGATGGTGACCACCGCCTGGGTTCCGCCCTGCACCTGACACTCCAGGAAGTTGCTCACGCCGATGAAGCCCGCCACAAAGGGGTTCGCGGGCTTGGCGTAAATCTCCCGGGGGGTGCCGATCTGCATGATCTCGCCCTCCTTCATCACCGCGATGCGGTCGGAGATGGCCAGCGCCTCCTCCTGATCGTGGGTGACGTAGATGGTGGTAATACCCAGTCGCTTTTGCAGCTTTTTGATGACGGTACGCATCTGCACCCGCAGCTTGGCGTCCAGATTGGAGAGAGGCTCGTCCATCAGCAGCACGCTGGGCTCAATGACGAAGGCGCGGGCCAGCGCCACGCGCTGCTGCTGTCCGCCGCTGAGCTCGTTGGGCTTGCGCTTTGCCAGATGGGAGATCTGCACCAGCTCCAGCGCGTCCGCCACCCGGCGGTCGATCTCGTTTTTGGGCGTCTTGCGGGCCTTCAGGCCGTAGGCCACGTTTTCCTCCACGGTCAGGTGGGGGAAGATGGCGTAGTTCTGGAACACCATGCCAATGTCCCGCTTGTGGGCGGGCACCTCGTTGATGCGTCGCTCGCCGAAGAAGAAGTCGCCGCCTTCAATGGAGTTGAAGCCCGCGATCATACGCAGCAGCGTGGTCTTGCCGCAGCCGCTGGGCCCCAGCAGGGTGAAAAACTCCCCCTCCGCGATGTCCAGCGATACCCCGTGCAGCGCCGTAAAATCTCCGTATTTCTTGACGGCGTCTCTGATGATTACTTGATTGCTCATACCCTTGTCCTCCGCTAACGTCGATTTGCATAAAACTCAAACGAACGGGCGATGGCCGCCCGCTGGTTTCAATCCTATTCTGAATACGCAAAGGGGGCACCGTAAGATGCCCCCCGAGCTTTTTACGAGGATAACGGCCGGTCGCTTAGCCGACCAGCAGATCCTGCCAGGCTTCCTTGATGGTGGAGGCGTTGGCGGCGGCGTAGTCGAAGTTGTAGTTCATGAGCTTGATGTCGGCAAGCTCCACGAGACCCACGGGGGAGACGTCGCTGCGGATGGGACGACGGCCCCAGTCGGCGTTCTGGGCGGTCTGGCACTCCGCGCTGAGGACGAACTCCTCAAACAGCTGGGCCAGCTCCAGGTTGGGGCAATCCTTCACGATGGCCACGCCATCGGGCACAGCGGAGGTGCCGTCGGTGGGGTAAACCATCTTCAGGAAATCGTCTGTGTACTTGACGGCGGCCTTCTCAAGGGTGATGCCCATGGCATTCTCGCCGGCGGACACGTCCTTATGGGCCAGGGAGGAGCTGTTCTTCACCTCAAGGTTGTTGATGACGCTCTTTACGAAGTCCCAGCCGGCGGTGTAGTCGTCATCCTGCTTGCCGAACAGGAACAGCATGGTGCAAAGCTGGGTGAAGGCGGAGCCGGAGGAGGTGGGGTCGGCAATGGCGATCTTGCCGTACTTGGCGGTATCCCAGTTGGCCAGGTCAGCCCAGCTCTGGGGGATGTCGGCCTCAGCCACCAGATTGGTATTCACAAGGAACACCATGGGCAGGGGGCTCTCGCCGATCCAGTAGTACTCGCTGTCATACAGGGAGGAATCCAGCAGGTCGATGCAGCTGGGGCAGTAGGGCTGGAAGTATTCCTTATACGCGGCCAGGGTGTCGGCGCCGCCGCCCCAAAGTACGTCGCATACCGGGTTGGCGGATTCGGCGGCAATCTTGGCCACCAGGTTGGAGGTGCCGTCGGCCACATACTCCACGGTCACGTTGGGGTACTTCTCCTCAAAGGCGGCGATGCCGGCCAGCAGAGGATCGCTGTCGTGGGGGGAGTAGATGGTAAGGCTGCCGGTGTAGTCCTCGGGAGCCTTCTCAGGGGCGGTGGTCTCCGGGGCAGTGGTCTCCGGGGCCGCGGTGGGGGTGGCGGTGGCGGCAGGAGCCTTGGTGCCGCAGGCCACAAGGCCCAGCATCATGACGGCTGCCAGAACGATCGCAAGAAGACGAGTAGTTTTTTTCATGGTTTTCCTCCTGATTTGTTTGTTTTGCCGAAATACTTCGGCTTTGTCCGGGGTCGATGATGTATTATATCACTCTCATTCCCAGAGAGCAAGATAGCATCCCCAATTTTTACGGGAAATGAACGGCGCGCCCTCCCCCGTGGGGGGACGGCGCGCCGTCAAAATTTCCTTTATGCTCCCAGCAGGGCTCTGTCGCAGGCAAATTCTCCGCCGGAGGCTGCGGAAAAACGAGCCAGAAGATCCTCCACCGTGAGCTTTTTCTTGTCCTCGCCGGAGATATCCAGTACCACCCGCCCCGCGTCCATCATAATGAGCCGGTTGCCGTGGGCGATGGCGTCCCTCATGTTGTGGGTCACCATCAGGGTGGTCAGGCTGTTCTCGGAGATGATGGTCTCGCTCAGCTCCAGCACCTTGGCGGCGGTACGGGGGTCCAACGCCGCGGTGTGCTCGTCCAGCAGCAGCAGTCTGGGCTGCCGCAGCGCCGCCATCAGCAGGGTGAGGGCCTGGCGCTGTCCGCCGCTGAGCAGACCCGCCTTGGCGCTGAGCCGGTTCTCCAGCCCCAGATCCAGCGTACGCAGCAGCTCCCGGAAATCATCCCGCTCCAGCCGGGTGATGCCCCATTTGAGGCCGCGGCGCTGTCCCCGCCGGGCGGCCAGCGCCAGATTTTCCTCGATCATCATGTCCGGCGCGGTGCCCATCATGGGGTCCTGAAACACCCGGCCCAGAAAGCGGGCCCGGCGGTGCTCCGCCATGCCCACCAGCTCCTGCCCGTCCAGCGTGATGCTGCCGGCGTCCGGCTGCCACACGCCGGAGATGGCGTTCAGCATGGTGGATTTGCCCGCGCCGTTGCCGCCGATCACGGTGACGAAGTCCCCGTCGTTCAGGGTAAGGCACAGGTCGCTGAGGGCGGTCTTTTCGTTCACCGTACCCTTATTGAAGGTTTTCTGCACATGATCCAGTTTAAGCATTTTTCGCGACCTCCCGGCGTTTTCTCGTGCCCAGCTTCTCCCGGAAGTGGGGCACGGACAGGAACACCGCCACCACGATGGCGGAGAACATCTTCAGATCCGTGGTGGAAAGGCCCATGCGCACCACAGCGGCAATGACGATGTAGTACAGCACGGCGCCCAGCGCCACGCCCAGCATCCGAAGGCCGAAGTTGCGGAACAGCTTTCCGAACACCACGTCGCCGATGATGACGGCAGCCAGACCGATGACGATGGCGCCCTGCCCCATCTTCACATCCGCCGCGCCGCTGTACTGGGCCAGCATTCCGCCGGCCAGACCCACCAGCCCGTTGGAGAGGGCCAGGCCGATCACCTTGTTGCGGCCGGTGTTGATGCCCTGGGCCCGGGACATATTGGGGTTGGAGCCGGTGGCCCGGATGGCGCAGCCCAGCTCGGTGCCGAAAAACCAGTAGAGCAGCGCGATCACGGCGATGACCACCGCGCCGGACACCAGAATGGCGGTGACATTGTAGCGGGAGGAGAGCAGCAGCTCCACCTTGTCCACGCTGACGGCCTGATTGCTCTTGCCCATGATTCGCATATTCACGCTGTACAGGGCAAGCTGGGTGAGGATGCCGGAGAGAATGGCGGGAATGCCCAGCGCGGTGTGCAGCAGCCCGGTGATCAGGCCGGCGCAGCAGCCTGCCAGGAAGGCCATGAGCAGCGCGAGGATGGGGTTCCACCCGGCGAGAATGAGCATGACGCAGACCGCACCGCCGGTGGCAATGGAGCCATCCACGGTGAGATCCGCGTAATCCAGCAGCTTGAACGTGATGAAAACGCCTATGGCCATCACGCCCCAGACGAGTCCCTGAGCAACGCTTCCGGGCACTGCTCTAATCAGTGATGTAATGAAATCCAGCACGGGTGATACTCCTTTTCAGCGTCCGGGAGGGGCGGCTGCCCCGCCCGGACACATATTGTAATTAATCCGCAATGGCGGTCATGCCCTCGGGGATGGTCCAGCCGATGGCCTCGGCCACCTCGCTGTTGAATTCCCGGGTGGCGTCGGCGCAGTAGACGATGGGGGAGGTGGCAGGGTCGGCCTCGCCCAGCAGGATGGAGGCGGCAAGCTGGCCGGCGGCGTAGCCCATGTCGAAGTAGCTGATGGAAAGAGTGGCAAGTCCGCCGTTTTTGCACATATTCTCCTCGCCGCAGATGACGGGCAGCTTTGCGGGCACGGTCAGGTTCTTCACCAGCTCCATGTTGTCGGCCATGGTGTTGTCGGTGGGGATGTAGAGTACGTCGATCTCCTCGACGGCGGAGGACAGCACCGCCTGGATCTCGTTGGAGTCGGCCACGGTGAAGCGCTTCACGGTGAGGCCCTTCCCTTCCAGGAAGCCGGCCATCTTATCGGCCTGGAACACGCTGTTGGGCTCGCCGGAGCAGTAGATGATGCCCACGGTTTTGGCGTCGGGGCAGATCTCGCACAGCAGCTCGGCCTGCTTGTCCAGAGGGGCCAGGTCGCTGGCGCCGGTGACGTTGCCGCCGGGGGCGTCGTTGTCGCCCAGCAGCACGCCGGCGGAGGCGTAGTCGGTGATGGAGGTGCCCACCACAGGGATGTCGCCGGTGGCGCTGGCGGCGCTCTGCAGGGCGGTGGTGGCGTTGGCCATGATGAGGTCCACGCCCTCGGTGACAAACTTGTTGGCGATGGTGGTGCAGTTGTTCTGATCGTTCTGGGCGTTGTCGTACTCAAAGGTCACGGCGTCCCCCAGCAGGTCGGTGAGGGCGGTCTTGAAGCCCTCGGTGGCGGCATCCAGTGCCGGGTGCTCCAGCTGCTGCAGGATGCCCACGGTAAAGCTCTGGGCTTCCGGCGCGGCGGTAGCGTCGGCGGTGGGAGCCGCGGTGGGGGCGGTGGTGGCCGCGGGGGCGGTGGTGCCGCAGGCCGCGAGGCTCAGGGCGACGGCACAGGCCGCCAGAATGGCTGTAAACTTCTTTTTCATTTTCTTCTCCTCCGATTTTTTCCACAAATATACGACAAAAGGCGGCCCCGCCTGAAAAGACGGGGCCGCCTGAAATCGACGTGATACTTACGTCAACAGACCGCTTGCCTTGCCAGGTTGTTCGGATTTTCGCCGCCATAATAATAAAAATAGGCGCGATCATACCGACCCGCAAAATAGAAGCGGGCCTGGCTGTTAAAGGAGAACGCGACGGACTGCACGGTGTGGGTAATGGTGTGATTCATGTCGTTTCTCCTTTCCGGGCGGATGCCCTGTTGACTGTTGCAAGAAATATAACGCTTTAATAGCCAAAAGTCAACCGGCACAATCCCCCAAAATTTGCTTTAAATTGCGAAAGTTTTTGCCGCATCCCACAATCCCCCTCGCCCCGGCGGGAGAAAAAGATGCCGGGGCTGGCTGCCCCGGCATATGTATTCTCACGGCTTTCACATTTTACGCAAGCTCCCGGCAATCCTCGTTCCCGGTGTCCGTATCGTTCCCGGACATATAGAGCTCCTCCGCCAGCTCCTGCGCGAACACGATCTTGCGATGCAGCTCGCACAGCGCCTTGTCTATATCCGTCATGGCGTTAAACAGCGTAAGATATTCCTTGCTGACCTGATACATATTTCCGACCTTCTTTCGCATTTGTCTAAGTTTTTCTCCCTTTCGGACGCCATCATGGTACGCCAGCCCCAAAGAAAAAAAGTCGAAATCTGTTGCTTTCGCAAATATTATAATTTGTTCACATTTCCCCCGGCGGAGCGTCCCGATTGTTACTTCGCGAAAAAAAACCGTGAAAAGCTCGGGTATTCCTTCGGTATTATGGTGAGAAAAGACACTTCCGGCCATTGCGCCGCGCGTGTATAATATGGGGTGGGATAAGAAGAATAAGAAGCATCGGCAAAAATGCCGTCAGGAAAAGGAGTAGTGCACCCATGAAAACGCTCTATCGCGGGGGAAAAATCATCACCATGGAGCAGGACTTCACCGCCGAAGCCCTGCTCACCGACGGCGGGCGCATCGCCGCCGTGGGCAGCGAGGAACGCCTTGCGGCGCTGGGCGCGCAGCGGGTGGTGGATTTGGCGGGCGGCGCGCTGCTGCCCGGCTTTCTGGACGCCCACAGCCACTTCTCCCAGGTGTCCGCCGCCCAGGGACAGGCGGCGCTGGGTGGCGGCGGGGACATGGCGGAGACCATCCGCGACTTTCTCCGGCGCACCGCTCCCGCCCCCGGGGACTGGGTCATCGCCCGGGACTACGATCCCGCGCCGGGGGAGGCCCCTCCCGGTCTGGCGGCGCTGGACGCCATGGCCGAGGGCCACCCGCTGCTGATTCAGTACCGCAGCGGCCACATGGCGCTGCTGAGCAGCGAGGCGCTGCGCCTGTGCGGCATCACGCCCCACACCCCAGACCCGGCGGGCGGGCGCATCGGCCGGGAGGACGGCCGGCTCACCGGCTATCTGGAGGAAAACGCCTTCTTCCTCTGCCGGGAGCACATCCCCGTTCCCGGCGGAGCCGCCCTGGCCGCCGCCTGCGACGCGGCTCAGCGGGTCTATGCCTCCCACGGCATCACCACGGTGCAGGAGGGTCTGTTCACCGCCCAGATGGCGCCCATGTACGACCTGATGCGGGGGCGGATGAAGCTGGATCTGGTGGCCTACGCCGAGCCCGCGTCCCTGTCCGCCGCCCGGGAGGCCGTGCGGGGCGAGCATCTGCGTCTGGGCGGGGTGAAGATCTTTCTGGACGGCTCCCCCCAGGGGCGAACCGCATGGATGACGGAGCCCTACACCGGCGGGGAGAACTACCGGGGCAGCGGCACCATGACCGACGAGGCCGTGGAGGAGGCCATGCTGCTCTCCGGGCGAGAGGGGGTGCAGCTGCTGGCCCACTGCAATGGCGACGCGGCGGCGGAGCAGTTTCTCCGCTGTCTCGCCCGGGCGGAGGAGACCTGCCCGACTCTCGCCTCCCTGCGGCCGGTGATCATCCACGCCCAGCTCATCCGCCCCGACCAGCTGCGCCGGGCAAAGGAGCTGGGGGCCATGGTCTCCTTCTTCGTGGCCCACGTCTGGCATTGGGGCGACGTGCACGTCCGCAATTTCGGCCCGGAGCGGGCGCGGCGCATCTCCCCGGCGGCATCCGCGCTGGCGCTGGGGCTGCCCTTCACCTTCCATCAGGACACCCCGGTGGTGGAGCCGGATATGCTGGAGACCATCTGGTGCGCGGCGGAGCGGAGAACCCGCAGCGGCGCGGTGCTGGGCGGGGGCGAGCGAATCGGCGTGGGGGACGCCCTGCGGGCGGTGACCTCCACGGCCGCCTATCAGTATTTTGAGGAGGATCGCAAGGGCAGTCTGCGCCCGGGCAAGGCGGCGGATCTGGTGCTGCTGAGCGGGGATCCCCTCACCGTGCCGCCGGACAAGCTGCGGGATATCCGGGTGCTGGCCACCGTGAAGGACGGCGAGACCATTTACGAGGCATAGAAAAAGCCTCCCTCGTGCGAGGGAGGCTTTTTTTGTGTTCGTCAGCTCAGGGGGAACAGGCCGATCTTGCGCACGG
>CAZCDJ010000068.1:0-10215 GCA_964497655.1 uncultured Oscillospiraceae bacterium | reverse complement strand
CTACTTTGTCTACCGCAAGGGCGCCAAGGTCGGCCCCGCCACCATCGTGGGCGTCGTCGGCATCGTGCTGATCACCATCGCCGGCCTGTACGTGGGCGTCAACATGGGCCGTACCGCGTGGGTCATCTTCATAGCTGTTTACATCACCCTGGCCTCTCTGCTCCCCGTCTGGATACTGCTGCAGCCCCGTGACTACCTGTCCAGCTTCCTGCTCTACGGCATGATCCTGCTGGCCATCATCGGCGTCATCGGCTCCGGCGCCAGCCTGGAGCTGCCCGCCTTCAACGGCTGGACCGTTGGCGGCAAGTATCTGTTCCCCACCCTGTTCATCACCGTGGCCTGCGGCGCCATCTCCGGCTTCCACAGCCTGGTCGGCTCCGGCACCACCTCCAAGCAGCTTGACAGCGAGAAGGACACCAAGATCATCGGCTACGGCGCCATGATCATCGAGTGCGTTCTGGCCATCCTGGCTCTGCTGGCCGCCGGCGCCATCTGGAGCAAGTTTAGCTCCGGCGAAATCACCTCTCCTCCCGTCATCTTCGCCTCCGGCATTGCCACCATGGTCAGCTGGATGACCGGCGGCGCCGCCGACTTCGCCAACCCCATCTACGACACCGTTTACACCCTGCTGACTCTGGCCGTCTCCGTCTTCGCGCTGACCTCTCTGGACACCGGCACCCGTCTGGGCCGCTATATGTTCACCGAGCTGTTCGTGCATGAGGGTGAGAACGCCGACGAGATCACCGGCATCCGCGGCTTCCTGGCCAAGCCCGTGGTGGGCACCCTCATCATGGTCGTCATCGGCTGCGGCATCGGCTTCCTGAGCCTGAGCCAGATCTGGGGTCTGTTCGGCGCTGCCAACCAGCTCCTGGCCGGCCTTGCTCTGATGGCCGTGGCCTGCTGGCTGGGCAACATCGGCAAGGACAACAAGATGTTCTTCTTCCCCATGATCTTCATGCTGGTCGCCACCCTCAGCTCCCTGGTTCTCACCATCATCGGCAAGGTCAAGCTGGTTGCCGGTATGGTCGTGAAGGACGGAGCCGTTGTGGCCGCCGTCTGGGGCGACTGGTTCCAGCTGATCTTCGCGCTGGCTCTGATCGTTCTGGCCGTGATCCTGGTCATCAACGGTGTCCAGGTGTTCGGCAAGCAGGCCAAGGGCGAGATCACCGGAGACGCCAAGGCCATCGAAGCCACCAAGTAAGAATTCTCCCTGCATAAACCGCATCCCGGTCGGGCTTTGCCCGGCCGGGATGTTCTTGTCCCTGCACAAACGCAAGGTTTTTACATTTTATTCACTATTGCGGACGCTTTGGGTTTATAATGTCTATATCTGCACATCTGTGATCCCTCAAATATGTGCCTGCGGAGGTAAGCGAAGATGAACAAAAAAGCTCTCGTGATCGAGGACGACGTAAATATTGCCGAGCTGCTGCGCCTGTATCTGGACAAGGACGGGTTCGATGTGACCATCGCCCACGACGGCGGCAAGGGGCTCCACGCCGCCACAGATACCCCGTACGACATCATTCTGCTGGACATCATGCTCCCCGTGATGGACGGCTGGCAGGTGTGCCGGGAAATCCGCAAGGCCAGCCGCGTGCCCATCATCATGCTCACCGCCAAGGGCGAAACGCTGGACAAAATCTCCGGACTGGAGATGGGCGCGGACGACTATGTGACCAAGCCCTTCGAGGTGAAAGAGCTGCTGGCCCGGGTTCATGCGGTGATGCGCCGCGCGGACGGCGGCGACGGCAGCGGCGACCATGTGCTGAGCTTTGACAAGCTGGTGATCAACCTGGACTCCTACGAGCTGGTGGTCTGCGGCAAGAAGATTGACACGCCTCCCAAGGAGTTGTAATTGCTGTACCATCTGGCGGTGACCCCCAACCGGGTCTATACCCGCAACCAGCTGCTGGACGAGGTCTGGGGCTTTGACTATTTCGGCGACAGCCGCACCGTGGACGTGCACATCAAGCGCCTGCGGGAGAAGCTGGAGGGAGTATCCGAGCAGTGGTGTCTGAAAACCGTCTGGGGCGTGGGCTACAAGTTTGAGCTTAGCTCCAATCCATGATTCAACGGGGGTAATTGCCCTTTGAAAAGCATATACTTCAAAAACTTCATATCCACCGCCGCGATGGTGCTCCTGAGCTTTTTGATGCTGGGCAGTGCCTTCGTGTTTTTGGGGCGCACCTATGTAATCAGCTCCCACCGGGAGAGCATGGACGCCAACGCCCAGGAGGCCGCCCATCTGGCCAGCGCCCTCAGCCGGGGCAGCACCCTCACCGACTGGAAGCTGCGTATGACCATTTCGGCCATGGGTCTTTCCACCGGAAACCACATCTTTATCACCGACACTGACGGCATCGTGGTGTCCTGCTCGGACATGGACGTGGCCTCCCCCTACATTGGCAGGCAAATCGGCGGCGACGTGATGAGCACCCTGCGTACCTACGGCGAGCTGGACACCATCAGCGATCTGGGCGGCTTTTACGACGCCAAGTGGTATGTGGTGGCAATCCCCATCATGTCACAGGTGACAGGCGGCGTCCTGGGCTATGTGTTCGTGGGCTCCAACAGCGCCTCCATTGTGGGCGCGTGGAGCTCCTTCGTGTGGGTGTTCTTTGCCGTGGCAGCCGCCGTGCTGCTGCTGGCCATGGTGATGAGCCTTATCGCCTCCAAGCGTCTGGCAAAGCCTCTGGACGAGATGGCCGTGGCCGCCCGCAAGTTCGCCCACGGCGACTTCTCCGTGCGCGTGGCCGAGGACGACGGCACCGACGAGCTGGCTGCCCTCACCTCCTCCTTCAACAACATGGCGGACTCTCTGGAAAAGAGCGAGGAGCTTCGCAACGAGTTCATTGCCAACGTGTCCCATGAGCTCCGCACCCCCATGACCACCATCTCCGGCTTTGCCGACGGGATTCTGGACGGCACCATCCCCAAGGATCAGGAGGACAAATACCTGTCCACCATCGCCAATGAGACCCGCCGGCTCTCCCGCCTGGTGCGGCAGATGCTGGATCTGAGCCGCACCCGCTCCCAGGGGCTTGATCTGACCCGCCGCAGGGATTTCGACGTGAACGAGCTGATCATCCGCACGCTGCTGAACTTTGAGTCCCGGGCGGAGGCGAAAAATCTCAACGTGGATCTGCAGCTGCCGGAGGACCATATGTCCGCCGTGGCCGACCCGGACGCCATCACCCAGGTGCTCTACAACCTGCTGGACAACGCCATCAAGTTCTCCGCGCCGGAGGGCACGCTGGGCATCTCCCTGTGGAAGCAGAACGGCAAGGCCTATGTGTCCGTGAAAAATCAGGGCGAAACCATCCCGCCCGACGACCTGCCCCTGATCTTCGACCGCTTCCACAAGAGCGACAAATCCCGGTCTCTGGACCGGAACGGCGTGGGGCTGGGCCTCTATCTGGTCAAGACCATTCTGGACGCCCACAACGAGGATATTGTAGTGACCAGCCGGGACGGAATCACGGAATTTGTGTTCACACTGGCCCTTTCCTCTGGAAAATAGGCGTTTTCTAATTCACAGATTGTTTCAAAGTTATTCATACCAGGCACAAAATTGCCGGTTATCCTAAATTTGACCTGAGGGGGAACCCCAATGAACCAAGACGAGAACAGAAGCCGCGAGGAATGGTACCGCACCCAAGCCCACGGCGATCCCCCCGAGGGGCAAACACCTTCATTGCCGGAGGACGCGGCAACCAATTTTCAATTGGATCCTCCCCACCGCGCCTCCGGCACCTCCCAGACCTACGCGGAGCCCTATCGCAGCGAGAGCGAGCGACCCACCGGGGAATACAAGCCCCACACATGGGCAAGGGCCATGGGAATTTGTCTGCTGGTTTTGGTGCTCATCGCCGCCACCACCCTGACCTTCACCGACGGGCGGGGCAACGTGGACATCCGCATTGGCGACTGGAGCTTCAACAGCGGCACGCCCGCTGCGCCTGCCCCCACCGCCACCCCCGGCTACGCCGAGGACTACCGGGACTACTTTGACGGCTATTACACCGCCTCCCAGACCCCCACCGGCAACACCATCCCCCGCGCCCCCGTGGGCGGGAACGCCAGCGTGAGCTTCTCCCCCGCGCCCGACAGCGGCGAGCTGACTCTGCAGCAGGTGTACTCCCTCTGCTCCCCCTCCGTGGTGGCCATCACCGCCGAGACCGGCGAGAGCGGCTATTACTGGGGCAGCGGCATCGTGATGACCGCCGACGGCTACATCATTACCAACTACCATGTGCTGGACGGCACAAAAAGCGCGAAAGTCACCCTGTATGACGACACGGAGTATTCGGCTCTTTTGGTGGGCTTTGACTCCATCAGCGACATCGCGGTGCTTAAGATAGACGCAAGCGGTCTTACCCCCGCCACCTTCGGCGACAGCGCCGCGCTCCATGTGGGCGACCGGGTGGTGGCAATCGGAAATCCGCTGGGCGAGGAGCTGCGCGGCACCATGACCGACGGGATTATCTCCGCCATCAACCGTGACATCAGCTACCGCAACCACACCATGACCCTGCTGCAAACCAACGCAGCCATCAACGAGGGCAACTCCGGCGGCCCACTGATTAACCTGTACGGACAGGTGGTCGGCATCACCAACATGAAGATGATGTCCTCCTCCTTCTCCTCCACCATTGAGGGCATTGGCTTTGCCATCCCCTCCTCCACCATGAAAACCGTGGTGGACCAGTTGATTGCCACCGGCGCTGTCACAGGACGGCCTGCCATCGGCATCACCGTGGGGCCCATTCCCGACGGGGCCGCAGAATACTACGACCTGCCCAGTGGCCTGTACATTGAGTCCGTGTCCGCCGGCAGCGACGCGGAGGCCAAGGGCATCCAGCCCGGCGACATCCTCACCGCGGTGAACGGCACACCCGTGACCACCACCTACGACGTGAGCGCCATTAAGGACGGGATGCAGGTGGGCGAAACGCTGACTCTCACCATCTTCCGCAGCGGAAAAACCTTCGATGTGGAGGTTACGATGGTGGAGAGCGGCAGTATAAATTGATACCTCTCACTCCTTTTCCATACTCTTTCCCCTCTCTTTTATTCGCGAACAATGAGCCCGGCCGAAAGGCCGGGCTTGTTGTTATCTCGGTCAGGATGTCCTTGGACATCCCGACCGATGAAGCTGCGCTGCGCTCAGGATGACAGGCATTGGGCGCAGAATGTGGCATTGGGCGGCGCGGGAGACAACAAGGCAGCACAGGGCGCGGCAATAGGGCGGGCGAACACAGTTCGCCCCTACGAGGACGCGGCGGGCCGATGTGGGCATCGGCCCCTGCGGGCACGCTGCAATTACCCCGTGTGTCATCGTAGGGGCGACAAAAGGCGGCGGTCACTTTTGTGACCGCCGCCTTAATGCAGCTTGTTCCTTTACAGCTTGTGTGCCTGACCCAGCCAGAGGGTGTTCTCCGCGTCGGAGGGCATCTTGAACCCGTCCCGGGGGGACAGGGTGAAGCCCATGACGGCGGGGCCGTCGGCGGAGGTGCTGCGCTTGTACTGCTGGGTGAAGAAGCGCTTGCAGTAGCTCTTGATCCAAAGAATCAGGGTCTCCCGGTCGAACTCACCCTCGAAGGTGCGCTGGGCGATGGCCAGCACCTTTTCCGGGCTGCCGCCCCGCATGACCATGTGGTACAGGAAGAAGTCCTGCAGAATGTAGGGGCCCACGCTGTCCTCGCTCTTCTGAATCAGCTCGCCCTCGTCGGAGATGGGCAGCAGCTCCGGCGTCACCGGGGTGCTGTCAATATCCAGCAGAGCCTCCGCCAGCACCTTGTCCTGACACTTGGCGGCGTAGTTGCGTACAATGGTCTTGACCATGGTCTTGGTGAGACCCGCGTTGATGTCGTAGTTGGAGATCTGGTCGCCATTGAAGGTGGTCCAGCCGTCGGCCTGCTCGGAGAGATCCTTGGTGCCCACGTCCAGACCGCCCACCTTGTTGGCGATGTCCAGAAGGCACATGGTACGCTCCCGGGCCTGGGCGTTCTCAAACACCACGCTGTGGTCGTCGAAGTCGTGACCGATGGTCTCAAAATGCTTCTTCACGCTCTCGCCGATGGGGATGATTCGCAGGGTGGCCCCCAGCTGCTGGGCAATGGTGATGGCGTTATTCTTGGTGCGGTCGGTGGTACCGAAGCAGGGCATGGTGACCGCGATCAGATTCTCCTTGGGCAGACCCAGCTTCTCCAGCGCCCGGGCACAGGCCAGCATCACCAGCGTGGAATCCACGCCGCCGGACACGCCGATGACGGGCTTATAAAGCCCAGTGTAGCGCATCCGCTTAATGATACCCGCCACCTGAATGTCCAGCGCCCGGGTGCAGAATTCCTCCACGCCCTGGTCGGGGACGAAGGGGGTGGGGGAAAAGCGGCGGGTGAGGGCGGTGTCCGCCAGGTCCATGTGGAAGCCCAGCACCGCATGGGGCGCGGCGCTCTCCCCACCGCCGGCCAGCCGCCGGGCGTGGAGCAGGTACTCCGTGTCCAGATCGGTGACGGCCATGCCCTCCGCAAGCTCGGTGGCTGCCAGCTGCTCACCGCATTCCACGGTGAAGCACAGGCCGCTGTACACCTTGTCGGTGGTGCTCTCCCCCTCGCCGGGGGCGGCGGAGACAATGCCGCAGCGGAAACGGCGGCTATCGGTGACGGCATCGGAAACGGCGTCGCGCTTTGACCACACGCTCATGGGCGTATCCGTCAGCCGGGCGATCACCGTGGCGCCGGCGGCGCAGTGGCGCTCCATCGCGGCCACGTCCTCCCCCAGCACGGCGGCGACGGTGAGGCCGGGCAGCTCCTCGCTGCGAAGCAGCAGCTCGGAGGAGAAGCAGACGGTGCCAAGCCCCTCCACGGTGGCCTCCTCCACGTTCCTGCCGGGGGCGCTGAAACGCCCCGACGCGGTGTCCGTGCGGGGCAGCAGCGCCAGCAGCTGTCCGTCACGCACGGCGGCGGCCACGCTGTACAGCTTGCCGCATAGCGTGTACGGCAGACCCACAAAGGCCAGCACGTCCTTGCCCTCGGTGGACTTCACCACGGCGCGCAGCGCCTGCTCGGCGCCCAGCAGCAGCACTCTCTGATAGAAAAGATCGCCGCAGGTGCTCCCCGTGAGGCACAGCTCCGGCAGCACCAGCACCTTCACACCCTTTGCCTCGGCCTCGGCAATGCAGCCGATGACCTGGGACGCGTTAAATTCCGGGTCAGCCACCCGGATTTCCGGCGCGGCGGACGCGACTTTTACATATCCATACTTCATTATCCTGTCTCCCT
This sequence comes from uncultured Oscillospiraceae bacterium, assembly GCA_964497655.1. Lineage (GTDB taxonomy): Bacteria > Bacillota > Clostridia > Oscillospirales > Oscillospiraceae > Scatomorpha. The sequence goes on along the minus strand of CAZCDJ010000068.1, from coordinate 2,929 downwards.
GCCTGTTTTATTTTTTCTCACAAGCCTCTCTCCTAAGGCGTGATGAACTCAAAAAGCGATGCATCGTAATACCGCAAAATGGCCGCTCTGGCCACGGCGTAGTCCTCTCCGGTGAGCTCCACGACCACCTTGTCGCCGCTCACCTGCGCGCCTGCCGCGCCGCTCAGCCGGGGCAGCACGTTTTCGCTCAGCTCCCGGGCCAGCTCGTCCGGGTGCTGGGCATAGTATGCGTTGCTCTGGGGCGGCGTATAGCCGGGAATGGGGTCGCGCCCGGAGGTGAATAGATACACCATGGCAATCACCGTCAGCACCAGCACAAGAATACAGCCGCCGGGCTTCAGCCATCTAACCATCTGCGCGCCCGGATTCTCCGGACGTTTTTCTTCATGCTTCAGGTCTTCCAGATTATGTTCTTCCATACTCAATCCAATTCGTAAAATTCCGGCGGGTCCTCTCCCCCCATGGCCTGCTGCATCAGATAGGTCATAACGGTGAGAAGCCGCTTTGTTTCCGCGTCCGTATCCCGTGGCAGCGTCTGGCTCACCCCGTCGGTATCGGACACGAAGAAATGCCAGTTGTAGGCGGTGATGTCCCCGTCCACGGCGGCAATCATGCGCCAGTAGTCGTCCAGCGGCAGATCCGCGGCCCGCAGAGCCGCAAGACCCAAAAAGGCGCTGGAGGTGTCCCGCCGCTCCCCCGGCTGTCCGGGCAGGAGGTTGGGGTCGTTGGCCCAGATCACATAATCGGTGGAGTAGAGCTGCGCCGTCTGCTGGGTGGTCCAGTCCACCGTGTCCTCGCTGCACATTCCCAGCGCACTGTACACCGTGCCGCAGCCCTCCAGCGGAAGGCCGGGGCGGTGGTCGCCGAAGAACACGATCACGGTGGGCTCGTCGCTCTCCGAAAAGTAGTTCATCAGCTTGCCCAGCATGGCGGAGGCGTCCGCCGTGCCCTGGGTGACGGCGCGCAGCACCCCACGCGCCTCGTCGCTCACCTGGGCGGTGAAGGCGTAGTCGTAGCTCTCGTATTTATCGGCGGCATAGGGCGTGTGGTTTTCCATGGTGGCGGCATAGAGGAACACCGGCTGGGTCTTTTCCTTGGCCACGTCAATGAGCAGCTCGCCCATGTAATCATCGGAGTAAAATCCGCCGGCGATCTTTTGGGACATATACGCCCAGTAATCGCCTGCCGCCGCGGCCTTGGGGTCGATGGCGGCAAAGTCGCCGGAGAAGTACAGATCGTCAAAGCCCAGATGCTGGTAGATGGGCGTGCGGTGATAGATGCTGTCATCAAAGGTGTGCAGGAACGCGGTGTAGTAGCCGCTGCTCTGAAACAGCTCCGGCACGGTGGACAGAATGTCGAACCGCTCCCCGTCCCAGTAGCAGAGCTGCTCGTCGCTGCCCAAAAACCGGTTGTTAATGCCGGTGAGCACCTCCAGCTCGATGTTGCAGGTGCCGTAGCCCAGGGTACGGGTATAGAACTTGCCGCTGACGCCCTCGGCCTGCGCCCGGTGGAAATCGGCGAGAGGGTCGCTGTCATAGGTGACGCCGGGCAGCTCCGTCACGTCGAAGAAGGACTCCGACAGGATCATGATCACGTTGGGCTGCGTGTCGCTCCCGCCGCCGGCGGGCACGGACTCCACATATTCCTTCGCGTCGTCAAGGGCCTGCTGCCGCTCCTCCTCCGTGAGCACCATCTTCTCGCTCCGATAAAGGAAGGAGTGCCACAGCCCCAGCGGAAGGCCGCACTTTTCGTTGTTGTAGGCCTGTCCGAAGCTCAGCTCCAGCGGGTCGTCCAGGGGCGTAAAGCACCAGGCGTCCACCACCGGGCGCGCGCAAAAGAGCAGGGCAAAGAGGGCAATGGGGAGAAGGGCCCACACCGCGCTTTTCCACCACAGCTCCAACCGCAGGGCCTTGGAGAGCCAAAGCAGCACCAGAAGCCACACCGCCACCGCCCCGATCGCCAGAAGCGTGTTTCGGGAAAAGTGGATGGACGCGCTGTTCAGCCTGGTGATTTCCCCCACCTTGCCGATAAGCCCCAGATCGGACAGCAGCAGCGGCGTGGAGGTAATGAGCATTTTGAAATAGTTCACCAGAGCGGCTGCAAGCACCACCACCCCCACGGCGGCGGCGCCGGCAAACAGGCTGGTGGTGACAAGGGCCAGCGCCAGCACCAAAAGCCCCAGAAACAGCGTGGTGGCCAGCACCCGCAGGGGGCTGCACGCAATCTGCTGCAGCACGGCGTGCAGACTCTGGGTGGTGATGAGGATGCCGGCCAGAGTGAAGCCAAACCCCGTGAGCAGGCTCAGCAGGGCGGTGAGAGGAAGCTTCCGGGCCGGCACGACATAAATGCCGTCGCGCCAGCCCTTTTTTTCTTTGATTGCGATGGAGTTTTCCATTGAATTAGTACGCCAGCTTCTCCGCAAGGTAATTTTTCAGCTCACTGATGGGCATACGGACCTGCTCCATGCTGTCACGCTCGCGGACGGTGACGCAGTGGTCGGCAGGGGCGTTCTCGTCGCCCACGGTGGCAAAGTCCAACGTGATGCAGTAGGGGGTGCCGATCTCGTCCTGCCGGCGATACCGCTTGCCGATGGAGCCGGTCTCGTCGTAATCGCACATGAAGGACTTGGCAAGCTCCGCGTACAGCTCCTTGGCGGGGCCGGAGAGCACCTCCTTCTTGGAAAGGGGCAGCACGGCGCACTTGTAGGGAGCCAGAGCCGGGTGCAGGTGCAGCACGGTGCGCACGTCGTTCTTCCCGGCGTCCACCACCTCCTCGTCGTAGGCGTCGGCCAAAAAGGCCAGCATAGCCCGGTCCGCGCCCAGAGAGGGCTCAATCACATAGGGGACGTAGCCCTCGGCCATGCCCTCCTCCTTATAGACCATGTTCTCGCCGGAGAACTTCTGGTGCTGAGAGAGGTCGTAGTCGGTAC
>CAZCDJ010000067.1:0-10325 GCA_964497655.1 uncultured Oscillospiraceae bacterium | reverse complement strand
AAAGGAGAGCGCGGAAATAAGCCCTACGACTTGGAGCTGATGCTGCGGCTGTATCTGCTGCAAAACCTTTATAACCTGTCTGATGAAGCAACAGTAAGAATATACACCACATTGTTCAGAGAATGGAGCATATCCCTGACGCTTTGGATTCGATCAGTCACCCTTGAAACGCTGAGGACTGCGTCGCTGCCAAGCAAATCCCTGTTGAATGCATCCCGCTCATCCTCGCTGCCAAGCTGGGTGCAAATCATGGAGATGGTACTGTTATAGACGCCGCCCGCCTGCTCAAAGGTGTCCCTGCTGAGAAAAACGTAGTGATACAGATAGTTTTTGACGATGCCGGTGATTACAAAGGTATAGGCGACGTCGTTATCGTCGGTGAGGGTGACGCTGTCGCCTGCCTGTACGCCCAGAAGCTGTGCAAGCTTGTCGGAAAGATATACCGCGCCGTTATCCAGATTTCGATCTTCGCCAGTGGTCAAATCCTGCAAATGCAGCACCGTGGAGAGAGAATCGGTCTGCTCTGGTACAAACAAGCTTACATCATAGCCCTCTGTCACCGCCGGGCAAATACAGATGTTGACGGCTTCGGTGATTTCCGGTCGCTGCAGCGCGGCCTGGATCTCCGCGTCCGTCCTGTCCGTGTTCAGATACAGCATCTCATCATAGGTGAAGATGTGCTCAAACTGCTCGCTGGGAATATCCACAATGGCATCGCGCAGGCCAAATCCGCACAGCATAAGCGCCGTGCAGCCGAGAATACCGCCCACGGTGACCAGAACGCGCTTTTTATATCGGGAGATATTGCGTACGATGATCTTGTTGGAGAAGTTGAGATGTTTCCAGATGAACGGGAGGCGCTCCAACAGGACTCTTTTCCCGGCGGGCGGCGCTTTGGGACGCATCAGCTGGGCCGGGGACTCCCGGATGACCTTCAGCACCGTGATGACGGTGGTGCCGCAGATGCACAGGAACGACAGACACATTCCCACTGCCGTCATCCTTATATTCAGGCTCAGCCACAGCTTGGGGATGGAGAAAAGAATTTTATAGATATTCCAGATCAGGCTGGGGATAATCACCACGCCCAGCAAAGCGCCCAATACGCCCCCCAGACTTACGGCAATGGCGGAAAAAAGCAAGTACTTCCGCAGAATCTGTCCGTTTTGGAAACCCAGAGATTTCAACGTGCCAATCTGGCCCCGGTCATCCTCCACCATTCGGTTCATGGAGATGAGACTGATTAATACGGCAACGGAAAAGAACACCACGGGAAAAATTCTGGAAAGGTTCCCGATGCTGTCCGCATCATCCATAAACTCCGTGTAGGTGTCGATGTTCGTTCGGTCAGTCAGCTGCCAGGTGGGAACGGTCAGATCCGCAAGCTCCTGCCGGGCGGATGCAATTTCATCCGCGGCCTGTGCGGCGGATTTCTCGTAGTCCCGCGCGCTGTCCTCATACACCCGCAAATTTTCCTCGTATTCCGCAAGCCCCTCATCGTAGCGCTGTTTCTGCTGGGCATAGGCCTGTTTGCCGGACGCCAGGGCGTCTCTCGCGCCCGTCAGCTGCTGCAACGCCTCAAGCTGTGACTGAAGGCTGAGGTACTGCGCCTGATAAGCGGGATAGGAGGCGCTTTCCGGGTCAACATTTTTCATGGCCTCCGTCAGCTGGGCAATGCCGGCGTTCACATCAGACAGCTTGGTATCCAGCTGAGCTTCCGTAATGCCCGCTTGGTCAAGCGCCCCCTGATAGGCTGCCGTGCTGCTGCTTATTTGGGCATCCGCCTGCACCAGCTGCCACTTTGCCGTATCCAGCTTTTCTTTTGCCTGCACCAGCTGAGCGTCGGCGTCGTCCAGTTCCTGCCGGGCCTTCCGCAATTCTTCATTTGCGGTGGCCTCCTGCTCGTCTATTTGCTGCTCCGCCTCCGCATAGACGCTGTGGTATCTGGCCAGTTGGCGGTCATTTGTGATTGACTCAATTTCGGTTATGCCCGCCTGCACCAGATCCGTATATTCGGCGTCGGAGGTCTTGCAGTCTTTTGCCCCGGGGCAGGTGATGTAAATTTCGGTGTAATAGTCCTGCCGGAACAGCTCCGGCAAGCCGTAAAAATAATAGTTCACGGTGCCGGTGCCAATGGATGTTTTCCCGTGATTACTCTTGACCACGTTGCACTCAAAATACAGGGGGCTTGTGACCGTGCCCACAATGGTCAGCGTGTTGGGCATGGTGTCGGAGTCCGAAGGGGAGAGAGACAGCCGGTCGCCCAGCTGATGGTCGGTGTTTTGCAGGAAGCTGTCCTCCACGACGATCTCGGTTTCGCTCTCCGGCATGCGGCCGGATTGCAGCGCAAGCTGATTGACGGACGTGGTAATGGAATGTACTCTGGCGACAATTTCGGTTTGCCCGGCCTGCAAAAGGACATCCTGAAAATAGGCGCCCTCGGCCCCGTCAACCACATCAAGCGCCTGAATCGCGCCCAAATCTTCGGCAGTCAGGCCCATGGTAGAGACAATTCGTATGTCGTATAGGCTCTGCTCATCCAAATATCGGTCAAGGGATTCGCGCATATCCGGGGCGGTGGCCTGTAATCCGGAAAAACAGAATACGCCCAGCAGACTCATGATGAAAAGAGAAATGAATCTGGGAAAGGAAGTCCTTATTTCTCGGATGCCAATGGTAAAAATTCGGTTCTTCTTTTTATTACCATTCAATTTCTTCAACGTCTGTTGGCTCCTTATTAATAATCACGTCTTCGACGGCGCCGTTTTTGAATTTGATGACTCTGTTTGCCATGGGAGCGATGGCGCTGTTGTGGGTGATGATAATAACCGTCATGTGATACTGCCGTGCCTCGGCCTGCAGCAGCTTCAAGATCTGTTTGCCTGTGCTGTAATCCAGCGCACCGGTGGGTTCATCGCACAGCAGCAGCTTCGGGTTTTTCGCGATGGCCCGGGCAATGGCAACGCGCTGCTGCTCTCCGCCGGAAAGCTGTGCCGGAAAATTGTTCGTTCGGTCACTCAAATTGACGCTTTTCAGAATTTTCTCCGGATCAAAGGAGTCTTTGCAAAGCTGGACGGCCAGCTCCACATTTTCCAGAGCCGTGAGATTCTGGACAAGATTATAAAACTGAAAGACAAAGCCCACATCGTTGCGCCGGTAGTCGATGAGCTGGGACTCCTTCAAGCTTGTGAGATCGGTTCCGTCAATCCACACATTCCCGGCGGTGGCCCGGTCCATCCCGCCCAAAATATTCAGGCAGGTGGTTTTTCCGGCCCCGGATGGGCCCAGAATTACCACCAGTTCTCCCTGCTCAATCTGAAAGCTGGCATGATCCAGCGCCTGAATGGCTATTTCGCCGACTTGATAGGTTTTCACAACATCGCGCAGCACAATGTACGACATGGGCGCACCTTCCTTAATTTTGAATCGGTCTGCGGGCCGGTCATCTCATGCGGCGCTGGACGGCATAGAGGTCACTCCCCGGAATTTTAGATAATATTACCATATCTAACGTCGCTTGTCGAGAATCCCGTCTGGAGAAAAATATGTTCGCAATGATTGAAAAAAAGAAGAACACAAACTCGTGTTCTTCTTTTTTTCAAAGCCTATTCGTTTTCAGCTGGGCGGGCGCTTGCTCGCAGCGCGCGGCCGATGCCTTGTCGCCGGAATGCCGGCTCCACAAAAAGCAGGCCGGGGCCGGAAACGCCCACAAAGCGGCTGCCCCGCCGGGCAATCCACAGCGTGGTCTTGCCGCCGCGCGCGTCCTCACACAGCCGGTCAAAGTCCCCGTCGTCGGGCAAGCCTCTGCCCGCCTCGGCACACAGACCGTTCAGCAATCTCCGCAGCTGCCAGCCCTCAGCTTCCAGCTCGCCGGGGGCAAGCGCCGACACGGTGAGCGGTACGCGCCTTGCCGGCGGGCGGCACAGCAATATGACGCCCCACTCGTCGTATCCGTTGGGCAGAAAGCCCTGTCGCTGCCAGAACCGGACGCTGCGGCGGCTGTGGGTGTTCAGCTCGTAGTACGCCGCGCCCTGAGTTTCCGCCCTTTTCCGCAGAGCGGCGAAGCAGGCTGCGCCCACGCCGGCGCAGCGGTGCTGCGGGTAGACGCAAAACTCCAGCACGAAGCACTTGCCGTCCTCGGAGCCGTACACGCAGTAGAGGGCAAAGCCCACCTCCCGTCCGTCCAGCGCAAAGAAAACCCGGCGCATAGGGTCCCGCTCCCGCAGGGCAAAGCGCTCGATGGCAGAGCGATATTCCCCGCCCAGAAAGTAGTCCATGTCCTCCTGATCGAGACCCTTGCCCAGATCGCCGCCGGGCACGATGTCCCGCAGCAGCATTTTGTCCTTTTCCTCCCAGAAGCGCGCGATGTCCGCGTCGGTGACGCACTCCCGCAGGGTAATTTGGTGATCCAATTTCATTCCTCCAAATAATGATTGGAGGGTCAGGTCTTGTGGGCCCTCCGTACATGTCTTGTTTTCATATCGAATCACCCTTTCAAAATCGAATTTGCTTCGCTTTACGCCAGATTCATCACCATCGTGATGATTTGCAGCACAGGGCCGATGACGGCGATGAGGAAGCACTTGGCCTTTTCCTCGGCGCGCGCGGCGCAGACAAGGCCGATGGCGGTGATCAGCAGGGGCAGCGCCACCGCGATGGCCTTGGGCATGGTGTTTTGCAGTGTGCCGCTTGTGGACAGCTGCATGGCCACGCTGTCAGGCAGAATGAGGAACGCGGCAATGGCCAGCGCCACGGAAAGCCCGCCGATGGCGGCTGAAATGAGCTTTTCTTTCTTTGTCATAGATTCACGTTTCCTCTCAATAGAAGGTAGCCACGGCAGGCTCCGGGGCCTGGGCGCTCTCCACCTTGCTGGCGGTGAGCACGGGGCCCTTGCGGCCGTAGGCGATGTGGAACTTGTAGTCCATTCTGGCGGTGATCCGAACCCACTCGTCCGCGCTCATGTCCGCCGCGCCGGGCCAGCTGCAGATGTAGCCCGCGAACTGGATGTCCGCCTCGCAGCAGGTCATGATGTGGCGGCCTATGATGAAGCTGCCGTTGGGCACATTTTTGCGCTTCAGGGCCCGGCCCAGGAAGGACACGGTCTTGCCGTTATACTTTTTCGGGTCCTCGCTCACGTCCCGGTAGAACAGGGCGTAGTCGCCGTCGCCCACCTGAATCACGGGGGCGGTCACGTCAAAGGGCAGGGGGTCCTCAATCTCGTCGTAGGCCACGTTGCCGCCCTCGTCCTCAAAGGCGATGTCGCAGCGGCGGGACGCGCCCCGGACAATCTTGTGGAAGGCCAGCTTATCCATGTCCGGCTGAAAGCGGTTGAACACCACCAGCTCGCAGCTTTTCAGCTTGTCGTAGCACAGCTGGCGCATATTGGCGTTGTAGCTGAGGAAGGTGCCCGCGTCGGCGAACATGAATTCCTGGGCCACAATCCAGCCCTCGGGCAGGGCGTTGTAGAGAGAGTCCAGCATCCACATGCCGTTGTACTCCACCACCACCCGCTCCGCCGCGGCAGCCTTCAGCCATTGGGTGAGGTGCTCGGCGGTGAGGTCGCTCTCCTCCTCCACGGTGACGATTCTTACGTTTTTGCCGGAGAACTGGTCGGGGGCATATTCCTCCATGCCCTCCTCGCAGAGGAGCAGCAGGGTTTTCTCCCCGGCGTTGAAGCGCTTGTCCTCCATGGTCTCCTGAATGAATTTGGTTTTTCCGGCCTCCAGAAAGCCTGTGAACAGGTAGACCGGTGTCTGCTGTGCGTTATTAGCCAACCTTGAACAGCTCCTTCAGTCCCGCTTCGTCCAGCCCCGAGCCGATGACGCAGAGCCTGCCGGTGACGGAGGCGCCGCCCCGGCGCACATCGTTCTCGCCGGGCACAAAGTCGAAATAGATCCACTCGCCCCCGTCGGTGCAGGGTACAAAGCCCTTGCTGCGCACCACAAGGCCGTATTTGCCGCTATCCAGCGCGGAGAGAATATCGCCGATCTCGCTCTCGGAGAAGGCGCGGGGCGTCTCCACGCCCCAGCTCACGAACACCTCGTCCGCGTCGTGACCGTGGTGATGGTGGTGATGCCCGCAGCCGCACTCGTGGTCGTCATGCTCATGCTCGTGGTCATGGTCGTGGTGCTCATGATGCTCATGCTCATCGTCATCGTCGTCATCGTCGTGGTGGTGATGGCCGCAGGAGCACTCGCCGTGCTCGTCATAGTGGTGCTCGTGCTCCTCATGGTGATGGTGGTGATGCCCGCAGCCGCAGCCGCACTCGTCATCATCATCGTCATCGTCTGCCTCGGCGCTGAGGCGGGAGAGCTCGGCCTTCAGGGTGTCCTCCTTCTCCATGGCGGCGCGCAGGGTCTTGCCGCTGAGCACGTCCCAGGGGGTGGTGACGATCACGGCGTCCCCGTTCTTTTCCCGCAGCAGCGCCACCACGGCGGCCAGCTTGTCCTCGCTCATGCCCGCGGTGCGGGAGAGCACGATGGTGCCGGCGTTTTCCACCTGATTCAGCCAGAACTCGCCGAAGTTTTTCAAATACATTTTGGCTCGGGCGGCGTCCACCACGGTGGTAAAGCTGCCGGGCACAAGGTCGCTGTCGTCCACACTCTGCACGGCGCGGATTACGTCGCTGAGCTTGCCCACGCCGCTGGGCTCGATGAGGATGCGGTCGGGGGAGAACTGCTCCTTCACCTTCTTAAGAGCGGTGGTGAAATCCCCCACCAGCGAGCAGCAGATGCAGCCGGAGCTCATCTCGGTGATCTCCACGCCGGCGTCCTTCAAAAAGCCGCCGTCCACGGCGATCTCGCCGAATTCGTTTTCAATGAGCACGATCTTCTCGCCCTTGTAGGCCTCGGAGATCAGCTTGCGGATGAGCGTGGTCTTGCCCGCGCCCAAAAAGCCGGAGAATATGTCTATTTTCGTCATGATAACGCTTCCTTTTGCGTGTATTTTAATCAATGTATTTTATCACCAACTTCCTGGACGGTCAACCATTTCAAGCAGAGTTCCCGGCGCTGGAATACCGGAACTATTTCCGGGGAAAAACAGTCATATAGAATCAATGTCAAAAAAAGGAGAGACCTTATGAAACGTATCGCGGCTTTTCTGCTCGTTCTGGCGCTGCTGGCGGGGCTTGCCGCCTGCGGCGAGGTGGCGGTGCCCGTGACGCCCGCGCCCGCCGACGAGGCCGCGCCGGAGCCCACCCCCACGCCCGCGCCTACCCCGGACCCCATCGTCCTGCGGGCCGCGGAGCTCTTGGCGGGCATGACGGAGATAGAAAAATTATGTCAACTGATGATCGTGAAGCCCGAGGCCCTCACCGGCGAGAGCGCGGTGACGGAGAGCGGGGAGCTGACCGCCGCAGCTCTGGAAAAATGGCCGGTGGGCGGCATCATATACAGCCTGAACAATTTGGTGACGGTGGAGCAGACCGTGGCCATGATCGACGGCGTGCAAAAATTATGTAAACTTAAGCCATTCATCTGCGCCGACGAGGAGGGGGGCAACGTGGGGCGCCTGATGTACAAGCTGGGCACCACCTACTTCCACGATATGTACAAGTACCGACAGGAGGGCACGCCCACGGCCTACGCAAACGCCAAGACCATCGCATCCGACATGGTGCGCTGTCATTTCAACACGGACTTCGCCCCGGTGGCGGACGTGTGGACAAACCCGGCCAACACGGTGATCGGCCCCCGGGCCTACTCCGACGACTTCGGCGAGGCGGCGGAGCTGGTGGCGGCAGCGGTGCAGGGCTTTCGGGACGGCGGCGTAATTAGCTGTCTCAAGCATTTCCCCGGCCACGGGGACACGGCGGCGGACTCCCACGACGGCCCGGTGACCTCAAGCCGCACAATCGAGGAGCTGCGCGCAGGGGAGTTCCTTCCCTTCGTCTCCGGCATGGCCGCCGGGGTGGATATGGTGATGGTGGGGCACATCAACGTGCCCTCGCTGGACACCGTGCCCGCCAGTATGTCCCGGGTTATCGTCACGGATCTTCTGCGGGGCGAGCTGGGCTGGGACGGCGTGGTGGTCACCGACGGACTGGAGATGGGCGCGCTCTCCGCCTACACCGATGGGGAGAAGTATGTGAACTGCCTTGGCGCGGGCTGCGATATTCTGCTGGGCATTTCGGACATCCCCGGCGCGCTCGCGGCGGCGGAGCAGGCTCTCTCGGACGGCGCCCTCACCATGGAGCGGGTGGACGAGAGCGTAACCCGCGTCCTCCAGCTGAAGCTCCGGCGGGGCATCATCGCGTAGGAGCGGACTTCATATCCGCCCGCAAAAGGTCGCAATACGAAAACAGGGCATCGCCGCGCTTGCGGCAATGCCCTGTTTGACTGCTTATATGATATACCCTCCGCCCAGCAGGCGGTCGCCGTCGTAGAGTGCGGCGCTCTGCCCCGGCGTGGAGGCGCGCACCGCGTCGGCGAAGGAGAGCACCACGCCGTCCCCGTCGGCCACGGCCACGGCGCTGTACGCGTCCCGGCTGTGCCGGATGCGGGCGCGGCAGGGGAAGGGATCGAGGGGCGCGTCGCCCAGCCAGTTCATGTCCCGGGCGCGGACGGTGTTCACCCACAGCCCGTCCCCGTCGGAGAGCACCACCTCGTTGGTGTCCGGCCGGATCTCGGAGACGTACACCCGCCGGCCCAGAGAGATGCCGAAGTGCTTGCGCTGGCCCAGCGTGTAGTGGTGGTAGCCCAGATGGCGACCCACCACCTGGCCGTGATAGATGAAGTTGCCCTGGGGCGGGGTGCCGCCCCGGCGATCCAGCCATGCGCCAAAGTCGTTGCCGGGGATAAAGCAGATCTCCATGCTGTCCGGCTTGTGGGCGGCGGGCAGGGAGAGCTTCTCCGCCAGCGCGCGCACCTCCCGCTTCACATAGCCGCCCAGCGGCAGCACCAGCCGGGAGGCCTGCTCCCTTGTGACCCGGCAGAGCATATAGCTCTGGTCGTTCTCGTATTTGCCCATGTAAAGCGCGCCGTCCTCCGCCCGGACGTAGTGCCCGGTGGCGATCTTTTCCCCGCCCAGCTCGTCGGCGTACGCGCAGAGAGCGCGCATTTTCACCGCAGGGTTGCAGAACACGCAGGGGTTGGGCGTCTCGCCCCGCAGATAGCTCTCCGCGAAGGGGCGGCATACCCGCTCCTCCATCTCCCCGCGCACGTCGCGTATGGCAAGGGGAAAGCCCATGGCGTCGGCGGCGGCCCGCACGGGGGCGGTGTCTCCGCCGCAGGTGTCCAGAAACAGACAGTGCACCTCCCAGCCCGCATCCCGCAGCAGGCAGGCGGAGACGGCGCTGTCCACGCCGCCGGAAAAGCCCAGTACAATCTTATCCATTCTCTCCGCTCCTTCCCCGGTTTTCCACATAGATCATCAGTGCGGTCAGATCGGCGGGGGACACGCCGGAGATGCGGGAGGCCCGCCCGAAGCTCTCCGGGCGCAGCCGCGCAAGCTTTTGCCGCGCCTCAATGCGAAGTCCGGGGATGGACTCGTAGTCCAACTCCGGCGGCAGGGGGCGGCTCTCCATCCGGGTAAATTCCTCCACGTCCCGCTGCTGACGCCGGATGTAGCCCTCGTATTTCAGGCCGATCTCTGCCTCCTGTGTTATGGCGGGGGGCAGCGCCGGCCGGTTCGGGTCGAAGGGCGCGAGACTCTCATAGCTCACCTGGGGGCGGCGCAGCAGGTCGGCCAGCGATACGCCGGAGACCGGCGCGCTGGTGCCCAGCGCCTCCATGGCGGCGCACAGCGCCGGGGTGGGGGGGATGTGGGTATGCTCAAGCCGCGCCGTCTCGGCGGCCACGGCGGCGTATTTTTCCTCCACGGCGGCAAGCCGCCCTTCGCTCACAAGGCCGATGCGGTGGCCGATGGCGGTGAGCCGGGCATCCGCGTTATCCTGCCGGAGAATGAGCCGGTACTCCGCCCGGGAGGTCATCATGCGGTAGGGCTCGTTGGTGCCCTTGGTCACCAGATCGTCGATGAGGGTGCCGATGTACCCGTCGCTGCGCCGGAGAATCAGCGGCTCCCGCCCGAGAAGCTTCAGCGCGGCGTTCACCCCGGCCACAAGGCCCTGTGCCGCCGCCTCCTCGTAGCCGCTGGAGCCGTTGAACTGCCCCGCGCCGTACAGACCGGAGACCTTCCGGGTCTCCAGCGTGGGCGCAAGCTCCAGCGGGTCCACGCAGTCGTACTCGATGGCGTAGGCGCAACGGGTCATCTCCGCCTTCTCCAGCCCCGCCACGGTGTGGAGCATCTGCACCTGCACCTCCTCCGGCATGGAGGAGCTGAAGCCCTGCAAATAGACCTCCTCCGTACCCAGACCCATGGGCTCC
>CAZCDJ010000066.1:1757-10512 GCA_964497655.1 uncultured Oscillospiraceae bacterium | reverse complement strand
GCCAACGCCTCCCGGTCTTTTTTCAGTGTATGCAGTTACTTGTCCAGCTTGAGATTCACACTGACGCCGTAATCCTTGCGCACATCGTCGATAATGGCGTCCAGCTCGCTCTCCACATAGCCGTTGCGGCGCTTGTTCACCGCGGTCAGCCCCTGCTCCAGCATCATGGCGGCTTCTTCCTCGCGCTCTCCGCAGACCTCGTAATGCAGGCTGTTAGATACTTCAACTACTTTCATAATTGCATTCCCTCCGGTCAGACAAAATAAAAGCTTTGACGAAATCGTAAAATTATGGTATCACACCCGCGAAAACCGGTCAATCTTAATTAATTTAATAACACTTCCGGCAGTTTTGCGCCTCACTCCGCCGAAACGGGACGCCCCCTGGGACGGGAAAGGGGAAGGGGAAGGTCAGCAGGCGCGGTCCAGCTTGAGGGCGATATTCACGCCGTAATGGCTGCCCAGACTGCGGATGATGTCCTCGATCTCACTCTCCACATAGGCGTTGCGGCGCTTGTTCACAGCGGTGAGGCACTCTTCCAGCAGATAAGCGGCTTCTTCCTCATGGGCGCCCACTACTTCGTAATGCAGGTTGCTGGCGACATCGATTGTTCTCATATCCGTTTCCTCCCGGCCGTTTCGGCCACTAACTTTGTTACGTTAATAACTTATCATACTTTTTGGGCGCAGTCAAGAGGAAATGATAATAAATTAACATGATTGTTAATTATCCATCATTCTGCGGACTTTGGACCGTCTTTTTCGACAGATCGAACAGAGAGGCGGGAAATCATTTCGGCCCGCTGCCTCGCTCCCCGGCGGGAGAAAATCCATGAGTTGACAAATGTTAATTTATCTGTTATAATCAGTTAACACTTTGGATGGAGCGTGCCGCATGATTCCAGCCGATAAGAAAATCGAACGGCTCATAGAAGTTTCGCAGATGTACTATGAGAAGAATATGACCCAGAACGAGATCGCCAAGGTGCTGGGCATCTCCCGCCCGTTGGTGAGCGTGCTGCTGCAGGAGGCCAGGACCTCCGGAGTGGTCACCATCACCATCAACCATGTGGAGAACGCCCAGCAGCTGGTGGCGCAGCGCATCGAGGCACGCTATCATGTGGGGAAGGCCGTGATCGTTCCCGACGAGCGCTCCGCGGACGCCACGGACGACGCGGTGGCCGCCGCGGCCTTCGCCTGCTGCTTCCGCGCGGGAAAAACGTACCGTAGCGTGGGCGTGGGCTGGGGGAGCATTCTGGGGCGCATGGCGGACTACGCGGAGAAGCTGGAGCCGGAACAGGAGACCCACGGCCATATTTTCCCGCTGATTGGCGGCATCGGCGCCTCCTACCGGGGCTACCACACCAACGAGATTACCCGCATTATCTCCGCAAAAGCGGGGCTTGAGGCGGATTATCTCTATATGCCCGCGTTTTTTGACAGCGAGACGGAGCTGGATTTTGCCCGCCATATGGAGACCTATCTGGCCCTGCGGGAGAAGTGGGACAACATGGATCTGGCGCTGGTGAACATCTCTAACTACCCCTCCTACCCGGATTTGGGCGTGGAGTACCGCTTCGGCGGCAAGCTCACCCGGGAGGGGGCAGTGGGGCGTATTCTGGCCCATTACTATGATATCACGGGCCGAATCATCCCCCCGTCGGTGGATAATGTGATGCAGGCTACGCCGGAGCAGCTTCGCAAGGCGAAGCGCACCGTGGCGGTTTGCAGCGCGCTGCTGCGTCCCCAGAGCGTGGTGGGGGCGCTTGCCGTGGGCGTTGTAGATACATTGGTGCTCCCCGGCTCGCTGGCGGAGCGAATTTTGGAAAACGGCTGAGCGAAATCCATAGAATAAATTCGGGCAGATTGTGCAAACCGCATGAAGGGTTTGTCAATTTGCCCGAATTTTTGATTTTTGGGAAAAACTGCTTGTCTCAGACGGTAACATATGTTATTGTAACAGCAGAAAACAGACTGCATAAGTTAGCAAAAGTCAAATTATAGGGGGACCTGTCAATGACACGGGAAGAATTGGCAATTCGGTTCAAAAATGCCGCGGACTGCGTGATCGGGGCGCAGGACGAGCTTACGGAGATTGATTCTCATTTCGGGGACGCCGACCACGGCGTGACCATGACAAAGATTGCCGGCGCGGTGTCCGCCGCCGTCACGGCGGCAAGCGGGGAGATCCGCGCCATGCTGGACGACGCGGCCATGGCGGTGATGATGATCAACGGCGGCAGCGCCGTGCCGCTCTGGAACACCTGGCTGGATGGGCTCAGCATGGGCGCGCCCCAGTCGGAGAGCCTGACGGCGGAGGAGCTGAAGGCCATGTTCCGGACGGGACTGGAGTCCCTCTCGGCGCTTTCCAAGGCCAAGGTGGGGGACAAGACCATGATGGACACGCTGATTCCCGCCACGGAGGCTCTGTGCGCGGCCTGGGGGACGGAGAGTGAGCTGCTTCGCGCCGCCGCGCTTGCCGCAGAGGAGGGGGCGGAGGCCACGCGGAATTTCGTCTCCAAATTCGGACGGGCCCGCAGCTACGGCGAGCAGACCCTGGGCACCCCGGACGCGGGCGCGGTATCCATGAAATATTTCTTTGCAGGACTTGCGAAGGAGTAATAAACGGTAGGTTGCAGAAGGATTCGACAAATATTTTGGGAGGTATGCACACATGAAAATGAAAAAATTCATCAACAACCCCGAGACCCTGACCGACGAGCTGCTGGAGGGACTGGCGCTGGCCAATGCCGACATTGTGGAGGTGCGCGGACACATGGTCATTTCCCGCGCGCTGGCGGGAGCCGACCGGGTGACCATCGTCACCATGGGCGGCAGCGGACATGAGCCTGCCCAGCACGGCTTTGTGGGCGAGGGCATGACCGACATCCATGTGGTGGGCGATATTTTCGCAGCTCCCAACCCCCAGGCGGTGTTCGAGGCCGTGAAGCTGGCTGACCGGGGCCACGGCGTGCTGCTGCTGGTGCTGAATCACGCGGGGGATATGCTCTGCGGCAACATGGTGATGAAGATGGTGGAGAAGGCCGGACTGAACGTGCGTAAGGTGGTCACCCAGGAGGACATCTCCAACGCTCCTCGATCCAACAGCGACGACCGCCGGGGACTTGCCGGCGCTATCCCCATGTACCACATCTGCGCCGCGGCCTGCCGTGAGGGCAAGAGCCTTGAGGAAGTGGCGGAGATCGCCCAGAAGTACGCGGACAGCATGGCCACCATCGCGGTTGCGGCCCGCTGCGCCACCCATCCCGCCACCGGCGCCGAGTTCGGCGATCTGGGGGACGTGGACATGGAGATCGGCATGGGCCAGCACGGCGAGGGCGGCGGCGGACGTCAGCCCATCAAGACCGCCAAGGAGACCATCGAGATCATGGCAAACGCCCTGGTGAAGGACATCCCCCTGCAAAAGGGCGACAAGGTGTTCGTGATGGTGAACGGCAGCGGCGCCACCACCCTGATGGAGATGTGGATTCTCTACAAGGACTGCGTGCACTATCTGGAGAGCCTGGGCATTCAGGTGGTGGCCAACATGGTGGGCGAGATTCTCACGGTGCAGGAGCAGGCCGGCTTCCAGCTGAACATCGCCAAGTGGGACGATGTGACGCTCGCCCGCTGGAACACCCACGCCCATACCGTGGCCTTCAACAAGTAAGTACGGAAAATCACCCGAGCGAAAGGAAGGAACACCAATGGCAGACGCGATCGGAAACAAGGTAGCCAAGGACTACCATCTGGATATCCCGGCGGACACCTCCGGCTTTTTTGCCAAGGGCCTGGCCAACAGCGACTGGGGCATGAAGAACCGCCTCTCCCGCCTGTTCGACCCCAAAAGCGGCAACACGGTGATGCTGGCCTTTGACCACGGCTACATTATGGGCTCCACCGCCGGACTGGAGCGGATGGATGTGAGCATCGCCCCTCTGTGCGAGTACGCGGACGTGCTTATGGCAGCCCGGGGCGCAATCCGCTCCTGCATTCCCCCCACCGTGAACAGAGCCCTGTGCCTGCGGGCCACCCACGACAGCAGCGTGCTGTTCGAGGACATGAGTTTGGGCGGCGGTGCCGGGCTGGACATGGAGGAGGCCATCCGCATGAACGCCGCCGCCGTGGCCATCCAGTGCTTTGTGGGCGGAGCCGGGGAGGCCGCGTCACTGGAGACGCTGTGCCGCGCCGCCGACGCGGGCTATCGCTATGGAATCCCGGTGCTGGGCGTCACCGCCGTGGGCAAGGAAATGGCGCGCACGCCCCAGTATTTCCTGCTGGCCACCCGTATTCTGGCGGAGCTGGGCGCATCCTTTGTGAAAACCTACTACTGCGACGAGTTTGAGAAGGTGGCTGCCGCCTGCCCAGTGCCCATCGTCATTGCCGGGGGCAAGAAGCTGCCGGAGGACGAGGCTCTGACCATGGCCTACCGGGCCATCAGCGAGGGCGCGCGGGGCGTGGACATGGGCCGGAACATCTTCCAGAGCGAGCATCCCGTGGCCATGCTGCGGGCGGTTCGGAAGGTGGTGCACGAGGGCTTCACGGACAAAGAGGCGTATCAGTTCTATCAGGAGATCTCCGCAAACTAAAAAAGGGCCCATGACCGTTTGCCTTCCAAAACTCACGGTCATGCGCCCCCCGGGCGGAACCACAGGGGTTCCAGCCCCTTATTATACTTGAAAATCGAAAAAAGTCAAATCCTGACCCGGCGAAAACAAGTATGAAAAAGGAGTCATTATTATGAAGTTCAGTAAATACATTGTGGGCCCCGTCATCGTAGCCATTCTTGCCGCTGTCATGCAGGCCATTGACCAGTTCCTGGCCGGAAACACCGTTGTGGGCTCCCTGCTGGCGGGCGGCGGCAGCTGGATTGCCTTCCAGGCCTGGGCCTGCTACTTTTTGGGCGGCTGCAACGTGAAGGGCGGCGTGAAGGCGTTTCTCTCCTACGCGGTGGGCATTCTGGGCTCCATCGCCATCATGGCCTGGGGCGGCACCGGCTTTGCCGGCGGCTTCTGGAGCGTCCCCATCGCCGTGCTGGTGGTGGTCGTGCCCCTGATCTGTCTGGAAAAGACCGACTGGTTCGGCTATGTTCCCGCCCTGTTCGTGGGCGCGGGCGCCTATTTCGGCATCATGGGCTACATCGCCGGCGGCGTGGCGGCCCCCTTCACCGGCAACTTCTGGACCTTCGGCGCCGTGGAGCTGTTCTACTGCGTGTTCGGTCTGGTCTGGGGCTGGCTCACCATCGTGCTGCGGGGCGCGTGGGATAAGCACTGCGCCGCCAAGGCGGAGGCGAAATAAAAGCGTTATTCATTCCGGAAATTTGAAAGGAGCATGATTATGGCAGCAGAGTATATGCACATCGGAATTCCCGTTCTGAACAAGAAGCCCGGCATGGTCTACAACGAATGGGGCGGCTTTTGGGTCAACCCGGACGCGAATACCTACGACTACAAGATTGAGTACCTGAAGTTTGAGGAGGGCACCCGCTTCCCCGAGCTGCTCTCCAAGCAGTTCCATGTGGCCTATAAGGTGGACGACATGGAGCCCTATCTGGCGCAGGCCCAGTGCATTGTGTTCGGGCCGGAGGTGCTCAGCGAGACAGCCCGTCTGGCTTTCGTCATCATGGACGACGCCCTGCTGGAGCTGTACGAGGAAAAGTAAACTGACGGAAAGCAGCCCGCGGAGCTTTGTTCCGCGGGCAGCTTCTATTTGTTACGGCACCAGAATTTCCTTGATGAGAAACTCCCGGCCGCTGATTACCTCGCCGTCCTTTTTGCCGCAATGGGGGCAGACGCCCTCGTTCTTCAGCACATTGAACACCCGCTTGCAGCTGCGGCAGACCGCGTTGCCCTCCTCCACCTCAACCCGCAGCTTGGTGTTCTCATAGGGCGTGCCGCGTGTCACGGCGGGAAAGAGCTGCTGTACATATTCGGGTACCACGCCGCTCAGCTCTCCGATCTGGAGCACCACGGTGTCCACAAGGTCTATACCGTTTTCCCGGCAAAAGGCGTCCACGGTGTTCACCGCCGCCCGTACAACTCCCAGCTCATGCATGGTGGTCCCTCCTTTTCGACCAGAGCGTACCACATGAGACGGCGCAAGTCAACGCGGGTTTTTCCAGGGTCTGGTTTGACCACAGAACCTTGGGATAATTAACAATTTAACAACGAAATAATCTGTTATCTCGTCCATTGTTTCCTGACGCGCAAAATTCTATAATAAATGTGTATAAAGAGATCTTGCACGTTGTAATCAGTAGGAAAGAGGGAGATAAAATGGCTTTCAGAATGTCTATTTTGAAGCTGGCCACCAAGATCAGTCTGGAAAGCGGCACCTATATGGGTGTCACCCCCAGCGATCCGGAGTACATGATCCTTGACCCCGTGGTGACGGATGAGATGGCGGAGATCGGGATGCACGTGAAGGTGCGCCGCCCCCGCTCCATTGAGGAGATTACCAAGAGCGCCGGCAAGGATCAGGAGTATTGCCAGCGCATGGTGAACGCGCTTGCCGAGTGCGGCATTGTTCGCTGCGTGTACCAGGGGGAGAAGGAGACCTACTACTATCCCATCTGGGTGCCCGGCATCATGGAGGGAATGCTCACCAACAAGGAACAGTGCGAGAAGTACCCGGTGATTGCCGAGTGCTTTGAGCGCTACACCAAATACCGCACGCCGCTGGTGGTCACCAACCTGCCCGCCGGCATGGGCCCCATGCGCGTGATGCCCGTGGGCAGCGCCATCTCCGCCGACAGCCGCGCCGCCACCTATGACGAGGTGGAGCACATCATTGACCGGGCGTGGGCCATCTCCGTGGGCCCCTGCTCCTGCCGCCGTACCCGCCGCATCATGGGCGAGGGCTGCGGACATCTGGAAGACGATATGTGCATGTATATTGATGATAACGCCAAGTTCTTTGCCGATCAGGGCAGCCACCGGCTGATCGACAAGGAGGAGGCCCGCGAGATTCTGAAGCGGGCCGAGGATAACGGCCTGATTCACGAGATCAACGAGGCCGAGGGCGTGGACGGCGCCACCGCCATCTGCAACTGCTGCTACTGCTCCTGCTTCGCGCTGCGTCTGGGCAAGCTGTTCAACGCGCCGGATTCCCTCCGCTCCAACTATGTGGCGCGGGTGGATAAGGAGAAGTGCGTGGCCTGCGGCCTGTGCGTGGAAAACTGCCAGATGAACGCCCTGAAGCTGGGGCGCAAGCTGTGCTCCCGGGAGGGGGAGGCCCCCCAGACCCAGCGGGCGGAGCCCTTCAATACCATCTGGACCAAGGATCACTACAACCCGGACTACCGCACCAACAAGGCGCTGGTGGACGACGAGGGCACCGCCCCCTGCAAGACCCGCTGCCCCGCCCATATTCCCGTGCAGGGCTACATCAAGCTGGCCTCTCAGGGCAGATATCTGGAAGCGCTGGAGCTCATCAAGAACGAGAACCCCTTCCCGGCGGTGTGCGGGCGCATCTGCAACCGCGCCTGCGAGGACGAGTGCACCCGGGGCGACATGGATTCCCCCATCGCCATCGACGAAATCAAGAAGTTCATCGCGGACAAGGAGCTTTGTGCCGAGACCCGCTTTGTGCCCGCCATGCTGAACCAGACCGGCAAGCCCTATGAGCAGAAGATCGCCGTCATCGGCGGCGGCCCCAGCGGCCTTTCCTGCGCCTATTATCTGGCGGTGAAGGGCTACCCCGTCACCGTGTTCGAGCGTAACGACGCGGTGGGCGGCATGCTGGCCAAGGTCATCCCCTCCTTCCGTCTGGAAAAGGACGTGGTGGAGGCCGAGATCGCCGTGCTCCGCGCTCTGGGCGTGGAGTTCAAGTGCGGCGTGGAGGTGGGCAAGGATGTGACCATCCCCACCCTGCGGGCCGAGGGCTTCAAGGCCTTCTATCTGGCTGCGGGCGCATGGAAGTCCACCGCGCTGCGCTGCCCCGGCGAGGAGCTGCCGGGCGTCATGGGCGGCGTGGAGTTCCTCTATAAGGTCGGCACCGGAAACGCGCCGGAGATCGGGAAGAACGTGGCCGTCATCGGCGGCGGCAACACCGCCATGGACGTGTGCCGCACCGCCGTGCGTCTGGGCGCGGAGAACGTGTATGTTATCTATCGCCGCACGCTGGACGAGATGCCCGCGGACAAGGAGGAGTACGCCGAGGCCGTGGCCGAGGGCGTGCAGTTCAAGTTCCTCATGGCCCCCGAGTGCGTCATTGGCGACGGCAAGGCCGAGAGCCTGAAGCTGCAGGTCATGGAGCTGGGCGCGCCGGATGAGCGGGGCCGCCGCACGCCGGTGCCCGTGGAGGGCGCGTTCGAGATGCTGAAGGTGGACACCGTCATCGCCGCCATCGGGCAGAGCGTGGAGCTGGGCGAGATGCTCGCGGGCACCCAGGTGCAGCGGGGCAAGAACGGCACCGTTTCCGTGGACGCCACCACCCTGCAGACCGGCGAGAGCGACATCTTCGCCGGCGGCGACGTGGTCACCGGCCCCCGCTTTGCCATCGAAGCCATCGCGGCGGGCAAGGAGGCCTCCGTCTCCATCCACCGCTTTGTGCATCCGGGCCAGAGCCTCACCATCGGCCGGGCCAAAAAGGATTACCTGTCTCTGGATAAGGACGACGCCTATATCCCCGTGGGCAGCGTCAGCCGCACGCCCCGCCAGAAGGCGGAGGGCGCCTCTGCCGAGGAGGCCAAAAAGTCCTTCCGGGATCTGCGCGGCACCCTCACCGAGGAGCAGATGAAGCTGGAGACCCAGCGC
>CAZCDJ010000066.1:0-1747 GCA_964497655.1 uncultured Oscillospiraceae bacterium | reverse complement strand
CACCGTGGTGGACGAGGACCTGTGCGTGGGCTGCGGCATCTGCACCGTGAAGTGCAAGTTCGACGCCATCCATCTGGAGCGCGTCCGGGACGTGAAGGGCCTGGACTACGACAAGATGATCCCCACCGTGGCTCCCCATGTGGTGAAGCGCATGGGCAACATCGCCGTCACCTCCCTTTCCAAGGCCATCGGCAAGAAAAAGTAATCACAGCGTACCGCCCCGCGCCAAATGGCACGGGGCGGTATTTTGCGCGGATGAAACGTACGGCTCCCTCAGACGAGGGAGCCGTACTAGCTTGTCAAAGAAGTCCAAGGACTTCTTTGACAAAGGGGTCGCGCTACGCTTCGCGCCTTAAGTTGTCCGCTTACAGCGGACAAGTCGACGCACGCTCCGCGAGCGGTGTTTTCCGCCACGTACACGCCGCGGCGGAAAACGGGATTTGACCCTATTTCGCCGCTGCGGCGGCGAAACTCTACGAGGTTTTTTGACAGTCTGATACGGCTCCCTCAGACGAGGGAGCCGTACGTTTATTTGTGCAGCTTATTCGGTGATTTCGGTCTTTTCCATGTCGTCCCTGCCGTGGTGGCAGATGGGGCAGACATAGTCCGCCGGCAGCTCGTCGCCGTCAAATTCCTCAAAGTGTCCGCAGATTTTGCACAGGAAGCCCTTCTTCACCTTCACGGCAGGGGGCACCACATGCTCAAAGTCGTCGGGCCCGTGCTTGCAGATGGGGCACACAAAGTCGGCGGGCAGCTCCTTGCCCTCGTAGAAATAGCCGCAGACCTTGCAGACCCAGCCCTCCACGGCGGGGGCGGCGGCGGCCTTCTTGGGCTTGATGTGGGCGTGGTAGTAGGAGTAGGTGCAGCTGGGGGCGGCGGAGAGCACTCGGGCCTCGGTCACCTCGGCGATGTAGAGCATCTGGGTGCCGCAGTCCCGCCAGTCAATGACCCGGGCGGAGAGCATGGCGTTGGTGTTTTTGCCGATGTAGCGCAGCCCGTTTTCCCCTCGCAGCTCCTCCGGCCAGTGGGCGAACTTGTCCACGTCCCGTCCGGACTGGAAGCCGAAGTGCTTGAAGGTGTCGAAGGGGGCGTCCTCGGTGAGGATGGACAGGTTAAAGATGCCCGCGCGCATCACCATGTCGCAGGTGTAGTTGTTTTTGATGACGGAGATGGTGATCTTCTTGGGGTCGCCGGCGGTGATCTGTCCCGCGGTGTTGATGATGCAGCCGTAGTCCTTGCCATCCACCCGGGTGGTGAGCACCTCCACGCCGTAGCTCAGCTTGTTGAAGGCCATCGGGTCCACCTCGCCCGGGGCCACGTCTACCCCGGTCACCGGGGCGGCGGGCGCGGCGGGAGCGGGGGGAGCCAGCTCAGCGGCGATGGTGTCGGCCAGCGCCGTCAGCTCCGCGAGCTTGTCCTCCGTGAGGGAGGACTCCACGGTGACGGGGGCGGAAATAAACTCCATGCCCTTCAGCGGCTCCAGAATTTCCCGCATCAGCTTGCCGCTGACGGGGGCCCAGCTGCCGTTTTCGATGAGGGCCACCCGGCGGTTTTTCAGGGAGTGGGCGGCGATATCCCGCAGCAGCTCGTCCATGGTGACGAACACGCCGGCGTTGTAGGTGGTGGCGGCGAACACCAGATGGCTGTACTTAAAGGCGTCGGAGAGGATGTAGCTGGCGGGGATGACGCTGGTGTCGTACATCTGCACCTTCACGCCCCGGTCGGAGAGCAGGGCGGCCAGAATGTT
>CAZCDJ010000065.1:0-10553 GCA_964497655.1 uncultured Oscillospiraceae bacterium | reverse complement strand
ACGGCCTCCAACATGCCCATGCACTTGTCGCCCACGATGAGCTTGACTCCGTCTAGCGGAACGCTTTGGCGTGACACCGTGATACAAGCTTTAATTCATGGAACTCAGCCAAAACAACTGTCACATCATCCTTAGTTTCGTGGGTGACAATGTAGTCCTCCATGTACTGGTACGTCAGACCGACATAAGTTTCCTTCTGAGGGTTTCTCCTGATCTGGCGCGTAATCACTTCATAAGTGGGGTAATCGTGCCGAACGCTTTGGAGAATAGAATATTCTTCATTGCGGACATTTTCAGACAGCCTTGCAAATGTTCTATCCATCACAAGACGGCGGTTATCATGGTCAACCTTAATTGTATTTTTCATGTTTCTTTCCTCCCCCATTTTATTATTAAGCGGCAAGAATATTCTTAATGTTCTCGCGATAGGAAGTCAGAGCGGGATACTGTGCAAGAAACCACTTCTTAATCGTGCCGTAAGAAACAGCCTCGGCAAATTCATCATCCTGATTTTCGGTTGCAGCACGCAGGGCGTTGTACTTATTCATGATCTCCTCGGCATTGTCGTGGGCCTTGATATAATTTTCCATGTACTCGTAGTTCAATCCCTTGAAGCTGTCCTTCTTCTTGGGGGCGGCTTTGGTAACGACTTTGTAGGTGGGATAGTCAGCGCGGGCAGCCTGCAAATCCTTGTATTCGGGGGAACCGTAGCTGCTGGCGGCCTTGGCGAACTTCTTGCTCATCTCGATGGTGTTGTTCTTGTTGTTGATAGTCAGGTTAGTCATTGTTGTAATCTCCTCTAATTTTGTTTTGTGTTTTTGTTTCCCTGTTCTTTATGTACTTAGTATAACATTCACCCGATACGAACCAGTCGTTATAATGGAACATAATAATAAGCTGCGAAAAAATTACACTGCCAAATTGACAGCGCATTGACTTGCTCTATGATGCGATACGCAGCCGGACTTGAACCGCACCGAAACAAGCTGCCGCATAGCCAGAACATGTATAAAAGATGTTAACTTCATGCCAGAAACATGCTTACTTCTGGATAAAAAGATGAAATAATCTTGTTTTGATGTTCATTCAAAGGTGAATCTGACTTGTTTCGTTTACAATGGATGGTTTATACTGAATGCACAAAATGGTACAAGATTTTGAAAGTACAAGTTTAGTGGATTTTGAGGCTAATTTTTGCTTCTGGATTCAGAGAGGTACAAGAAAAGTACAAGCCAGCGCGGCGAAGGATGCAGAAAAGAGGGAACCGATTGTTCGGTTCCCTCTCATAAAAGCCTTGGTATAAAAGGTTTTCTTACTTGCCGAAGTAGCGCTTCAGCAGGCCGGCAAAGGCTTTGCCGTGTCTCGCCTCGTCGCGGGCCATCTCGTGGACGGTGTCGTGGATGGCGTCAAGGTTCAGCTCCTTGGCGCGCTTGGCCAGCTCGAACTTGCCCATGGTGGCGCCGTTCTCGGCCTCAACGCGCATCTGTAGGTTCTTCTTGCTGGAATCGGTGACCACCTCGCCCAGCAGCTCGGCAAACTTGGCGGCGTGCTCAGCTTCCTCGATGCCGGCCTTGTACCAGTAGTCGCCGATCTCGGGGTAGCCCTCGCGGTAGGCCACGCGGCTCATGGCAAGATACATGCCAACCTCGGTGCACTCGCCCTGGAAATTCATACGCAGACCCTCAATAATATCCTCGGGAGCGCCCTTGGCAACGCCGACCACGTGCTCGGCGGCCCAGGTCATCTCGCTATCCTGCTTCACAAACTTGTCAGCGGGAGCGCCGCAGACGGGGCACTTTTCGGGGGCGGCGTCGCCCTCATGTACATAACCGCAGACACTGCAAACAAACTTAGCCATTTTTCATTTCCTCCTGATGTATTGTAATTGTTTTATTGGTATGTAAAGAGGTCATTGACCTTCTTTCGCAAGACATTCGGCGCACACGCCGGTAAAGGTGAGGGCGTGGGAGCGGACAACTCCGCCGGTGGCGCTCTCCACGGCCAGGTACAGGCCGGACAGCAGATCGGGTGTGCCCACATCCAGCACCCGCGCACAGTGGGTGCAGATGAAATGGGCGTGGGGAGCGGTGTTGCCGTCATAGCGTTCCTGCCCGTTCACGGTGTCCACGCTGACGATCTCTCCGCTTTGGAGAAACAGTCCCAGGTTGCGGTATACCGTGCCCAGACTCAAATCCGGGTAGAGGGGACGCAGCTGCTCGTACAGCATATCCGCGCTGGGGTGCTCTGTGGTGGACTTTATGGCGCAGAGGATAGCCTCCCGCTTTTTGCTGTATTTTCTCTGCTGCTCCATTCGCTTCACCAAAACAATAATAGTTCTTATTACTGAAATGATAATACCACAGTTTTTTCATTTGTAAAGAGGGAAAATAAAAAAAGTTCAGTTTTTTTTCTCTACTCTGCTTCGGCGCAGGTTGCTGGAAATGTCGGCCAGTGCGTCCGCGGCCTCCATGCTGCAGGTGCGGGCCATATCGCTGAGGGACACCATGCCCACAATGCGCCCGGCCTCCACCACCGGCAGACGGTGCACGCGCCCATCCCCCATGCGCCGGGCGGCGGCCTCCACCTCCTCGGCGGGGGAGACGGTCATCACGCCCCGGGACATGATGTCCCGCACGGGCACGCTGCGCGGGTCCACGTCGGCGGCGGCGCAGCGGAGCGTGATGTCCCGGTCGGTGACGATGCCCCGCAGCCGTCCCGCATCGTCCGTCACCGGCAGCGCGCCCAGATTGTGGCGCTTCATCAGTCGGGCGGCGTGGGCGGCGGGCTCGTTCTGGCCCACGGTTACGGGCCGCGCGCTCATAATCTCGGATACCTTCATGGAAAAACCTCCTTTGTCCGTTGGAGAGAGCATTGACGGACAAGGGAGGTTTTATACGTTTTTAATCGGTGGCCACCAGCTTGCGGAGGGCGGGGCCGGCGGCGTCGGCGAACAGGCGCACCGCGCAAAGCGCCTCCTGCAGCGTGTTTCCGCTGCTGCCCACCTCCAGCAGCAGGCTGCCGGTGGTCAGGTGCTGGTTATAGCGCTCCTTCACCACGGCCACGGGCCGGGCCAGCGTGGGGTAGAGGGACACCATGGCCTCCTGTAAATACAGCGCCAGCTTCAGGTTTTCCCGCCAGTTTGGGTGCTCCAGCCCGCTGTTGTCGCTGCAGCACAGCAGCATCACTTGGGAGGAGGTCTCGCCGCTCAGCTCCGCCACGGTCTTGTAGGTCACGTCGTCGGTGCCCAGTGCGTCCCGGTGCAGGTCGATGACCATGCTGATGGTGGGATATTCGTCCAACAGCTTCTGGGCTGCCGCCGCGCTGCGGGAATAGGAGCCGGTGTAGCTGGGGTAGTCGTAGATGGTGCGGTCATGCACCACGCGCAGGCCGTAGCTCTCCAGCGCGGCGGTCAGCTCGTCGCCCACCCGCACCACATTATAACGGGTGTCCTCCGTTCGATCCGCGTCCGTGGGGACGTACACATCCTGTCCGTCGGGGGTGTAGGCCTCGCTGGAGTGGGTGTGCTGAATCAGAATTTGGGGGCCCTCGGTGGAGAGGGTAAGGGCAAGTCCCTCCCGCAGCAGCGCGGCGGCGTCCAGCTCGTAGTCCGTGTTGTTTTTGATGGCAAGGCCGCTGTAAATTGTTGTTTCCAGAATTTCGCCGGTCTCGGTCTGGTCGGCGGGCGGGGCGGTTGCGGGGATGGGGGAGGGGGAGGCGTCCTCCCGGGCGGCGGGGGAGGGGGTGGCTCCGCCGGACGCGGCCTTATTTCGGGTACCCAGCTCCAGCTCCACACTGGCTGTCACAAGTCCGCCGTTTAGCAGATCGTCAAGCTGTTCCCGCAGGAACGTACCCGCCCCCGCCAGCACCGCCAGCCGCAGGGATGCCACCGCCAGCGCGGCGGCCAGCAGCTTCTTTCCTCTGGACAGACGCGTCACCTCCCATCACGTTAATAGGTATGCTCGCCCCTGCCGGGAAAGACCGGTCTTTTCAATTCTGTTAACCTGTGATATAGTGTTTCGGCATGAAAAAATCCAAGGAAAAATCCGGAAAGGAGAGGGCAAAATGACACTGACCTACAAGCCGCGGGGGGTCTGCTCCCGGTTGATGAAGGTGGAGGTGGATGACGGAAAAGTGACGCAAGTACAGGTGGAAGGGGGATGCAGCGGCAATTTACAGGGCATTTCCCGGCTGATTGTGGGGATGGACGTGAACGAGGCGATCACCCGGATGGAGGGGATTCGCTGCGGAAGAAAGGCCACATCCTGCCCCGATCAGCTTGCGAAAGCGCTGCGCCAATGCACCGAACAGCTGGAAAAATAGTTTACATAATGTTACCACATTCGACGAGAATTGACATAATTCGTTACTAATTGTAATCCGAACCGTCGTGATTGCAAAAAATATTATAGGAATTCACGTCGAAGTCGGTCGAATGGTCAGAACGCACAACACAATATATAGAGACAGGCACCCTATAACGTCAGAATTAAGCACATAATGTGGACGAGTTGTCTACATTCATCAATAATTAAAATGAGGCTTTGGCTAAAATGCCGATTGAAATATTACCCTCATTTTGACTATAATTATTGCAAAGCTTACATGATGGCCGACCCATGTGGGTCGAACTGACGTTTACAGGAGTGCGTTTATGAGCAAAGCAAGCAAATCGAATATCGCTCTGATCTGCGCCGTCTGTCTGGTGGGCTGTTGTCTGTGCGGCTTCTCCGGGGAGGTCTCGGCCGAACCGGCCCTGGTCTCGGATGATGCCGTTGAGGTCTATGTGGACGGGATCCTCACCTCGTCTTGTGTCGTTATTGGCGGCAAGGCCTATATGACCCCGGAGGATTTCTGCGCCGCCCTGAAGATGAGCTGCAACGTGCTCGCGCCGGAGGAGGGTCAGTCCCGCCTTCTGGAGCTGGGCGGCGTCCGGGTTGCCGTTTCCGCGGACGGAAAGTATATGACGGCCGTTGACAGATACTTCTACCTGTCCGGCGGCGCCAGAGAGATCGGCGGGGGCTACGCCCTCCCGGTGGGGGAGCTTTCCCGTGTGTTTGGCGCGAGAACGGTGTGGGACAGCGAAAACGGGAGTCTGGACATTGACACCACCAGCGTGCGCGCCCTGCAAAGCGGGGACAGCTACTATGCGGAGGAGGATGTTTACTGGCTCTCCCGCATCATCAACGCCGAATCCGGCAACCAGTCTCTGGAGGGCATGATGGGCGTGGGCAACGTGGTGATGAACCGGGTGGACAATCCCAGCTGTCCGGACACCGTGTACGATGTGATTTTTGACACCCGCTATGGCGTGCAGTTCTCCCCGGTGGAAACCGGCGGCATCTACGCCGAGCCCAACGAGCAGAGCGTAATCGCCGCGAAGCTGTGTCTGGAGGGCTACAACGTGGTGGGGGACAGCCTGTATTTTGTGAACCCGGAGACAGGCAGCACCGCGTGGTTTCGCAAGACCCGTACCTTTGTGGTCACCTGGGGCGACCATGATTTCTACGCCTGAGCCACTTGCGCGGCAGCGGAAATAGTGATACAATCGGGTGCGCTTTTTCAGGGCGCGCCCGATTGTTTTTGCGGAGGTTAGGATGGAACAGATATTGATTGACGGTCTGGCGGAGCTGGGACTTGGGGCGGACGCCCGGGCGCTGGCTCTCTTTCGGGATTATTATAATATTTTGACGGAGAAGAACGCGGTGATGAACCTGACCGCCATCACGGGGGAGGAGAACACCGCGCGGCTGCATTTTCTGGACTGCTGCGCGCTGCTGCGGGCGGCGGAGTTCAAGGGCAGACGGGTGCTGGATGTGGGCAGCGGCGCGGGCTTTCCCGGCCTGCCGCTGCTGATTGCGGAGCCGGACATGGAGCTTACCATGCTGGACAGTCTGGAAAAGCGGGTGACATTTTTGCGGGAGACCTGCAATAAGCTTGGGTTAAGCGCCGCGTGCATTGCCTGCCGGGCGGAGGAGGCTCCTGCCGCCATGCGGGGGAGCTACGACCTTGTGGTGTCCCGGGCGGTGTCCCGGCTGTGCCTGCTCAGCGAGCTGTGCCTGCCCTTTGTGAAGGTGGGCGGCGTCTTTCTCGCCATGAAGGGCCCGGACTGCGCTGAGGAGCTGGAGGAGGCGAAAAACGCCATCGCCACGCTGGGCGGGGAGTGCGAGGACACCTTCACCTACCGGATTCCCGGCACGGACATCAGCCACAGCGTGGTGCGGGTGCGGAAACGGGCCCCCACGCCGGAGAAGTATCCCCGGCGCTGGGCGAAGATGCAGAAGCAGCCGCTGTGATGCACCGGGGAACTTTTCCGGTCCCGCAGCGTCCAAGAGAAATACCCTGAGCAAATCTACCGATTGCGGAGGAAAACAATGAAAAAACTGATTTCTGTTTTGCTGTGCGTCTGCCTGCTTACCTCTTTGGGG
This sequence comes from uncultured Oscillospiraceae bacterium, assembly GCA_964497655.1. GTDB lineage: Bacteria > Bacillota > Clostridia > Oscillospirales > Oscillospiraceae > Scatomorpha. Next base: position 4,128 of record CAZCDJ010000065.1, on the reverse strand, counting down.
TCAGCGCTGGCCATTGACGCGGGCCAGGAGCGCGCCGTCATCGGCGCGGATCTGACGGAGGAACAGGTGGCGTCGGTGTACAGTGCCTTCGGCGTGAAGCGCGGCGACGTGACGGAGATGAAGGTCACAAACGCGGACGAGCGCACCTATCTGGAGGGCTTTGTGGACGAAAGCCGCATCGGCACCCGCTCCATCTCCTGCGTGTATATTAAGACGCTGGAGGAGGGCAAGGGTCTGGATGTGACCGCCTCCAACATTGACTGGTGCACCCCCTCCATGTATGTGAGCGCGCTGGCCACCGCCGGCATTACCGACGCGAAGGTTGTGGTGGCTGCCCCCTTCACCGTCAGCGGCACCGCCGCCCTCACCGGCGTGTACATGGCCTATGAGGACATCACCGGCGAGAAGCTGGACGAGACCGCCAAACTGGTGAGCACCCAGGAGCTCACCGTCACCGCGGAGCTGGCAGACCAGATCGGCTCCTACGACAGCGTGGAGATTGTCAACGAGCTGAAGCTCATCCTGGACGAAACCAAGGACCTCACCGACACGGAGCTGCGCGCCCGCATCGGAGAGATCGCCAAGGAGTACAACGTGACCCTCACCGAGACCCAGATGGGGCAGCTTGTGTCCCTGTGCCGCCAGCTGGAGAAGCTGGATGCCGCCGGGCTGAAGGAAAAGGTGGAGTCCGTGCAAAACACCCTGCAAAAGATGGCCGAAGCCAAGACCAAGGTCAGCGGCTTTGTGGACAGCCTGAAGAACATCGCCGCCGCCATCGGGGACTTTTTCCAGCGGATTGTAGCCGTGTTCAGCAAGTAAAATCAGGGATAGAGAAGGTCTGTCGCGAACACCTCGCGGCAGACCTTTTTTGACGTGTTTTTCCCAGAAAATATGTTAATAATAACCGTTGACAACACCTCCCGGTTGCGCTATACCAATTCTGATATTCGGGTCATCCCGGAAAAGAAAGAGATGTGATCTTATCATGGAAGAAACCACAGGCGATGTGCCGCTCCCGTCCGGGGAGCTCACTGTTGGTGTGATATTCAATTCCAAAGGGGAGAATCAAGGCAAAACGGAGGACGCGCAGGCGGAATACGACAGCTTGGATACGGTGTACGCCATCCGCGCCGCGCTGCAGCGGGCGGGCTGCGCCGTGGAGCTGTTTGAGGCGGACGCCACCCTGCCCGGCGAGCTTGTCCGCCGGCCCATTGATCTGGCCTTCAACATCGCGGAGGGGCTGCGGGGCCGGGGCCGGGAGGCGGAGGTGCCCGCGCTTCTGAATCTGCTGAACATCCCCTTCACCGGCTCGGACGAGACCGCGCTGGCCATCGCGCTGGACAAGGAGCTGTGCAAGCGCCTTGCCCGGAGCGAGGGTGTGCCCACACCCGAAAGCGTGGTGGCGGCGGATCAGGCGGGGCTTGCGCGGGCCGAGGCACTGCGCTTTCCCCTGATTGTAAAGCCCAACGCCGAGGGCTCCAGCAAGGGCATCGGGGAGCTGTGCCTTGCCCGGGACTCCCGGGAGCTGGAGCGGGTGGTGTGCCGCGCTCTGGCGGACTACGGCGAGCCCATGCTCTGCGAGGAATACATAGAGGGAAGGGAGTTCACCGTGGGGCTGCTGGGCAACGGGGCCGAGACGCGGGTGTTCCCGCCCATGGAGATTATCTTTCGCACGGACACCCATGTGTACAGCTACGGCGTGAAGCAGGACTATCAGAGGTATGTGGACTATGCCTGCCCCGCCCACCTGTCCCCGGAGGCGGAGCGCACTATGCGCGATTACGCCCGCCGGGTGTTCACCCTGCTGGGCTGCCGGGATTTCGGCCGGGTGGATTTCCGCATGGACGGGGCGGGAAACATCTTTTTCATTGAGATCAACCCGCTGCCGGGGCTGGCTCCCGGTTACAGCGACTATCCCATGCTGGCGGCGTTTTCCGGCGTGGCGTATGACGGGCTGGTGGCCTGCGTGCTCCGCGCCGCCCTGCGGCGTCTGGGAATGGAGGCGGAGCGATGAAGCGCTGCGCGGACTATGCCGCCCGCTATCCGGGCTGGAACGACTGGCGGTGGCAGTGTGCCAACCGCATTACCACCGCCGACGGTATTGCCAAATATCTGGGCATGAGCGACGGGGAGCGGGCGGATGTGGAAAAGTGCCTTTCATCCTTCCGCATGGCGGTGACGCCCTACTACGCCAGCCTGATGGACCCCTCCGACCCCAACGACCCCATTCGGAGGATTTGCGTGCCCTCCATTGAGGAGACCTGGCCCTGCGAGGCGGATATGTCCGATCCGCTGGGGGAGGTGCACGACAGCCCCGTGCCCCACATCGTCCACCGCTACCCGGATCGGGTGCTGTTTCTGGTGACGCTGCGGTGCAGCGCCTACTGCCGCTACTGCACCCGCCGCCGTGTGGTGGGGGAGGAGGACCGCATCATCACCGAGCCGGAGATGAAGGCCGCCCTCAGGTATATCCGCGACCATGAGGAGATTCGGGACGTGCTGATTTCCGGCGGCGACCCGCTGGTGATGAGCACCGAGCGGCTGGAGAAGATTATCGCGTCCCTGCGGGCCATTCCCCATGTGGACATCATCCGCATCGGCACCCGGGTGCCGGTGGTGCTGCCCATGCGCGTCACCGACGAGCTGCTCTCCATGCTGAAAAAATATCAGCCCATCTGGATTAACACCCACTTCTCTCACCCCCGGGAGATCACGCCGGAATCCACCCGGGCCTGCCAGGCCATTGTGGACGCGGGCATCCCCCTGGGCGACCAGACCGTGCTGCTGCGTGGCGTGAACGACGATGTGGACACCATGAAAAAGCTGATGCTGGGTCTGGTGCATATGCGTGTGCGCCCCTACTACCTCTATCAGTGCGATCTGAGCCGGGGCATCGGCCACTTCCGCACCACCGTGCAGGAGGGCGTGGACATTGTCCACGCGCTGCAGGGCAACATCTCCGGCTACGCCGTGCCCAAGTTCGTCATCGACGCGCCGGGGGGCGGCGGCAAGATTCCCGTGGGCTACAACTATGTGACCTCCATGGATGACGACAAGGTGGTCATGGAAAACTACAAAGGGATACGCTACACCTACCCGCAGCCCGCCTGTGCCGGAGGCGAGACCCGCTGAGGGAAGGCGCCGCCCCGCAGGAGAGAGGCCCGCGCCGGAGCGGGCTTTTCTCCTATATATCTATATTGTATCCGGAGAGGACGGTTGGCGGCGGTAAATCCCATAATGTGGTAATCTGCCGCGTTTTATCCACTGTAAAACGTCGTGTTGTTAGTTTAACTAACAAGTTGTTAGCAAATTTCTCTTAAATACCCGCTGACAGATGTACTTAAGTTATTGCTTTTTGCTAATTCTTATGTTAGACTTATAACAACTCTGTATAAGAGGTCATAGTGTTCCGTTTGCAGCGATCAGGAGGAAGAACGTTTCGGCACAAACAAAAACATAGGATAAGGAAGGAAGATTTCATGGACGAGAAGTACAACGCTCTATTTACTCCGTGGAAGGTGTGCGATGTGGAGATCAAGAACCGCATTGTGCAGTGTTCCATGGGCGGCACCTCGCTGTTTGGATGGCTCGAGCCCAACCACTTCGATAAGGAAGCGGCGAATTTTCTGCTCAACAGAGCACAGGACGGCGTAGGTCTGATCCTTCCCGGCATGCAGTGTGTGCGCGACCAGATGGGTATTCCCGGCAGAAAGTGGCTCTATCAGAACGACAAGATGTTCAAAGAGCTGAAGGACTACATGGTGGAGTTCCACAAGACCGGAGCCAAGCTGTTCATCCAGCTGGCTGCCGGCATGGGCCGCTCCATGGCCATCAACGGCTGGATGACCACCCTGGCCAAGAGCGACCTGCTCAACAAGATCGCAAGCCCCATCGTGGACGTGCAGTATATCTGCGCCTCCGCTTCCGAGACCCCCAACCGCTGGGCGGAGGACGTGACCTCCCGTCCCCTCACCGTGTCCGAGATTCGGGAGATGGTGGAGGCCTTCGGCAAGACCGCCAAGAAGCTGCGCGAGGCCGGTGTGGACGGCGTTGAGATCCACGCCGTGCACGAGGGCTATCTGCTGGATCAGTTCGCCATGAAAAACTGGAACCACCGCACCGACATGT
>CAZCDJ010000064.1:8853-10638 GCA_964497655.1 uncultured Oscillospiraceae bacterium | reverse complement strand
AGCTCCTTGTTGGAGGTGACCACGTTTTTGCCGGCGAGCAGCGCGCGCTTCACATAGTCGTAGGCAAGCGTGGCCCCGCCGATGCACTCCGCCACCACCGCGATCTCGCTGTCATTCTCAATGATGTCGAAATCCTGCACGATCAGGGGGGCAAAGGGACTGTCCGGCCGGGGCCGGCGGCAGAGGATGTATTTCAGCTCGATCTCCTGTCCCGCAGCCCGGGAGATGGCGTCCCTGTTTTTGGTGAGCACCTGGGCAGTGCCGCCGCCCACCGTGCCAATTCCCAGTATGGCAACCTTGACCATATCATCGTCCTTCTCTCAAGTGTATTTTCTCGCCGGTCAGCCCGCCAGCACCTCGAACTTAACGACGCCCTCCAGCGTTTCCGCCCGGGCAATCAGCTCGTCCGTGGGGATGAGCATATTCTCCGTGGTGGCGGAGATGGTCACCAGCGCCACGCCGTTGGTGGGGATGGACTGGTTGATGGTCAGTATATTTGCGCCGGTGTCGGCAAAAATAGCAAGAAGGGCGCTGAGCGTGCCCTTGCGATCCCGCAGCAGGGCGTGAAAGGTGATGATGCTGCCCCGCTTCATGTCGCGGAAGGGGGTCACGCTGTCCTTATACTTGTAAAACGCGCTGCGGCTTAAGCCCACCCGGTCCACGGCCTCCGCCACGGTGCGGCTCTCTCCGGTTTCCAGCCGCTCCTTCACCTGGGTGACCTTCACGAACACCTCGGGCAGTACGGCGGCATCCACCAGGTAGTATTTCGTTTTCCCTTTTTCGGGCATACTCGAACCTCCATATCTTCCTGTGATGGGCAAATGTTTTTATGATGCGTACAGATGTTATACCATATCCCCGCGTCGCGCACAAGAGGGAAATGAAAAAATCGGCGTAATAGAGGAGGAACGGCCTTGGCGGGCTTCATTTTTTGTGTGATCGCCGGAGCGGCCATGAGTGTGCAGGGGGTGATGAACACCCGGCTGGGCCAGGGCATCGGTAATTTGCAGGCCAACGCGCTGGTGCAGTGCACCGCGGCGGCGCTGAGTCTTGCGGCGCTGCTCTTTGCCCGGGACGGCTCCTTTTCCCGGCTTTCTCAGGTGTCCTGGGGCTGCTGGCTGGGGGGCGCGCTGGGGCTTCTCATCACCCTTGCGGTGATGCTGGGCATCCGCGCCCTGTCCCCCACGGTGGCGGTGTCGGTGATTCTCATTGCCCAGCTTTTGGTGGCGGCGGGCATCGACGCCTTTGGCCTGATGGGGGCGGAGCGCGTCCATTTCGGGTGGACACAGCTGCTGGGCGTGGCCCTGATGGTGGGCGGCGTGCTGGTATTCAAGCGGTGAAGGGGGAGCGGGGATGAAACAACTGATTGCGCTGGCTCTGGTGCTGGCGCTTGTGCCCATGAGCGGCTGCGGCGGCTCCATTTACGCCAACTACCGGCCCATTGAGGAGCTGGTGCTCATCCGCACGGTGGGCTACGATCTGGAGGAAAACGGGGATGTGGGGCTGGCGGTGTCCTCCGGCAAGGGCGGGGACGAGCTGCCCTGCGTGCGGCTGGCGGCCACGGGGCCGTCGGTGGGGCTGGCGGTGGAGGCGGTGCAGGATCTGGCCACCCGGGAGGAGCTGTATTTCCCCCACACCGCCTATCTGCTGCTGGGGGAGCGGGCGGCAGGGGACGCGGCCCGGTTTCTGGACTATGTGGAGCGCAGCGTGCAGACCCGCATGGATACGCCCCTTATCGTGGTGCGCCACGGCACGGCGGCAGAGGCCGTCACCAAGGCGGGGGGC
>CAZCDJ010000064.1:0-8753 GCA_964497655.1 uncultured Oscillospiraceae bacterium | reverse complement strand
GGGGCAGGAGCTGGCGGCGGCGGCGGAGCGCTGGGTGCGGGGGGTGCTGTCCGTCAGCCGGGCGGCCCGGGCGGACTTTATGGGGCTGGGGCGGCGTCTATCGGTGCGCGAGCCCCTGAAATGGGAGGGCTGCGCGGAGGAATGGCCCGCGCTGCTGGAGCAGCTGCCCATCCGGGTGAGCGCGGAGGCGGAGATTGTGCGGGTGCAGGATCTGAGGGATTCGGCCAATGTGAGCGGGGGCGGCAAGTAGTGGAGGAAAAGAAAGACGGACTTACCGTCCGTCAGCTTTTGGCCATCGCGGGGGTGGGCTTTCTGTCCCCGGCGCTGCGCCTGATTCCCGGGCAGTGCGCCGTTCTGGCGGGACGGGGGGCGTGGCTTTCGCCCCTCCTTGCCATTCCGGCGCTGCTGCTTTTGAACTGGATGATCTCCCGCCTGATGGCCCGCCGCCGCTGCGGGGAGGGCATGGGGGGCATGGTGCGCCGGGCGCTGGGGCACACGGGGGGGAACGTCGCCCCGCTCCCTTGTGGTCAGCTCCACATGGCTCACCTTTTACGCGGGCTTTCTGCTGCGCAGCGGCGCGGAGCGCTTTGTCACCGCCATCTACCCCCGAAGCGCGCCGGGGCTGTTCGTGTGGGTAATGCTGCTGCTGAGTCTTGTGGCGACGCTGGGCCCGACGCGGGCGCTGGGGCGCTGCGCGGAGATCTTCCGGCCCCTGCTGCTGGCGGGGCTGGGACTGGTGCTGCTGTTCGCCTTTGCCGGCTTCCGGGTGCAAAATCTGTTGCCGGTGACGCCCCGGCAGCTTCCCGCCCTTCTGCTGGGGGCGCTGCCGGCGGTGGACGTGACGGGGCTAATCCTGCTGTGCGTCTCCTTCGCCGAGGGGCTGACCCCCGGGGACGACCGGCGCGCCCGGCGCTACGGGCGCTGGGCCGTGCTGGCCTGCTGCTTTCTCTCGGCGCTCACCGCCGCGTCCATCGGGCGCTTTGGGGCGGAGTTCACCGCCGACATGTCGAACCCCTTCTTTGTGCTGGTGCGAAACGCCAGCCTGTTCGGCTCGGTGCAGCGCATTGAGGCGCTGGTCACGGCGCTGTGGGTGCTGCCGGACTTTGTGCTGGTGACGCTGGTGCTGCGCCTTGCCTCCGCCCAGGCCCGGCGGGCGCTGGCCTTTCCCCGGCGGGCGAACGGCGGGGGGCCGTGGGAGCTGGGAAACGGGCGCTGGCTGATCGTCCTCACGGCGGCGCTGGCCCTGCTGGCGGCGCTCACCATGGCCCCCACGGACCGGCAGCTGACCTTCCTCTCGGAGCGGCTGGTGCCCATCGTTTCCCTGAGCTTTTCCTTCGGGGGCGTGGGGCTGGTGCTGCTGGCGGGCAGGCTGCGGCACACGATCTAAGGAAGCTCTGATCAAATCCACGCGCACGCCTTGCCGGACGAAAAATCCCCTCGCCAATTCGCACACGCCGATTTCATCAGAGCTTCCCAAGGTTAAAGCCGCAGGGTGAAGGTGACGCCCTCCGGCCCGTTTTCGGCGGAGAGGGCGGCTCCCAGGCTCTCGCTGAGGCTTCTGGCGATGGCCAGACCCAGACCGTAGCCCCCCTCCACTCTGGCCCGGTCCGTGCGGTAGAACCGGTCAAAAATGTGGGGCAGGTCCGCTTCCGGGATGGGCTCGCCGCCGTTGATCACCCGCAGCTGCGCGCCCTTCCCCTCCCGGCACAGCTCCGCCGTGACGGCGCTGCCCGCGGGGGCGTACTTCACCGCGTTATCCAGCAAAATTTGCAGGAGCTGGCTCAGCCGGGCCGGGTCGCTGCGGACGATGACGCCGCTCTCCACCCGGGAGACCAGGGACACGCCCTGCTCAAAGCCCACCGGCTCAAAGTACAGCAGCTGCTCCTGCATAAGCTCGCTCACATCGGTGTCCGTGAGGGTGGGGGGCTGCTCCTCCCCGTCGGAGGCGGCAAGGCGCAGCATCTCGTCAATGAGGGTACGCATCCGCGCCCCCTCCTCCTCGGTGCTCTCCAGCCACTGGCTCTGGGAGGCCACCGTGTCGGTGGCGTGGGCGCGCAGGATGCTGCTGTTGGCCAAAATCACGGTGAGGGGGGTTTTCAGCTCGTGGGAGGCGTCAGCCACAAAGCGCTTCTGGCTCTCCCACGCCGCCGCCACCGGGCGAACCGCCAGCGTGCTCAGCCACAGGCTGATGAGATACACCACGGCCATGCCCGCAGCCAGCAGCCCCGCCGAGGTGAGGGCGTCCCGCCGGACGGAGGCGGTGAGGGCGGTGGAATCCGCCAGCGCCAGCTTCACGCCCCCATCCCCGTCCCGGGTGTCCGCCCGTACATAAAAGAGCCCCAGCGAGGACAGCGTTCCGCTCTCCCTGGGGGCGGAAAGGGCGGCGCTCACCGCGTGGGTGAGGGTGTCCCCATCCATGGAAGCGCCCATCTCCCGGGTGGAGACCACCCCGCCCTGCCCGTCCGTCACCGCCACCACGCAGGCGGTGAAGTCCATGCGGGGCCCGCCCCCGGGACGGGAGCCAATTTGCTGCACCGGCGCTTTCCCCAGCTCCAGCGCCATCCGCAGGCCGCTTTCCAGCCGCATCCGGCTGTCCCGGTAGGAGTTGACGCAAAAGGCCGAAAACACCACGCACAGCACAATCCCCACCAGCGCCATGTTGGTGAGGATCATTTTTTTCTTAAGTCGCTTCAGCATGGCTTTCCTCCACCAGATAGCCCTGCTTTTTCAGGGCGGTGATTGCCACGGCGGAGCCCAGAAAGCTCAGCTTCCGCCGCAGGAAGGACATATAGGCCTCCACGCTGCTGTCGGTGGCCTCGCTGTCGTAGCCCCACACCCGGGAGAGCAGCTCGTCCTTGGAGAGAATCGTGCCCGGGCGGGCAAGCAGCAGCTTCATGAGCTCCAGCTCCTTCAGGTTCAGACGCACCTCCCGGGTGCCGCAGCGCAGCAGCGCGGCGCTCACCGCGAGAGTCAGGTCGCCGAAGGTGAGCTCGTCCCCGGTCACCTCCCCCTGCCGCCGGGTGAGGGCCCGCAGCCGGGCCAGCAGCTCCTCCGGGGCGAAGGGCTTGGTCATGTAGTCGTCCGCGCCGCTGTCCAGCCCCGCCACCTTGTCGGAAACGGCGCTGCGGGCGGTGAGCATCAAAATGGGCGTGCTCACCCGGCGCGCCCGCAGCTCCCGGGCCACGGCCTCCCCGTCCTTCACCGGCAGCATCACGTCCAGCACGATGGCGTCGTAGATGCCGCTCACGCCGTACTCCACCGCGTCGCCGCCGTCGTACACCGTGTCCACCATCCACCGTTGCCGCTCCAATATTTCCCGAAGCGCCTTTGCCAGCCGCTTCTCATCCTCTACAATCAGGATACGCAATTTTGTCCCCTGCCTTTTTGTTCTATTTTATCAAGATACACACTACCCTTCAACACTTAAAAAACCCTGAAATTTGAATTTTCTATGACTTTAAGCTTTTTTTAAGGGGCGTCCTCTATCATCGGGACAGAAACCGAGAGCAAGGAGGCGCGATATGGCAAGGAGCTCATCCATATTCCAGCGCGCGGAGATCAAATATCTGGTGACGGACGTACAGCGCCAGGCGCTGATGGAGCGGATTGGCCACCGGCTGCGGGCCGACGAATTCGGGCGCAGCACGGTGCTCAGCGCCTATTTCGACACGCCGGACTGGCGGGTGATCCGCGCCAGCGTGGAGCGTCCCTTCTATAAGGAAAAGCTGCGCCTTCGCAGCTATGGCACGCCGGAGAGCGGCTCCACCGTGTATCTGGAGCTGAAGAAAAAGTGCGGCGGCACGGTGTATAAGCGGCGGCAGAGCATGACGCTCGCCCAGGCGAAGGAGTATCTCGCCACCGGGCGGCTGCCTGTGGATACCCAGATCATGCGGGAGATTGACTTTTGCTTCCGCGCCCAGGGGAATCTGCGTCCGGCGGTGGTCATCAGCAGCGAGCGGGAGGCGATGTACGCCGTGGAGGACAGGGACGTGCGCCTCACCTTCGACGAAGGGCTGCGCTATCGCACCGACAGCCCGGAGCTGGAAAAGGGCTCCGCCGGAAGCTCCCTGCTGCCGCCGGGGGTGTGGGTGATGGAGATCAAGGTGCTTGCCGCCATGCCCCTTTGGCTCAGCGACGCGCTGCGGGATCTGGAGCTGTACCCCAGCTCCTTTTCCAAGTACGGCACGGCCTATCAAATCATCACAAGGAGGAAGTCCCAATGCTCGACGCAATTTTCCAGCCTGTCTTTACCGACAGCTTCACCGTGGGAGGCTATCTCGTCTGCACGCTGACCGCCCTTGCCCTGGGCGCGCTCATCGCCTTCACCGCCGGGTACAAAGCCCGGGCCAGCCGCAGCCTTGGGCTGTGCGTTCTGCTGCTGCCCACCGTGGTGCAGACCGTCATCATGATGGTCAACGGCAATCTGGGCACCGGCGTGGCGGTGGCGGGGGCCTTCTCCCTGATTCGCTTCCGCTCCGCCCCCGGCTCCGCCCGGGAGCTGGTGTGCATTTTCTCCGCCATGGCCGTGGGTCTTGCCACCGCCGGCGGCTATTTGGGCGTGGCGGTGGTGTTTACCCTCATTGTGTGCGCCGTGGTGCTGCTGCTCTCCTGCCGGAGAAACGGCACGGGGGAGACCTTGGAGCGGGAGCTGCGCCTTACCGTGCCCGAGTCCCTGAACTTCGCCCATTCCTTTGACGACCTGTTTGAGAAATACACGGAGCATACGGAATTTGTCTCCGCCAAGACCACCAATATGGGCAGCCTCTACCGGCTGCACTACCGCCTGACCCTGAAAGACGACCAGCAGTCCCAGGCGTTTTTAGACGAGCTGCGCTGCCGCAACGGCAATCTGGAGGTGGCGCTGGGCGTGGCGGAGGATGGAAGGGAGGGTGCGTCACTATGAAAAAAGTTCTTTCTCTGCTCTGCGGGGCTGCGCTGTGTCTCAGCCTTGCCGCCTGCGGCGATACGTCCGATGCCGCCGCCGCCACCCCCGCCGCCACGGAGGACGCTGCCGCCGCAACCCCGGTGGAGTATGACCTGAGCGGCGCGGTGGACATCACCTTTTCCCAGAGCGCCGTCACCGCCGGCGACGGCGTGGAGACCCGGGGGACAAAAGCCACCGTCACCGCCCCCGGCGCGTACCGCATAAGCGGCGAGAGCGCCGACGGGCAGCTCTGGGTGGATGTGGACAAAACCGAGAGCGTGACCCTTTATCTGGACGGCCTGTCCCTGCGGAGCGCCGACAGCTGCCCCTTTGTCATGGAGCACGGCCTTGTGACGGTGGTGCTTCTGGACGGCACGGAAAACTCCCTCACCGACGCCGCCGACTACGCCCTCTCCGTCACCAAGGACAACACCAATGTGGACGGAGCGCTGTTTTCAAAGGACAGTCTCACCATCAAGGGCGAGGGCAGCCTTACGGTGACGGGCAGCTATCAGCACGGCGTGGTGTGCAAGGACGCCCTGACGCTGGAGGGGGGCAGCCTCACCGTGACGTGCGTGCAGGACGGGCTTCAGGCCAACGAGGGCCTCACCGTCACCGGCGGCAGCGTCACCGTCACCGCCGGCGACGACGGGATGCACAGCGACAGCGCGCTTACCATCTCCGGCGGCAGGGTTGCCGTCCTCTCCTCCTGTGAGGGACTGGAGGGCGCGAATATCACCATCAGCGGCGGCAATGTGCGCGTGAGGGCCAGTGACGACGGCCTGAACGCCGCCGGGGGAGCGGACAGCAGCGGCACCACCGGAAGGTTCGGCGCTGACTCGTTCGCGGGGGACGCCACCAAGACCATCCTCATCTCCGGCGGTACCCTCTTTGTGGACGCGGACGGGGACGGCATCGACTCCAACGGCAGCCTCACCGTCACCGGCGGCGTCACGCTGGTGAGCGGCCCCACCAGCAGCGCCAACGGCGCGCTGGATTTCGGCACGGAGGCCACGGTCAGCGGCGGCGTGGTGATGGCGGCGGGAGCCGCCGGCATGGCCGAGAGCTTTGCCGATACCTCCGCCCAGGGCAGCATCATGGTCAGCGTTGCCGGTCAGGCGGACGCCACCGTGGCGTTGGTGGACAGCGGCGGCACGGCCCTCTGCGCCTTTACCCCCACAAAGGCGTATGAGACTCTGGTGGTGAGCTGTCCCGGCATCCAGAGCGGCCAGACCTACACCGTGGCCACCGGCACGGTGGCCACCGACGAGAACGGTTACGCGGAGAACGCGGTCATCACCGATCCCGCCACCCTCTCCACCGTGGAGATGACCTCCCTGCATTACAGCGAGGGGGGAATGGGCGGCTTCGGGGGCTTCGGCGGCAAGGGAAAGATGCCCTCCGGCGACGGCACCCGGCCCACCATGCCGGAGGGGGGCGTTATGCCCAGCCCGCCTGCGGACGGCACCCGCCCGGAGGGTACTCGCCCGGACGGCACCACCGGCGCCACGCCTCCCGACGGCGTGTCCGGCGCCACGCCCTCCGCCAGCCCCACCACCGGGATGTAAACGCCCGGGTTTCCCGTCACCCCCGCGCCCCCTCCCTGTCATCCTGAGCGCAGCGAAGGATCTTGTCCCCCGGAGAGATTCTTCGTCGCGATGCGCCTCCCAATGACAGCGGAAGGTCTCTCCGCCCTCCGCAATGCCTGCCATGCCAGCAAAAACGCAGGGGCCGATGAATTCATCGGCCCCTGCGTGAGCATATGGAGTTTTTCAAAAGACCCCCAGAATCTGCGCGATCAGGGCGCGGACATTCAGCAGGGTCTGGCTGAGATCGTAGCGGGCGAACACCGCGTCGGCAATGCGGACCAGATCCGCGCCCATGAGCAGGGAGAGACCGAAGCACACGCCGCCCAGCACCAGCAGGCCCAGCGTGATATACAAAACAATGTTCCAGGCAGCCTTCATTCGTCCTCATCCTCCTTCTCCGGCGTTTCGCGGCACCACTTTTTGCCGCCGCGCAGCACCAAATCCACAAAACCTATCACGCAGCGGGTGAAAAACCAGAAGGCGAAGAAGGCGATGGGCACGCCCAGCGCGGCGGTGGCCACGCCCACGCCGCACAGCAGCATCACATCCGCAAACACGGTGATGCCGTGGAAGGACAGCGTTACGGCAAAGATGCCGGCGGCGCACACGCCCACGCCCAGCGCCAGAGTGGCCAGCGCCAGCGCGGCCAGCACGGCGGCGGCAGGCAGGCAGAGAAGCAGGCCGAACAGCGTGTACAAAATGACCCGGCCGGGGCGGAGCTTGCTGCACTCCACCGGGGGGATGCCGTACTCCGGCTCCTCGGCGGCCAAATCCACCTGGGATAGCTCCACATATTCCGGGAGGCGTTCTGCCGCGATTTCCGGCGCTGCGTCAGCGGGAAGCATGTCCCTGCGGGCAGCGGTGGTCTGGTCGGCGGACAGTGGCGCGGGGATATCCTCGTCGACCTCACCCTCCGGCGCGTCCAGCAGAGCCTCAATGTCCGGAAAATCCTCCGGGGTCACGGTCTCCGGCTCCGGCGGGAGCGGCTGGGCTTCCCCGTCGGCGGGGACTTCCTCGGCCTCGTCGGCTTCCGGCGTGGCTGCCTCGGGGACTTCGTCGCCTTGGGCTTCCGGAGTGGGGGGCTCCCCCTCCGGCTGGGTGGTCTCCGCGTCCTCCGCGGGGTTGGGCGTGGGCGCGTAGCCCCGCAGCTCCCGCACGGCGGTCATGGTGGGACTGCCCAGCCGGGCAGCCACCTCCTCCTCGCTGGGGTCTCCGTCGAACAGGGCATTGTATTTCGCGATGACGGCCTCTCTGTCCCATTCCGCCATGCCGGAAAGGAGCTTTGTCAGCTCGCCCATAAACTTTTGTCTGGTGATGGAGGTCACCTCCTATCAAAAAAACGACCGGATACATTATAATGAGAATAACGTACCCGGTCAAGGGATTAATTATGAACTTTGCCCGGGGGTCAGGCCTCGGTGCGAATCTCCAGCTCCCGCAGCTTCGCGTCCTCCCGGAAAACCTTGATGAGATAGAGCGTGCCGGCGCAGAGGGGGCCAAAGATAAAATGACCGTCCTCGTCGGTGATGAAGCGGGAGATGAGGGTCATGTTCTCCCCGTCCCCCGGCAGAAACAGCAGCACCACCGCATCGGCCACCGCTTCGCCTTCGCTGCTCAGCACCCGCCCCACGATGGAGGCGGCGGTGTCCTCGCCGGGGGTAATCTGGGTGGAGATCTGTTCGCCCGCGCCCGGGCGGAAGTAGAACTTGCCGTATGTACTCAAAGCGCATCGCTCCTTGTCAGCCTTCGCTACCACATTATATATCGGCACCGCCTCCCTTGTGCTTGACAATGGATGGATTGTTTTATAAAATGGTCATTCAGCATGGCGCGGGAAGGGCCCGCGTCTGAAAGGAAGTATAACAAATGGCCAAAGAAAAGAAAGTCGAACAGATCACCGATATGGAGGTGGATTTTGCCCAGTGGTTCACCGACGTGTGCACCAAGGCGGAGCTGGTGGATTATTCCGGCGTGAAGGGCTGCTTCATCCTGCGCCCCTACGGCTACGCCATCTGGGAGAACATCATGGGCGTGCTGGACGCCAAGTTTAAGGCCACCGGCCACAGCAACGTGTCCATGCCCCTGCTCATTCCGGAGAGTCTGTTGCAGCGGGAGAAGGACCATGTGGAGGGCTTCGCGCCGGAGTGCGCGTGGGTCACCATGGGCGGCAGCGAGGAGCTGCCCGAGCGGCTTTGCATCCGCCCCACCTCTGAGACGCTGTTCTGCGACCATTGGAGCCA
>CAZCDJ010000063.1:0-10954 GCA_964497655.1 uncultured Oscillospiraceae bacterium | reverse complement strand
AGAACTGCACCTCGGGGAATTCCTTGGCGGCCTGGATCAGGTAGTCCTCATGGCCGAAGGAGTCGGCGAAGATGATGTTGCAGCCGGCGTCAGCCAGCTCGCAGGCGGCGTCATAGCACTCCTGGCCCTCGGGGATGTTGGTACGGAAGATGTACTGATCCTCGGAAAGGCCCAGGGCGGCGCAGGCTTCCTTGGCGCCGTTCATGAAGTTCAGGTCGTAGGTGGAGTTCTCGTCGTGCAGGAAGATGAAGCCGACCTTCATGTCGGAGGTGACGGCGGGGGCGGCGGTCTCGGGGGCGGTGGTGCCTTCGGGGGCGGTGGTGCCGGCGGGAGCCTTGGTGCCGCAGGCGCACAGGGCAAGCACCATGACCAGAGCAAGGATCAGGGTAAGAATCTTTTTCATTTTCTTTCCTCCATAATCTTCTTTTTCATTTCTCTCTATCTTAAAACCGCAGGGCGATTTAAGACCAAAAATAAAAGGTGCAGGGCCCCGGTAACGGGTCCCTGCAACGCAACGGCGGACAAGGCCCCAAAACAGGGTCTTATCCCGCTGCGTTGATAGTCCGGCTGTTTACGGCCGCCGGGTAGAGACGTCAGAACCATCATTATCTGATATATATCAACGCTGAGTATTCAATTATGGGGCTTTGCCTATGAGACGAAGCGAATCTCTCCGCTGTCGCTCATGCTCTCGATCCGGGCCAGCGATTCCACGCGGTAGCCCCGCCGCCGAATCAGGTCGCCTCCGGGTTGGAAGGCCTTTTCAATGGCGATGCCCGCGCCCACCACCGTGGCGCCCGCCTGCTCCACAAGGGAGATGAGGCCGGTGAGAGCCGCGCCGTTGGCCAGAAAGTCATCCACGATCAGCACCCGGTCCGTGGGGGACAAGTACCTGCGGGACACCAGAATGGTGTTCACGTCCCCGTGGGTGAAGCTCTCCACCCGAGCGGTGTAAAGGTCGCCGCCCAAATTGCGGGTCTTGCTCTTTTTGGCAAATAAAACAGGGCAACCGAAAACCTGACCCGCAATGCAGGCAAGCCCGATGCCCGAAGCCTCAATCGTGAGGATCTTGTTGACGCCGCAGTCGGAATAAAGGGTATAAAACTCCTCCGCCATGGCATGAAAGAGCGCGGTATCCATCTGGTGGTTCAGAAAGCTGTCTACCTTGAGAATCCCGCCGGGAAGTACGGCGCCATCCTCGCGTATACGTCTCTCCAGAAGCTCCAAACGATCCACCTCCCCGAAAAGGTGGTCGCGCGGCATTCACCGCGCACCCCTATGCTCACATTCTACCTTGTTTGCACACCTGTGGCAATTGTGAGTTTGACCGAAAAAACAATTTACAAACATATTTCTGTGGGGTAAAATATGAGAATATTCAACATTTTGACGGAAGGAGCCAAAACTCATGTCATCTCCCTACGATTACGAAAAGGACCCGGAGGGCGCGCCCGGCGACGAGAAATACGGCGATTTCTACCGGAAGCTGCGCTCCACCGTGCAGTCCTATGTGAGCGGTCACACCGGCAGCAGCATTGCCAATATGCTGCTGTGTCTGCCTGACTTCTTTTATTTGCTGGTGAAGCTCTCCACCGACCCGGAGGTTCCCAAGGGCAGCAAGGCCCAGATTGTGGCGGCGCTGGCCTACTTTCTCTCCCCGGTGGACGTGATTCCGGACATCATCCCCGGACTGGGTCTGCTGGACGACCTGTACCTGGCCATGATTGTCACGGACAACCTGCTGCAAAGCGTCTCCCCGGACGTGATCGCCCGCTACTGGCCCGGCGACGCGGATCTTGTGGGTCTGATCAAGACCACTCTGGACAAGCTGAACGACAAGCTGGGCACGGGCGCGATCCGCCGGATTCTGGCCCGGTTCAAAGCGGACAACACCCGGCGCTGAGCCGGCGGCAGGACAATTTGACCCACGCCCTCTTTAGACAAAGGGTCAAGATTGGCCAAAAGCGCCGTATTGACGGCAGGAGCTTTTACCTATATAATATATAAACATTCCACAGCGCATCCTAAGGGCGGGAGGCGGTCTTTACGGACAAATACTCTGCGTTCCTTCTGGCGGCGGGGCTGATGCTGCTCTACCGCTGGCGCGACTTTCGGCGCACACTCCACTGAATCACCGCAAGCCCCCTCCGCGCAGAATGCGGCGGGGGCACTTTCACAGAAATGGAGGCAGCGTAAATGGGAAAGCTACACAAGAAAATGGTGGCTCTGGGCGATATGACCCAGTACAGCTACGACGATATCGTGGAAAAATGCGGCGAGCCCAGAGACACGCGCGCCTGCTCCTTTACTGACATCGGAGAGGGAACACGCGCCACCTGGAGCGACGGGATTTTCTCCATCACCTTTAATTTTGACGAAAACGGCAGATACTGCGGCATATACGACCACAAGAACTGGGCGCCCTACATCTGGCTCAGCGTGATCACCGCCGTGCTCATGATCGCCGCCTTCCTGTTCGGCGCCCATATGCGCCGAAAGAATGCCGACAACGCCATGGATGCCGCCGCCCTCACCACCGCGGTGCTGAGCGCCCAGACCCAGTGGCGCAGCGACCGCACCGCAGGCGCCACTCTCCTTGACCTGGATTTTGACGGCGCGCCCGAGCTGCTGGCCGTGGACACGGAATTTGTGGATCTGTCCGGCAGTATGTATTTCGCGGATGCCACGGAGGTGCGGGTGTTTCGCGTCTCGCCCGCCGGCGTCCAGGCCGCCGGAGGCTTCACCGTGCCCGGTTACTGCTTCATGGCCGAGCTGACCCGCCGCGGCAGCGGCGACGGCTCCGTCTGGAGCTTTGATGAAAACGGGCTTGCCCGGCCCATTCTCCTTGACGGCGGCGTCTTTTCCGCCGGAGAGGGCAGCGCGGTGAGCGCCGTGGGAGAGTCCTTCCCCCTGCTCCCCAACGAGTGCTGGATCACGGCGGCGGGCAAAACCGCCGACCATGCGGCCGTGGAGGCCGATCTCTCCGCCGTTGCGGAGGCCTACTTTGCCTGACCCGCTCCCACCGGAGCGTACCCAACATAACTGTAAGGAGTGACTGCTTTGAAGTTTTCCCAGATGACCTATGCACGTCCCGATGTGGAGGCCCTGAAGCGGAACATGGACAGCGCCGTGGAGCGCTTCGCCGCCGCCGGCACCTTCGACGAGGCCGACCGCATCTTCCTTGAGGTGGAGGAGATGACCGGCAAGGTGGAGACCATGTTCACCCTGGCCCACATCCGCCACGACATTGACACCAACGACAAATACTACGACGACGAGATGGCCTTCCTGGACGAGGCCGGCCCCGCGCTGGAGGAGTACGTCCAGAAGTGGAAGCTCTCCCTGCTGCAAACTCCCTTCCGCAAGGAGTTCTCCGAGAAGTACAACGCCCTCATGTTCCTGAACACCGAGATCGCCCTTAAGACCTTCTCCCCGGAGATCATCCCCGAGCTGCAGAAGGAAAACGCTCTGACCACCGAGTACAGCAAGCTGCTGGCCAGCGCCCAGATCCCCTTTGAGGGCGAGACCTATACCCTCTCCCAGCTGAGCCCCAAGAAGGTGGACGCGGACGACGCCGTGCGCCACGCCGCCTGGCAGGCGGAGGCCAAATGGTTTGGCGAGAACACCGCGCGGCTGGACTCCCTCTATGACGAGCTGACCCACCTGCGGGACTCCATGGGCCGCAAGCTGGGCTACGACGGCTATCTGCAGCTGGGCTACTACCGCATGACCCGCAACTGCTACACCAAGGAGGACGTGGAGAAGTTCCGCGCCGCCGTGGTCAAATATGTGGTGCCTCTGGCCGACCGGATCTACCGCCGGCAGGCGGAGCGGCTGGGCAAGAGCTATCCCATGGGCTACCCGGATAACGCGCTGGAGTTCCGCTCCGGCAACCCCAAGCCCTGCGGCAGCCCCGAGGACATCCTTGCCGCCGGCAAGAAGTTCTACCATGAGCTCAGCGGCGAGACCGCCGCGTTCATCGACTTCATGTACGAGAATGAGCTGCTGGATGTGCTCTCCCGCAAGGGCAAGGCCAGCGGCGGCTACTGCACCACCCTCAACGAGTACAATTGCCCCTTCATCTTCGCCAACTTCAACGGCACCAGCGGCGACGTGGAGGTCATCACCCACGAGGCGGGCCACGCCTTCGCCAACTTCACCGGACGCCACATCATCCCCAGTGAGTGCCAGTGGCCCACCATGGAGGCCTGCGAGGTGCACTCCATGTCCATGGAGTTCTTCGCGGAGCCCTGGGCGGACAGCTTCTTCGGCGACGACGCCAAGAAGTTCCTCTACACCCACCTGAGCGGCGCCCTCACCTTCATCCCCTACGGCACCATGGTGGATCACTTCCAGCACATCGTCTACGAGAACCCCGACCTGACCCCCGCCCAGCGCAACGAGGAGTGGAAAAAGCTTTCCGCCATCTACCTGCCCTGGATGCGGCTGGACGAGAGCCTGCCCTTCTACGGCGAGGGCCGCTTCTGGCAGCGCCAGCGCCACATCTATGAGAGCCCCTTCTACTATATTGACTACTGCCTGGCTCAGACCATCGCCCTGCAGTTCTGGGCCGCCATCGGGAAGGACCGGGCCGCCGCCTGGGAAAAGTACATGGCCTACACCCGGCCCGCCGGCACCCAGACCTTCACGGAGCTGCTCTCCGGCGCGGGGCTGGAGTCCCCCTTTGGAGACAAATGCCTCCGGGATGTGTGCAGCGTCGCCTCCCGCTGGCTGGACGACTTTGACATGACGGGAATCGAATAAAACTCCCGGTACGCACAATGCCGCCCTCCGAAGCGGAGGGCGGCATTTTTGCAATTTCTTTACAGCGAAATTTCATATTTTCGCCTGCATACTGGAATCTTTCGCTGTGAGTGATAGTATTTGTACTTTTAGCCTATTATAAAGCTCTGCTGTATTCTATAAAATAGTAGAATGCGGTGGAGGTATGATTTATGCGTGAGGATTTCAGAGAAAAATTTCGGATACTCGGCCTGCGGATTGCCTACTACCGCAAAATGCGCGGGATGACCCAGGAGCAGTTTGCGGAGGCCATTGGCCGCAGCGTCAGCTTTGTGAGCCAGATCGAGGCGAACAACAGCTCCGCCGTGAAGGGTGTCTCCATGGAAACACTGTTCCTGATTTCCGATAAGCTTGGAATCCCGCTTTCCCGTCTGTTTGAGGAAGTTTAATGGTCTCCAGAAAATATATCAAGGACTATAAGCTCAGCGAGAGCGTCACCGAGCGGGGCGGCATCCGCACCGAATCGGTCTATGTGGGCGGCGACTACCGCCTCACCGCGTCCCAGTCCCAGGTCCGCGCGCTGCGGACAAGAATTCTCATCTGCACGGTCTGCGCCTGGTGCGCCTTCCTTGCGGCGCTGCTGCCGGAAACCCGGGGCAGCCATCTGCTCTATGTGGCTCTGCCCCACGCCTTTATTGCTCTGCCCCTGTTTCTCATGAGCCAGTGCGTGTGGTATCTCCGCGCCGGGCGCGGCCCCTACACCCATGAGCGGGCGGACAAAATCAGCCGCGAGCTGCCTGTTCGCGCCGCCTTTACCGCCGGTTTGGCCGGCGTGGCCCTGATCGGTCTGCTGATCGGCCTGCTCACCGGCCCGGACAAAATGCTCCCCGGCGATCTTATTTTCGCGCTGGGCGATGCGGTCATCGCGGTGTGCGGTGTTCTTATATTCACCCGCCGTGGACAGTTGTCCGCCAAAAAGTGCGGATAAGCCCCCTGTTTTCGATTATTATGCGTGACACATCGTTTTCCACGACACGCCGCGCTTAATAATACATACCTTTTATGAGGAGGAAAATGAAATGAGCAAGACCCTGACCCGTATTCTGTCCCTTGCCATGGCTCTCGTAATGGTATTCGCTCTTGTCGGATGCGGCAAGACCGAGACCCCTGCGGAGTCCGCTGCCCCCGCCACCCAGGCGCCGGCAGAAGATGCCGCCACCCTGGTGGTCGGCTATGCCCCGTTCTCCCAGAAGTTCAGCCCCTTCTTCAGCAAGACCCAGTACGACCAGGACGCCGCACTGATGACTCAGCTGGCCCTGATCAACTCCGACCGTGAGGGCAATGTGATCCTCAACGGCATTGAGGGCGAGACCGTTGCCTACAACGGCACCGATTACAACTACACTGGTATCGCCGACATCGCTGTCGTCCAGAACGACGACGGCACCGTGGACTACAACATCACCCTGAAGGACGGCATCGTCTTCTCCGATGGCGAGCCCATGACCATCGACGACGTGATCTTCAACATGTACGTCTACTCCGACCCCACCTATGACGGAAGCGCTACCTTCTACTCCCTGCCCATCGAGGGCATGACCGAGTACCGCGCCGGCATGGATACTCTCAGCAACCTGATCCTGGCCGCCGGCCCGGACAACACCGACTTCACCTCCTGGACCGAAGAGCAGCAGACCACCTACTGGACCGCTTTCACCGCCGCCGGCGAGAAGTTTGCCCAGGAGATCCTGGACTACTGCGTTGCCAACGGCTACAACGCCGAGGGTGACAGCGTGGCCACCATCGCCGCCAACTGGGGCTACACCTTGGCCGACGACGCCACCGCCGCTGATTTCTTCCAGGCCATGATCGACAACCACGGCTACGACGTGTCCGACGCAGGCATCAACGTCGAGACCGCCGGCACCGCCATCACCGACTTCATCAACGCCGAACTGGGCGACAAGGCCGCCAGCTACGCCGCCGGTGTCTCCACCGGTGAGAGCGTTCCCAACATCTCCGGCATTACCAAGACCGGCGACAACACCATCACCGTGCACTGCACCAAGTTCGAGGCCACCAGCATCTATCAGTTCGCCATGCCCATCGCCCCCATGCACTACTATGGCGACGCCTCCCTGTATGACTACGACAACAATATGTTCGGCTTCACCAAGGGCGACATGAGCATCATCAAGAGCAAGACCACTCAGCCCATGGGCGCCGGCGCCTACAAGTTCGTCTCCTATGAGAACGGTGTCATCACCTTCGAAGCCAACGCCAGCTACTGGAAGGGCGAGCCCAAGATCAAGTACATCCTCTTCAAGGAAACCGACGAGGGCGACAAGCTGGGCGGCATCGTGTCCGGCACCTTCGACATCACCGACCCCACCTTCTCCACCAGCGTGGTTGAGTCCATCAAGGGCTACAACTCCAACGGCGATCTGACCGGCGACGTGATCACCACCAACACCGTTGACAACCTGGGCTACGGCTACATCGGCATCTGCGCCTACAACGTCAAGGTGGGCGACGACAGCGCCAGCACCGAGTCCAAGGATCTGCGCAAGGCCTTCGCCACCCTGTTCTCCGTCTACCGCGACACCGCCATCAACTCCTACTACGGCGAGCGCGCCACCGTCATCCAGTACCCCATCTCCAACACCTCCTGGGCCGCTCCCCGTCCGGCCGACGACGGCTATATGCTTGCCTACTCCGTTGACGTGGACGGCAATGCCATCTACACCGACAGCATGAGCGAGCAGGAGCGTTACGACGCCGCCCTGCAGGCCTCCATCGGCTTCTTCAAGGCCGCCGGCTACACCTGGGACGAGGCCACCGGCAAGTTCACTGCCGCTCCCGACGGAGCCAAGATGAACTACGAGGTCATCATCCCCGGCGACGGCACCGGCAACCACCCCGACTACGGCATCCTGACCGCTGCCAAGGAAGCCCTTGCCTCCGTGGGCATCACCCTGGACATCAACGACCCCACCGACTCCAACGTGCTGTGGAACGCCCTTGAGGCCGTCCCCGCCACCGCCGAGATGTGGGCCGCTGCCTGGCAGGCCACCGCTGATCCTGATATGTATCAGGTCTATCACTCCACCAACATCAACGGCGCCGGCGGCACCGACAGCAACCACTACTACATCACCGACGACACTCTGGACGAGCTGATCATCGAGGCCCGCTCCAGCGCCGACCAGTCCTTCCGCAAGGCCACCTACAAGCAGGCCCTGGAGACCATCCTTGACTGGGGCGTCGAGCTGCCCTGCTACCAGCGTCAGAACGCTGTGATCTTCTCCAGCGAGCGCGTGAACATGAGCACTGTTACCCCCGACATCACCACCTTCTGGGGCTGGATGAACGACATCGAGCTCATAGAAATGAACTGAGCGGGAAACCCTAAGCAAAACTGATCCAAGGGCTATGGGCGCCTTGTGCGCCCATAGCCCAATCCCAGCTTTTCTTCTATTACTACAGGTGGTGGTCAAGATATGGGCGAATTTATTATCAAGCGCCTTCTGCTCTGCATATTAATCTTGTTCTTCGTGACGTTCATCGTCTATACCCTCATGTTCAGCCTCCCCACAAGCTACGTGGAGACCATGGCCCGGGAGCTGGCAACCAAGCCCGGCAGCCTGAAATCTGCGCAGGAGTGGATCGCCGAGCTGAATGTGCAGTACGGTTTTGACAAGGGCATCGTGGGAGGCTATTTCACATGGCTGAAATCCGCTGTTACCGGCAACTTCGGCGACAGCTGGAACTGGACCGTTCCCGTGACCCAGAAGTTTGCCGACGTGATCTGGTACAGCTTCGCGCTGGCACTGGTCACACTGATTCTGGAGGTCGTCATCGCCATTCCTCTTGGCGTGGTCGCGGCCCGGAAGCAATACAGCGCCACGGACTATACCGTGACGGTCATCGCACTGGTGGGCATCTCCATGCCGACCTTCTTTGTGGCAACCCTTTTGAAGCTCATCTTCTCCGTGAAGCTGGGCTGGTTTGATCTGTCCGGCATGCAGAGCCGGAACTATCTCCAGATGACAGACTGGGGCAAGTTCTGGGATCTGGTCAGCCATTTCGTGCTGCCGGCTGTTACTTTGACGATTGTAAGCATCGGTCCTCTGATGCGTTATACCCGCACCAACATGCTGGAGGTGCTGAACTCCGACTATATCCGCACGGCGCGGGCGAAGGGACTCAGCGAACGGCGCGTCATCAATCACCATGCTTTCCGAAATACGATGATCCCTCTCATCACCATCCTGGGCGGTTCTCTTGCCAGCCTGTTCAGCGGCGCCCTCATCACCGAGACGCTGTTCGCCATCCGAGGGATCGGCTACACATCGTACTATTCCATGATCAACGGCGATATCCCATTCACCATGTTCTATCTGGCGTTTATCTCCATTCTGACGCTGGTGGGCAATCTGGTTGCCGATATTCTCTATGCCGTCGTCGATCCGCGCGTGCGCGTACATTGAGGAGGGCGACGAAATGATTGAATCCAACAGAAACAGTCTCAATGAGGAACTGAAGCGCCGGGAATCCGCCGAGCGTGAGCGTATGCTCACCCAGGTGGAAAACGGCGGCGAAAAGGTAATGGCGCTGGACGATACCCAGCGCGTGAAGGTGCTCTCCCCCGGCCGGCTGGTGTCCAAGCGGTTCTTCCGCAACAAGCTGGCACTGGTGGGCCTGGGCATCCTGATCTTCATGTTCGTGTTCTCCTTCCTGGGTCCGCTGTTCTACCCCTATTCCCAGACCCAGATCTTCTATAAGTACGATCAGCTGAACGTGGACTACGCCAACGCCAGCATGCGCACCGACAACGCCACCTACGCCGTGGGCGAGGGGCTGGAGGTGCACTACTCCGTGAAGAACAAGCTGAACTCCTACATCGCCGAGATGGACAAATCCGGCGAGGACGAGATGATTGTCGCCGGCCCCGAGGGGGAGCAGTACGTCATCTCCAAGCTGGGCGAAAAGATCTACTCCATCTCCGCGGACAAGAGCGAGATCGTGGCCGTGTACAGCGACACCCAGCGCGTGGCCACTTACAGCCGCCTGGGCAAGGAATTCACCTGGACCGGCGAGGAGCTGGATGAGGAATTTCAGGCCGCCGTCATGGACGCCGTGGCCTCCAAGACCGACTCCATCCGCGTGGGAAGCGATCAATACTCCATTTCGGAGAGCAGCAAGAACAAGTTCTCCGTCACCCGCCAGACCCCCGGCCTCACTTACAGCATTCCCGCCCCCGGTGAGGACTTTGCCGCGGTGGCTCTCGCCAACCTGAACGGCGGCGCCTTTGACTACAACGGCGTCTCCTACAAGTTCCGGGACAACGGCGACGGCACCAAGACCCTGGCTACCGTGGGCACACCGGAGACCGCGCTGGTGGCCTCCAGCTATGTGTTTGACACCTTTGAAACCGGCGTGACACTCTCCGACGAGTTTAAGGCCAGCGCCCTTCTGTCCATCGTGGACGACGGCAGCTTCACCGTAGACGGCAAGAGCTACACCGTTTCCGAGTCCGGCGGCGAATTCACCGTCACCGAAAAGGGCGGCAGCGACCTTGCCTACATCTCCTCCATCGTGGTGCGCCGTTACAGCGGCCAGGACTCCATGTCCATAGACCTGAAGCAGGCGACCCAGAAGGTTGTGGAGGACATGATCGCCGGCGGCCTCAGCGTGTCCAAGTTCACCTACGGCCTGCCCGAGCAGGACCAGAACGGCAGCTACCTGACCGACGAGAACGGCAACGTGGTCTATGCCGACACCGAGATCACCGTGAACCGCAAGGGCGACCAGTATGTGCTCAACTGCAACCAGATCACCTACCTGATTGACATCTACGGACGTCCCAGCGGGCAACACTGGTTCGGCACCGATGGCGACGGCATGGATATTCTGGCCCGTATGATGTACGGCGGCCGAATCTCCCTGATGGTGGGCTTTGTGGTGGTGCTGCTGGAGACCTTCCTGGGCATTATCATGGGCGGCCTGGCCGGCTTCTTCGGCGGCTGGGTGGATACGCTCATCATGCGTCTCGTGGATATTTTCTACTGCATCCCCAGCTACCCGATTTTGATTATCATGGGCTCCTTCTTTGACCAGATTAAGATGAACCCCTATGAACGCCTGATCTGGCTGATGGCCATTCTGGGCATTCTGGGCTGGGCCGGCGTGGCGCGCCTGGTGCGCGGCC
>CAZCDJ010000062.1:9426-11007 GCA_964497655.1 uncultured Oscillospiraceae bacterium | reverse complement strand
CAGGTAGTAGGCAAAAATCACCGCGTAGATGATCCAGGTGGAGGTGCTGGTGGCGGCTCCGTCGAAGCCGAACACCTGGGTGGCGGCGATATCGCCGGGGGTATAGATGAACACCGCGCCCACAAGGAGCAGCAGCAGCCCTACGAAGATTTCGTAGACCCAGTACACCGTCTTGCCGGTGTACTTCTTCACCATTTCGGGCATCTGAATGCCGCCGTTGCGAACGCTGATCATGCCGGAAAAGTAGTCATGCATGGCGCCGCCCAGAATGTTGCCGATGGGGATGGTGATGAAGGCGATGGGCCCGAACAGGATGCCCTGAATGGGTCCAATGATGGGGCCGGTGCCCGCGATGTTGAGAAGGTTGATCAGGGAGTTCTTCCACGTCTTCATGGGGACGTAGTCCATGCCGTCCTCCCGGGCGTAGGCGGGGGTCTGGCGGTCGTCCGGCGCGAACACTTTTTCGCACAGACGTCCGTAGAGAACAGCGCCGACCAGCAGGATAACAAGGCCGATACAGAAGGTTACCATACTCGATTCCTCTTTCCCAAAAAACATTAGCCGTTCATCGGCTGTTCATATTCTATTCCAAAACGCTGACAAGCCGCTGTGCAGTAACCCGGGGAGCTCATCAAAGATCTGTTAACAAGGCGTGCATCCTTAACAACATTTTTACGGAGACCTGTGTTATAATGACAATCCAGAGGCCATCACGCAGGGAATTTTACCGCTTTTTCGCCATATTTACGGGGGAAAAGGGGCGGCGGGAGGAAATCAGAGCGTGCAGGACAACAAAAAGCAGGAATTTAACTTCAAACGGGCCTTACGGGACACGTCGGTGACGGCGCTGTCGCTGGCCCTTACCGCCGTTTTGTGCGTGGTTTTGCGCAATTTCAGCGACGGAGACACCTATGTGCCGCTGTTTTTCGTACTCTGCGTGCTGGTGGTGTCCCGCCTCACCGAGGGCTACGTCTGCGGCATCGCCGCCGCCCTCATCGCCGTGCTGGGTGTTAACTATGTATTTACATATCCGTATATGGAATTTAACTTCACCATCTCCGGCTATCCTCTCACCTTCGTGACCATGCTGGCCGTGGCGGTGAGCACCAGCACCCTGACCACACATATCAAGGAGCAGGAGAAGCTGAAGCTGGAGACCGAGCGGGAGAAGATGCGGGCCAACCTGCTGCGGGCCGTGTCCCATGATCTGCGCACGCCCCTCACCTCCATTTCCGGCTCCATTGGACTGGTGCTGGATCACCCGGAGATGGGGCAGGAGGATCAGCAGATCCTTCTGGAGGAGGCCCGGGAGAACGCGGATTGGCTGGTGCGCATGGTGGAAAACCTGCTGTCCGTCACCCGCATCGGCGGGGGCGAGGCCAAGATCGAAAAGACCCCGGAGGCGGCGGAGGAGATCGCGGACGAGGCGTCCCGGAAATTCCGCAAGAACCACCCGGAGGTGGAGCTTGCCGTTACCGCGCCGGAGGAGGTGCTGTTTGTGCCCATGGATCCGGTGCTCATCGAGCAGGTGCTGGGTAATCTGCTGGAGAACGCCGTTATCCACGGGGGAAACACCCGGCA
>CAZCDJ010000062.1:0-9326 GCA_964497655.1 uncultured Oscillospiraceae bacterium | reverse complement strand
AAGGAGGGGCAGCATGGCTGCAAAGGACAAAATTTTGGTGGTGGAGGATGAAAAGAGCATCCTCAGCTTTATCAGCGCGGTGCTCACCTCCAACGGGTACGACGTGATCAGCACGGGCACCGGCAGCACGGCCTATTCCATGATCAGCTCCCACTGCCCGGATCTGGTGCTGCTGGATCTGGGCCTGCCGGACATGGACGGGCTGGATGTGCTGCGGGCCATGCGGGAGTGGACGCACCTGCCGGTGATCGTGGTGTCCGCCCGCAGCCACGAGCGGGACAAGGTGCAGGCGCTGGACATGGGCGCGGACGACTATATCACAAAGCCCTTCTCCGCCATGGAGCTGCTGGCCCGCATCCGCACCGCCATGCGCCACACCCTCACCGCCTCCGGCAACAACGAGGCCGCCAAGACCGGCAAGTTCACCGTGGGCGGACTGACCATCGACTACGATAAGCACCGGGTAACGGTGGACGGGCAGGACGCCCGCCTGACCCAGAGCGAGTACCGGCTGGTATCCCTGCTGGGGATGTACGCCGGCAAGGTGCTCACCTACGACACCATCCTCCAGCGGCTCTGGGGCCCCGGCGCACGGGAAAACAACCAGATCCTCCGGGTGAATATGGCAAATATCCGCCGGAAAATAGAAAAAAACCCCGCCGAGCCCCGGTATATCTTCACCGAGGTCGGCGTGGGTTACTGGATGAGCGACGAGGAGTAGCGCGCCTTATTCCGGCGACGGGAACACGAAGGATAAGTCGCCGGCGGCCAGGGCGGAGGCCAGTCGGGGCAGCAGGGAGCGCCGCAGCGCCGCGAGACAGCGGTATGTGGGCTCGTCCTCCCGCCCCAGCTCCCGGCACAGCTCGTCCCCGGCGCGGCGGAGAACGGCCTCCCGGTCGCCCTCGGTCAGCAGCTTGCCCAGTTCGGCCCGAGCTTCGTCTGTGAGGGTCAGCGGCAGCGCGCTCATTCCCAGCGCCCGCCGCCCCAGCCCGTTGATGAGGGGCTGCTGACAGAGATTCAGATAGCGCCCCTTCACGACCTGGGAGGAGCGGCCGGCAAGCGCCGACACCTTGGCCGGGTCAAAGGGGGCCAGCAGCAGGTTTTCCGTGAGCAGGGAGGTCAGGTAGGCCTCCGCGAAGCTGATGCCCGGCAGGGATTCCGGCGGCGGGTCGATGAGGGGGTAGTCAATGCAGCCGGGGGCCAGATGGGCAAAATACAGCCTGTCATAATGGCGCAGATAGTCGCCCAGACCCCGCAGGGTGTCGGCGTAATAGTCATTGGGAATCTGGGGCGCGGTGGTACACACTGCGCCCCAGAGCCGTTTGGCCCGCGCCGTCTTGTCCGATAAATGCCGCCGCCCCTGCTCCACCGCCGCCCACAGCTCCCCCTCCGGCAGAGGAAAGGGCTCCTGTGTCCCACCCGGCCGGGACAGGGAGAGGGTATACAGCAGGGAGCGCAGCAGCTCCCCCACGGTCTCCCCGGGCAGGGAGCTGCTCTCCCCGCCGGTGTATTTGGCGCATTGCTCCGCCAGCAGCGTCAGCAGCCGGGCTCGCTCCCCGTCCCCCGCCGTCTCCGGGCCGGGAACGCCCGTCAAAGTCCCGCCGCTCACAGGCGTTTTTCCCGCAGCCGGCGGCACAGGGCGGGCAGCGCCGTGGAGCACAGGTAGTCCATGCTGCCCCCGGCCGGCCCGTCGTACAGCTCCGCCATGCGGCGCAGCAGTTCATCGTCGGAGAGCGCGTCCCGGCTCTCGTTTTTGAAGTAGTAGAAGGCCTCCTGCAGCTCCGCCAGCGTGGCCGCGTAGTCCTCCGCGTTAAGGTAGGGGCTCCCGCAGAAGGCCGCCGCCAGCTTGGGCAGAATGCCGCCGCCGAATTCCACCCGCCCGGTGGCGGTCAGCGCCTGCTGCCGCGCCTCCGCCAGCTCCTCCAGCTCCCGGGGCGTGAGGATCAGACCAAAGCGGCTGCCCGCCGCGTTGCACGCCGCCAGCTCCCGGCGCGCGTCCGCCGCCGTGCCCGGCCCCAGATAGGTTACCAGCTCCTCCATGGCTCGCCTCCCGTGTCAGTTTGTTCCAGTATAGTGCCGCCCTCTCCGTGGAACAAGACTTGAAATTTTCCCGATTTTGTGGTAATATAAGACCAGATAAATGAGAACTTTTTGCCCCGGACGGGGCTTTTTTCTGTCCCGTACCCCTTTCGCCGGGGGATGGGGCATTTGTTCACAGAAAAGATGTTGCATTTTCAACAACTCTCGTGTATCATCATGGACGCCGCTTGCGCGGCAACGACCCAAACGGAAAGGAAGCGCAAAAAATGGCAGACCGGTTTGAACGCTTTTCCCTTGCGATCTTTGAAATATCCCGCAGCTGGCACCGTCTGGCGGGGGAGGAGCTGGGCAAATACGGACTGAAAAGCGCCCACGCCACCTATCTTACCACCATGGCCCGGTTCCCGGAGGGGATCACCGCGCCCCGGCTGGGCGAGCTGTGCGGCAAGGATAAGTCGGACGTGTCCCGGATGATGTCCATTCTGGAGGAGCGGGGGCTGGCGGTGAAGGACGGGCCGGGCAAAAACCGCTACCGGGGCGACATCCGGCTCACGGAGCAGGGGCGTCAGGTGGCTGCCCAGCTGCGGCAGCGGGCGGCGCTGGCGGTGGAGCGGGCGGGCCGGGGCCTGTCCGACGACGACCGGGCCACCTTCTACGACGCGCTGGAGACCATTGCGGACAATCTGCGTGCCATGAGCCGCAGCGGCTTGTAAGTCCGCCCATAAAAAGGAGAAGCTATGAGCGTAAAAATTATCATTGATTCCACCGCCGACGTGACGGAGGCGGTGCGGGCCCGGGTGGAGGTGGTGCCTCTCACCATCCGCTTCGGTGAGGCGGAGTATTTTGACGGCGTCACCATCGGCCGCCGGGAGTTCTATGAGCGGCTGGTGGAGAGCGACGCGCTGCCCACCACCAGTCAGGCGACGCCGGACGCCTTTGCGGAGATATTTGAGCGGGTGCGTCTGGCGGGGGACAGCGCGGTGGTCATCACCATCTCCGCAGAGCTCTCCGGCACCTGCCAAAGTGCCATGATCGCCGCCGAGGAATACGGGAATATTTTTGTGGTGGACAGCCGCTCCGCCTCCATCGGCAGCGGAATACTGGTGGAGCAGGCGCTGCGTCTGGCGGATGCGGGGCTCTCCGCGCCGGACATTGCCGCCGAGCTGCGCCGCTGCCGGGAGAAGGTGGTGGTCATCGCGCTGCTGGACACGCTGGAGTATCTGAAGCGGGGCGGGCGGCTCTCCAAGACCGCCGCCTTCGCCGGGGGACTGCTGAACATCAAGCCGGTGGCGGGCATCCGGGAGGGGAAGATCGTGGTGCTGGGCAAGGCCCGGGGCTCCCGGCAGGCCAACAATCTGCTGACGGAGGAGATTCGCCGGGCGGGGGGCGTGGACTTTGAAAAGCCCATCCTGCTGGGCTACACCGGGCTCAGCGACGCGCTGCTGCAAAAATACCGGCAGGACAGCGCGGCGCTGTGGCAGGCGGGGGAGCGGGAGCTGCCCGCCGCCCTCATCGGCAGCGTCATCGGTACCCACGCCGGCCCCGGCGCGGTGGCCGCCGCATTCTTCCGCCCGTGAGAAACGGGGCGCGGAACGTAGGGGCGAACTGTGTTCGCCCGCGAGAAACGGGGAGCGGAACGTAGGGGCGAACTGTGTTCGCCCGCAAGAAACGGGGAGCGGAACGTAGGGGCGAACTGTGTTCGCCCGCGCCCCCATCCGACAAAAAACAAGGGACGAAAACCTCGTAGAGTTTCGCCGCCGCAGCGGCGAAATAAAGTCAAATCCCGTTTTCCGCCGCGGCGCGTACGTGGCGGAAAACACCGCTCGCGGAGCGCGCGTCAAGGTGTCCGCCGCAGGCGGTAAGCCGAGGCACAAAGCGCAGCGCAACCCCTTTGTCAAAGAAGTCCAAGGACTTCTTTGACAAACTCAAGGGCCTCGCCGCTTTTGCGGCAAGGCCCTTGAACTGGTTTATAGGTGTGTGTCTCGCTCGATGGAGTCGTAGTGCTTCAGGAGCCAGGGCTCGATGATGGCGGTGAGCTTCATGTCCAGATTGAAGAAGTACACGGTGAAGGTCACGGCAAAGAGCCCCACACCCGCCAGCAGAAGGCCCAGCAGCCATTTGGAAAGCTTTTTCATCCTTTTTCGCCTCTCTTACCAGGATTCCTCGTCCGGGAGAACCTCCAGAGACGGGTCGATGGGTTCCTCCCGCAGCACGGTGCGCATATAGCTGTTCACCTGCTCGCGCACGCCCTGCCGGGAGATGACCCGGGGGTCGAACAAATCGTGGTCCACCCACACCAGATGGATGCCGTGGGCCCGAGCCTGCTCCTCGAACTGGCCGTGGAGCCCGTCCAGCGCCTTGCAGCTGATGTGCTCCCACAGAATCACCATGTCGGCGTTAAACTGCTGGCAGAACTCCCAAAGCTCGTCCAGCAGCACCTTGTAGCCGCCGTGGGTGCGGTTTCGCATGATCATGTTCTCAGTGAGCCAGGCCATGTCGTAGAAAGCCCGCTCCCGGTTTTCCGGGGTGTCCTCCTCCGCCACCTCACGGGTGGACACCATGGAGAGCATATCCGTCAGGGGCACAATGCCCCAGCAGTTGAGCAGCCACACCAGAAAGTCCATGTAGAAGTGGCTTTGCACGCCCCAGACGATGGCCCGGTGGCGATATTCCTTGGCGGCGCGCTTTTTGGCCTTGTAGGCCCGCTCGGCCAGCTCCGTGATCTTCCGGTCGGCGTCGGCGAAGGCGGGCACCTTGCCGCAGATGGCCATGTAGTTGGTCTCTGTGTAAAGCGCCAGATTGGAGCCGAACACCTGAGGATATTCGGTGCGGTTCATCTCCAGCCAGCCCAGACGGGAGCGGGTGGCCAGATTTACCCGCTTGGCGCACTCAAAATAGTGGGCCCAGTCCCACTTCTCGCCGGTGTGCTCCTCGATGAAGGCGATGGCGTTGCGTATCTCCTGGGCGGCGTATTCCTGCACGTCGTCCTCCCGGTGGCGCAGGGGCGCGGCCAGCTGGAAGCAGGGGATGCCGTCCTCAAATTCCAGCCGTCTGGAGATCACGCCGTTGCCCAGCAGGGAGCCGTCGCAGGTGGTGTTGCACTGCACGGCGCAGGCGCCCAAAATGGGCGCGTCGTCGTCAATGGAAACGCCTGCCTCCGCCTCCGGCATGGGGCATACGTCCGCCGCCAGACCGAACTGCTGTGCCACGTCGATGTAGTGGCAGGCGGCGTGCTGGTTCAGCAGCACGGAGATATAGGTACTCACCGTCTCCCGGCTCAGCCCCTTCAGGTTGGGGAAGCCCATCATCACGGCGGTCATCTCGTTTTCGTCCACCAGGACCACCTTTTTGGAGTATTCCTCGTTGTTGCCGGTTCTGCGGTCGCCCTTGAAAAGGCCGTCCAGCAGCTGGGCCACGTCGTCGATGATCAGGTCCTGCTCCGTGTGGCAGATCCGCAGATATTCCTCCCGCAGGCCCTGGGTGTGGCGATCCACCATCATGGGCACGGCCAGATAGTTGGCCATCCAGCGGTAGCGGAACATGGCCTTGATGTTCCGGGGCTTCACGATGAACTTGCCCAGCGTGAGCATGATGCCGCACCAGCGGGAATAGTCGTACAGCGTGTCCTTGACGCCCCGCCATTCCCGGCGATTGCGTACCTTGCTGCCGGCCACATAGAACTTGCCCAGCTGGTCGGCGCCGATTTCCTTGGCCATTATTTTCCGCCTCCCTGTATCTTCTTGATTTCCATGCTCTCCACAAAGGCCTGCACGCGGGTACGCATCTGGCCGGAGGAGGAGATGTTATAGGGGCGGTCCACGGACAGCACCGGGTAGCCATATTCCTCCCGCAGCACATGGGAGCCCAGCATCCGCTCATAGGCCCAGGGGTCGCAGAACTTCACCTGCTCATAGATGATGCCGTCCGCGCCGTACTCCTTGGCCAGCTCGTTCACATACGCCCGGCGCTCCACCATCTTTTCCGTGTTCATCATGCGGGGGCACTGGCAGCGGTACATATACTGGCGGCACACCTGGGTGAGGGCGTCCTCGTCGTCGGTGAGGGTGATGGGGTTGCGGCCGGGGAAGGAGCCGTAGCAGAACCGGTCGGCGCAGACGTAAGCGCCGCAGTCCTCCACCAGCTTCACAAAGTCGGTGTCGTCCACCTCGGAGCCCACCAGCACCACCCGGGCGCGATAGGGGTTCACCTCGTCCGGCTCCCGGGTTTTCAGCTCGGCAAGGGTCTCCTCCAGCAGGGGGATCAGCAGACGCTTGGGGGCCACATAGGTGGCCAGCGTCAGCACATGGAATTCATAGCCGGTGATGGCGGGGCGCGCGCCCTTGCGGAATTCGCCGATGGCGCGGATCAGCTCGCACACCCGGTTGTGCTCTGCAACGGACTGCCGGATGGCCTGGTCGGACACGTCGATGCCGTAGGTGTCGTGCAGGGGGGTGAGAATGTGGTTTATGCACTGGGGCACATAGAGGTTCAGGCCATTATCGTCGGCTTTCATGGGGATTTCCATATACTGAAAGAAGAACTTGTCGTTATCCTTTCCCATGGTTTTCAGCAGCTCCATGTTCTCGGCGCAGCGGTTCATCATGGTGCAGCCGTCGGGGGAGATCAGGCAGTCCGCGAAGGAGTAGCCGCCCTCAATGGCCCGCTCCAGCAGGGCGCGGCTGTACTCGCACAAAAAGCTGGTCATGTAGTAGGTGCTCATCTCCATGGAATTGGTGCGGGGGGCGCGCAGCCGGGCGGAGAAGGCGCCGCCCAGATTCAGCAGCGGCTCGGGGGTGTTGTCGCACACATAGGCCACACAGATGCCGCCCTCCTCCTTGGCCTGGTGGATCAGCCGGTTGTTCGCGTCCTCCAACAGGCTCTCAAGGAAATACAGATGCTTCAGATCTTTCATGAAACCGGGTTTCCTTCCTTGTGGATATTGTTCGGCGGAAGTCCTCCGCCGGGCTTCAGGACGCCTCCAGCTCCTTCAGGTTTACCTCGGTGCCCTGCTTC
The DNA here is from genome assembly GCA_964497655.1 of uncultured Oscillospiraceae bacterium. Taxonomy (GTDB): domain Bacteria; phylum Bacillota; class Clostridia; order Oscillospirales; family Oscillospiraceae; genus Scatomorpha. The sequence continues at coordinate 2,273 of CAZCDJ010000062.1, read as the reverse complement.
AGCCAGGTGTTGCCGCCGCCGCAGTAGGGGCAGGTCTTGCCGTACTGCACGGTGGGGTAGGTCTTTTGACAGTCGTCGCACCAGGTGACGGCGGGGATGGTCTCATGCAGCAGCTTCGACCCCTCAAACAGGGGGAGCTTCTTGGCGTACCAGTCCCAGCAGTCGGAGAGGTACTCCGGCACAATGCCGGATACCTCGCCGTATTCCAGCGTGACGGAGCTGATTTTGGTGAGGCCGTTCTGCTTGGCGATGTCCTCGACCTGCTTGATGACGTAGGTGACAATGGTAAGCTCGTGCACGGCGGTTCCTTTCGTGATTCACCTGAGCAGGCACGAGGGATGGGACGTGCCTGCTCAGGTGATACAGTCTGTTATTTTCGGGCCGGGCTTATTTCCCGGACAGCTTTTTCTTCACGATCTTCACCTGACGCTTGGCGGCGTAGGGGATGATCTCCTTGAATTTGTCCTCGGCGGGAATCATGTGGGTGCATTCCGGGTGCAGCCGCTTCAGGTGGATGGCGTCGAACTCGCACTTGGTGGTGCAGATGCCGCAGCCGATGCACTTGTTGGGGTCCACCACGCTGCGTCCGCAGCTCAGGCAGCGGGAGGCCTCGCTCTTAATCTGCTCCTCGGTGAAGGTCACGCGCTCGTCGCACATGGTTTTCACTCTGGCCTCGTCCACGGTTACGGGGGCGCGACCGGGCTTCCGGTAGCTGTCCGGCGGCAGGACGATGTTGCCCTTGTCCAGCTCCTTGAACTCCCGGGTGTTCCGGTGGATGGTGAGGGACTGTCCCACGTTCACAAACCGGTGGATGGACATGGCGCCCTCCCGGCCGGTGGCAATGGCGTCGATGGTGTACATGGGGCCGGTGGCGCAGTCGCCGCCCACAAAGATGTCGGGCTCCTGGCTCTGGAAGGTGACGGCGTCGCACTTGATGAGCCGTCCGTCGGGGGTCTCGGCCTTGGTGCCGGAGAGCACGCTGCCGTAATCGGAGCGCTGGCCGATGGCCACAAACACGTTGGAGCACTTCACAGTGATGGTCTGGCTCTCGTCATAGACGGGGGCAAAGCGGCCGTTTGCGTCCTTCACGGAGAGGCAGCGCATGAACTCCACGCCGGTGACCACGCCGTTCTCGCCCAGAATACGCTTGGGGCCCCAGCTGTTGTTGATGAGCACGCCGTCGGCAATTCCCGCGTCCTTCTCGTCGGGCACGGTGGGCATTTCCTCGTCCGTCTCCAGACAGAACATCTGCACGGTGCCGTCGCCCAGACGAAGGGCGGTGCGGGCCACGTCGATGGCGGCATTGCCGCCGCCGATGACCACGGTGTCGCCCTGGATGGCCTGCAGCTTGCCGCTATTCACGCTCCGCAGGAAGTCAAGTCCGCTGATGACACCCTCCAGCGCCTCGCCCTCGATGCCCAGCGCGGAGGCCTTTTGCAGACCCACGGCCACATAGAAGGCCTGATAGCCCTCCTCCCGCAGCTGGGCGATGGTCACGTCCTTGCCCACATCCACGCCGCAGCGGAAGGTGACGCCCATTTCCTTCAGCACGTCGATTTCGGAGTTCACCACAGCCTTGTCCACCCGGAAGGAGGGGATGCCGTTGACCAGCATACCGCCGGGGGCGGCTTCCTTCTCAAACACCACGGGGGAGTAGCCCTCAATGGCCAGGAAGTAGGCGCAGGACATTCCGGCGGGGCCGCCGCCGATGATGGCCACCTTCTGGGGGAAGGGCTCTCGGGTGCAGGAATTCATGGGCGGGATGTAGCGGTGCTCCGCCTTCATATCCTGCTCAGCGATGAACTTCTTGATCTCGTCGATGCTCACCGCGTCGTCCACGGTGCCGCGGGTGCAGGCGTCCTCGCAGTACTTGCGGCAGATGGAGCCGCACACGGCGGGGAAGGGGTTATCCTTTTTGATGAGCTTCAGCGCGTCCTGATACTTGCCGTCGCCGGCCATCTTGATGTAGCCCTGGATGGCGATGTGGGCGGGGCAGGCCACCTTGCAGGGGGCGGTGCCGGTGGGCCAGGTCTGGATGCAGCCGTTCTCGTTGCGGTAGTTCTTGTTCCAGTGCGCCTCGCCCCACTGGGTATCGTCGGGCAGCTCGTGGCGGGGGTACTGGATGGGGCCCTCGGTGGTGCAGAGCTTCTGGCCCAGGCGCACCGCGCCGGCGGGGCAGGTCTCCACGCACTTGCCGCAGGCCACGCACTTCTCGCTGTCGCTCTCCGCCACATAGGCGCTGCGGGACAGGTTGGGGGTGTTAAAAAGCTGAG
>CAZCDJ010000061.1:0-11308 GCA_964497655.1 uncultured Oscillospiraceae bacterium | reverse complement strand
TAGCGTGCGCTTCTTGTTTCGCCCCACGTTGGACAGCGCCATGCGCTCCATTTTTGCGCCGTTCACGCTGTTTTTCTGTCCGTTTTTCGGCAGATCGGCTTCCGTATAGCGCACGGCCTCAATGGGAGAAACCCTGCCCGCCATCCGCCCGGGCTTCAAGGTGCTGATGAACACCGTGCCAAGGGCAAACAGCGCGGAGCCGATAAAAATCAGCGGATTGGGCGAAACGGAAACGGCGCTGCCGGCGTAGCTGGAGTTATTCATCAGCAGCGGCACCAGCGCCTTGCCGGAGAAGAACCCCAAAAACAAACCGATGGGGATGCCAATGGCCGACAAGATAAGCGCCTGCCGGCGGATCATTTGACGCAGCTGATGCCCGGTTGTGCCGATGGTTTTCAGCAGCCCGTAAAAGCGAATATCCCGAACGATTGATATTTGAAAGATGTTATAAATAATCAGATAGCCGGTGAAAACAATCAGCAGCAGCCCGCACCCAAGCCCCACCATTGTTCCGGCATCCATGCCGAAGTTGGTGGAGAGATACGCCCAGTTCACGTTGCTTTCCAGATAATTCGGGTCCGTTTCAACAGAGGAAAAACCACTGTCCGCAAGCAGCTTGTCCAGTTTTGCCTGAAGATTTGTACTGTTTGAAAACATGATATAGGCGCTGATCGCCCCGGTCATGGAGTAATCCTCGTGGTAGGTGCATTGCAGCTCCTCCAAATGGGCATCCACATAGGCGCGGGACGCGAAAATCTGTCCCACGTTGAAGACCGGGTCGCTCTGCCACCAGCCGCACAGGATAAATTCCCGTGTGATGGTTTCGCCCCGAATATTGAGCGATAGCGGGACGGCTGCGCCAAGCTCCATCGGCACACCCAGCAGCTCCAACGTTTTAGAATCCATGATGACTTCGTTTTCCGCCTCCGGAACGTGCCCGGCCTCCAACTGGATAAACGCCAGCTTCAAACCCGTGGCGTCGTGATACCAGAACTCGGCGTGGCGCTTGAGAAGCTCCGGATTCTCCACGCTGTCGCACAGCGCCATGTCAAAGGCGATTTCTTTGATGGAGGAATGGTCCTTCACCGCGTCAAACTGTTCCTGCGTGATGTATTTCAGCACCGCGTGCCCGTCGCCGCCCGCCTGCCGCATGGTGGCTTTTTGCAGGCTCTCCACCGTTCCGATTCCCATGGTGAAAATGCTGGTAAATAAAATCGTGGTCAGCGCGATGGCAATCACGGCAATGATGTTCCTGGTTTTGTTGGCGCGAAAGCTTTTATCGGCAAGAGTTGCGATGGCCTTTTTGTTATCAACCTTAATCATGCTGACCACCGCCTACGATTTTGCCGTCCTCGATGCGGATGATTCGGTCAGCCAGCTGGGCGATTTCCTCGTTGTGGGTGATCATGACGATGGTCTGGCTGAATTTTTGGCTGGTCACCTTCAAAAGTCCCAGTACATCCTGACTGGTCTTGCTGTCCAGATTGCCGGTGGGCTCGTCAGCCAGAATGATGGCAGGCTTGGACGCCAGCGCTCTGGCGATGGCCACTCGCTGCTGCTGTCCGCCCGAAAGGTTGTTGGGCAGGTTTTGCAGCTTGCTTTGCAGCCCCAGCGTGTCAATGATGCTGTCAATGTATGCCTTGTCAGGGGTGTCGCCATCCAGCTGAATGGGCAGCACAATGTTTTCGTACACGTTCAGCACCGGCACCAAGTTGTAGTTTTGAAACACAAAGCCGATTTTGCGGCGGCGAAAAATGGTCAGCGCCTCGTCCTTGAGCGAAAAAATGTCCTTGCCGTCCACGTTGACCGAGCCGGAGGTGGGGCGGTCAAGCCCCCCAGCATGTGCAGCAGCGTGGATTTTCCGCTGCCGGACATCCCGACAATGGCGACAAATTCGCCCTTTTCCACGGTGAAATCCACCCCGTCCAAGGCGTGAACCGCGGTTTCGCCGCTGCCGTAAATTTTCTTCAGCTCTTTGGTTTCCAATATATTCATTTTTGTTCCTCCAAAAAGAAAGTGTGTACAGCATTTCTACCATACACACTTTAACAGAGGAATCTTTCCAGAATCTTTCCGTGAATAGAAAAATTCTGACAGTTTTGAAAGATTTTATGGCTGCAAGGGAAGAAACACGGAGAAACAAGCACCCTGCCCCGGTTTGGAGGAGACCTTGATGTACCCGCCCTGACCGGAGATGATTTGCCGTGCCAGATACAGGCCGATGCCCACGCCCTCGGTTTGGCTGACACCGGGGGAACGATAAAAACGGCCGAAAATCTTTGCCTGCTCCTCCTCCGGAATGCCAATGCCGGTGTCTGCAATATCAATGCGGCAAAAAAGCGGATACGTCGCAGTGGAAATGCGAATGCTGCCGCCAGAGGGCGTATACTTCACGGCGTTGTCCAGGAGGTTGTAGATTGCCTCGCCGGTCCATTTCACATCCATGCAGGCCGCAGCGTCGGTCACGCCGCAATCAATGGTAAGCCCTTTTTGCGCCGCCTTGGGCGCAATCTGCTCCAGAACGGTATCCAGCATCGGCTGAACGTGGGAGCGCTGGGGTTGCAGCTGAAAGACCCCCGCCTCCAATCGCGAGGTTTTGACCAGTGCGCCGATCAAAAAGCTCAGCTTCTCCGCCTGTGCGTTCAGCGCCGTCACACACGGCTTGCTGCTTGCGGGCAGCTCCTGCTCGCCCAGCAGCTGTGCGTAGAGCAAAATGTTTGCAATGGGCGTCTTGGTCTGGTGGGAGATATCCGCAATCAGCTCCTTGATTTTATCCTTTTCCTCCTGCAGATTCCGCGCGGAAACGGCTGACGCCGAAAGGTAGTGCGCCAGCTTGGTTTCCACGGCGGAAAGCAGGCTTTCATCAAAGGTGGTTTCCGAAAAGCTGCCGTCCATGGCGGCGGTAAGCATCTCGTCCATGTGCACTAAAATACCCTTTGTGTTTCGGCGATTGACACAAACTGCAATCACCGAAATGAGGACGGCGCAGGCTGAAACCAGCAGCAGAACCAGTGTAAGCGTTGTCATGCTATTTCACCGCCCAGGTATAGCCGAGGCCGTAGACGGTTTTGATATACGCAGGGCGGGAAGGCGTGTCCTCCAGCTTGTCCCGCAGCCGCTTCACCGTGACAGAGAGCGCGTTTTCATCCACATATTCCGCCCCATCCGTCCACACGCGATCAATCAGCATACCGCGCTCCAAAGTGCGCCCCTTGTTTTCCACCAGAAGGCGAAGCAGCTTCTGCTCCGTTTTACTCAGCTCCACAGAGGACTCATTTTTATAGAATTGCATGTGATCAAAGTCAAACCGGTAGCACGCCTGCTGAAAGGTCGTGGCAGCGCCGCATTCCAGCTTCCGCAGCTGGGTGTTGACTCTGGCGCGCAGCACCGCCAGACTAAAGGGCTTTGTGATATAGTCGTCGGCGCCGGATTCAAGACCCGTTACTATGTCCGCCTCGGTGTCGTTTGCGGTCAGCAGAATAACCAGGGGGGACTGCGCCTTGCGCAGCTCCCGCAAGCGTGCAAGCCCGCTGCCATCCGGAAGATTGATGTCCAAAATTATAAGCTCAGTGGAGTTTGCGGCCAAATACGTCTTTGCCGCAAGCAGCGAGTGGCATTGTGTCACATGGAGCTGCTCATTTTGCAGCGCGATTGCGATTCCGTTGCTGAGTGCGATATCATCCTCTACCACCAATATTTCCTGCACGCAAAACACCTTCCCACACATTGAGCCTTCATTCAAATTTTTTTTAGAACCTCTGATTTCATTGCCGCAGCCCAAGCAGCTGATGTGGTATCGTTAGGGTGTCAAAAGGCGCTGTAACCTTTGTTGGAGAGCTTGATGATCAGGTTTGCCATATCCTCGTCGGGCTTGTCCATGCCGTCCAGCAGCCATTTGCGGATGACGCCCACGCTGCCGATGGCGGCGTAGGTGTACAGGTATTCCGCGTCCTGCCGGGAGATGGTGCGCTTGCTGGCCCATTCGCTGATGAACCGCAGGGCCAGCATGGAGACCACCTGGGCCTGAAAGCTGTTGTCGCTGCTGTCCGAGAGCAGCACGGTGCAGGCCTCCGCGTTATCCCGAATGTAGCCGAACACCTGGGTGAGGGTCTGGAACAGGTCGCTGCACTCGTCGGAAAAGGCGTCTCCCAGCCGCCCGGTGATGTCCTCCATCATCTCCTGCTCAATGCTTTGCAGCAGCGCGAAGGGGTCGCTGTAATGGGCGTAGAAGGTGGCCCGGTTGATGTCCGCTCCCCGGCAGATGTCCGTCACGGTGATCTTCCCGATGGGCTTTTCCTGCAGCAGGGCAAAAAGACTGTCCCGAATGACCATCCGGGTGTACTTGATTCTGCCATCCAGCTTTTTATCCGCCATATCGCACCTCCGACACAAAAAATTTACATTTGTATTTGTAGCTTGCCCGACACTTTACAAAGCAGTGTTGGGCATTTTGCGTTTCAAAATCAAACTGTCTGTTGAGTTATCGTCACTATGTAAATATACTACAATTACGAAAGTAAGTCAACGATGTGTTGTTTTGGAGGCGGGTATGGACAGATTTATTCATGGCGTTTTGCGACATCGCCGCGGGGTAATCCTTGTGTTCGCCCTTTCGGCGCTGCTGGGGGCCGCGCTGTTTTTCGGCGTGCGGGTGAACTATGACCTGACGGACTACCTGCCCCCGGAGGAGGAGTCCACCCGGGCGCTGGAGCTGCTGACGGAGGAATTCTCCGAGGGGGTGCCCAATGCGCGGGTGATGGTGACGGACGTGTCCGTGGCGGAGGCGCTGGAGGCAAAGGCGCGCATTGCCGCGGTGGACGGCGTCAGCGGCGTTACCTGGCTGGACGACCTGTGGGACATGAAAACCCCGCTGGAAACGGCGGATCAGGCTCTGGTGGAGCAGTACTATAAGGACGGGGCCGCCCTCTATCAGGTGACCATTGACAAGGGCGCGGAGGTGAGCGCCACCACCGCGCTGTATGACGTGGTGGGGGAGAGCGGGGCCATCACCGGCAATGCCATGGACATCGCCAACTCTCAGAATCTGGTGGTGCGGGAGGTGCTGGGGGCCGTGGCTATTCTGCTGCCCATCATCATCCTTATTCTGGTGCTCACCACCACCTCGTGGATTGCGCCGCTGCTGTTTCTGCTCACCATCGGCGTGGCGGTGCTCATCAATCTGGGTACCAACATTTTCTTCAAGGACATCTCCTTCATCACCCAGGCGGTGAGCCCCATCCTGCAGCTTGCGGTGTCGCTGGACTACGCCATCTTCCTGCTCAGCAGCTTTGAGCGCTTCCGCACGGAGACCGAGGATGTGCAGGAGGCCATGCGGCGGGCGGTGCGCCAGTCCTTCGCCTCCATCGCGGCCAGCGCGGTGACCACGCTGTTCGGCTTCCTGGCGCTGATGTTCATGCGCTTCCGCATCGGCAGCGACCTGGGTCTCAATCTGGTGAAGGGTGTGGTGCTCAGCTATATCTCCGTGATGGTGTTCCTGCCCGCGCTGGCCCTTGCCAGCGTGAAGCTGCTGGATCGAACCCGCCATAAGCGCATTGTGCCGGAGTTCCGTGGAATCGGCCGGGGTCTTGTGAAGGCCCGGGTTCCCGCCCTCATTCTGGTGCTGCTGCTGGCGGTGCCCTGCTTCCTGGCCCAGAGCCGGGCGGACTTCCTTTACGGCAACGGCACCCCTGACCCTGCCACCCGCTACGGCGCCGACACCGCCAAGGTGAACGAGGTGTTCGGCGAGAGCACCGCCATGGTGCTGCTGGTGCCCAAGGGCGACGTGGGCCGGGAGGCGGAGCTGGGGCGTGCGCTGGAGCAGCTCCCCCATGTGCAGAGCGTGGTGTCTTACGCCGCCAGCGTGGGCAGCGCGGTGCCGGAGGGCTTTCTGGACGAGAGCATTACCGCCAACTTCTATTCGGAGCATTATGCCCGCCTTGTGGTGTACACCGACACCGGCGAGGAGGGGGCGGACGCCTTCGCCGCCGTGGAGCAGGTGCGCGCCACGGCAAAGGAGTATTACAAGGAGAGCTGGGCCTGTGGGCAGAGCGCCAACCTGTACGACATTAAGAGCGTGGTCACCGGAGACAGCACCGAGGTGAACCTGATCGCCATTGCCTTCATCCTGCTGACGCTGCTGGTCACCTTCCGCTCCCTGACGCTGCCGGTGATTTTGCTGTTCGTCATCGAATCCGCCATCTGGATCAATCTGTCCGTGCCATACTTTACGAACACGCCGCTGGTGTACATGGGCTTTCTGGTCATCAACACCGTGCAGCTGGGCGCCACCATCGACTATGCCATCCTGATGACCGACGGCTACCGCTGCAACCGGCTTACCATGGGCCGCCGGGAGGCGGTGGAGCGCACGCTGGGAGACAACTTCATGTCCGTGCTCACCAGCGCCCTGATCCTGTCCTCGGCGGGCTTCTGCCTGGGCTTTGAGTCCAGCGTGGAGGTGGTGTCCGAGCTGGGGCTGCTGCTGGCGCGGGGCACGCTGCTGTCGCTGTCGCTGGTGCTGCTGGTGCTGCCCGGGCTGCTGCTGCTCACCGATCGACTCACCGCCAAAACCACCATGAAAGCCAACTTTCTCAAAGAGGAGGTCATGAAGAAATGAAAAAAACACTGTCTCTCATCCTGGCCCTTGTGCTTGCGCTGGGCCTTGCCACCTCGGCGCTGGCCCAGGGCGCGGCTACCGTGTCCTCCTCGGAGGAGGTCATTTACGCGGTGCTCTCCGCCGACGGCACGCCGGAGCGGGCCTACGGCGTCACCGCCGTGAACGTGACCAAGGCGGGCACACTTACCCGCCGGGGAAGCTTCTCCGCGGTCAAAAACCTCACCGACACCGCGCCGCTTACCTATTCCGGCGACAAGCTTACCGGTGAGGTGCAGGAGGGACGCTTCTACTATCAGGGAGACCTGAAGTCAGCCCAGCTGCCGTGGACGGTTGACATAACGTATAAGCTGGACGGCAAGGATATCTCTCCCCAGGCGCTGGGCGGCAAAAGCGGCGCGCTGGAGATCCATATTACCACTGCCGGGAACGCCGCCGTTGCCGGGGACTACCGCGACCACTATCTGTTGCAGGTGAGTGTCACGCTGGATGCGGAGAAGTGCGTGAACATTGCATCTGACGGGGCGTCCGTGGCCCTCAGCGGCGGGGATAAGGTGGTCACCTTCACGGTGCTGCCCGGTTCCGACGGGGATATGACCCTCACCGCCGATGTGACGGAATTTTCCATGACCGGCATGACCATCGCCGGCGTACCTTACGACCTGAGCTCCGCGCTGGGCGACGCGTCTGCGCTGACCGACGGTCTGACGGAGCTGAGTGACGCCACCGCCAGTCTCAGCAGCGGGGCGAAAAAGCTCAGCGACGGCGCGGCAAACCTGAGCGTGGGCGCGGCGCAGCTGAACAGCGGCGCGGGGGAATTCGGCGCCGGCGTCACCGCCCTCTCCGGCTCCTCGGCCCAGCTCACCGGCTCCTCCGCCCAGATTTTCGCCGCGCTGCAGCAGCTCAACGGGGCGCTTACCGGCGCGCAGGGGGGAGTGGATCTCTCCGCCCTTGCCCAGCTTCCCTCGGCCCTCTCCCAGCTCAGCGGGGCGCTGGGACAGATCTCGAACGGACTGGATCAGCTTGCGAAGGCCTATCCGGCGGCGCTGGAGGCCCTCTCCGGCGCGATTAACGCCATCCCCGCCCCCACGGTGACGGAGACAGACATAGGCGCGCTTCTGGCTGCCAACCCGGGCAGCGCGGCGCTGAAGGCGCTGGCGGAAAACTACACCGCCGCCCAGACGGTGCGCACCGTCTGGCAGCAGGCGAGCGCCGCCTTCACGGCTGTGAACACCTCTCTGCCCACCCTCAAGACCTCCGTGGATACGGTGAAGGCCGGTGTGGACAGCATGAGCGCGCAGCTCTCCGCCGCCATGGCGAACAGTGCCTCCCTGTCCGGGCTTGCTCAGCTCACGCAGGGAATGGCGGCACTTGTGGATAGCTACTCCGCCTTCAATGAGGGTCTTGCGAGCTACACCGGCGGGGTGGACGCCCTGTCGGGAAGCTGGGGCGCGCTGGGCGAGGGCGTGTCCGCATTGGCGGACGGTAGCTATGCTCTGCAAAAGGGCAGCAAGGAGCTTAGCGACGGGGCCGCCACCCTTTCAGGAGAGACGGCCAAGATTCCCGGACAAATCAAGGAGCTGACCGGCGGCGACGACGGTGAGGCCTATGTGCCCGCGTCCTTCCTCTCGGAGAAAAATACCGATTGCGCCGGCGTGCAGTTTGTCATCAAGACCGCTGCCATTGAGGCCCCGGAGGAGGAGGCAGCCCCCGCTGTGGAGGAAGTCCCCAACACCCTGTGGAATCGCTTCCTCTCCCTGTTCTCCTGGATCGGATAAATGAGCCCAACGTCTCATCCTAAGCGCGGCGAAGGATTGCCCAGTGCCTGTCATCCTGAGCGCGGCGAAGGATTGCCAAGTGCCTGTCATCCTGAGCGCAGCGAAGGATCTATCCCTCGTAGGGAACGCTTCTTCGGCCTCCAAATGACAACGGACTCACCCCCTTGTCAAAGAAGTCCTTGGACTTCTTTGACAAGCAAAAGCACAGCGGCGGAACCATAGGTTCCGCCGCTGTGCTCGTCTGCGTAGAGGGGACTTGCCCCGCCGCAGTACTTTGGATATCTCAGAAGGGCAGGCCCTTGATGCCGCCGGTCAGCTTGCTCATGCTGCTGGAGGAGGCGTCCTCCGCCGCGCGCATGGCCTCATTCACCGCCGCGATGATCATGTCCTGCAGCATTTCCACGTCCTCGCTGTCCACGCAGTCCGGGTCAATCTCCAGCCCGGTCACCTCATGCTTGCCGCTGACGGTGGCCTTCACCGCGCCGCCGCCGGCGGTGGCGGTGTAGGTGGCTGTTTCCAGCTGCTCCTGCATTTTCAGCAGGTCCTCCTGCATTTTCTGCGCCTGTTTCATCATGCTCGCCTGGTTCATTCCGCCGCCGTAGCCGCCGCGAAATCCGCCTTTTGCCATTGCAATCACCCTATCCTTCGTTTTACTTAATCGTAACGCCCTTGAACTTTGCCAGCTCGTCCAGACTGCGCTTTTCTATCTTCTCCGCGGAGTCCATCTGGGACACCTGCGTTTTCATGTCTCTCCCGCTGAGCTTGCCGGCAGCCGCCGTGAACAGCGCCAGAATATCCGGCTTGTTGAGCATGGTGGAGGCAAAGCCGCTGGCAATGCTCAGTTGCAGCACGTCGCCCTCCGCCACGCCGATAATCTGCAGGGGGTCGCCCAGCAGCGCCCGCAGCGCCACCGGCAGGGAGGGGCGCACCGCAGCGGCGATGGCGGCCCAGCTCACCAGGGAAGTGGGGGCGTCCTCGTCCTCGTCGTTCCCGCAGCCGCAGCTCTCATCGTCCAGGGGCGGCTCGTCGGAAACCGCGCGCTTGGGCTCATCCCGGTCATCCGGGGGAGGGGGCTCGTCGTCCCAGGGAGGCGTGTCCGCCGGGGCGGGCTTTGCCGCTTCCTGCGGCGCGGGGACAGCTGCTGGGGTCTCGGGCGCTTGGGGAATTGGCTCCGCAGACGCCCGGCGGGGCGCTTCTTCGCTTGTCACCGGCGCGGCCTGCGCCGGGACGGGGGCCGGTTTCCTCTGCTTCGGCGTTTCCGCCGGTTTTTCCGTTCTTTCCGCCGGCTTTGCCTGCGCCGGCTCCGCCGGTATCACCGGGGTCTTGGGTGCGGCTGCGCCGTTCTCCTCCAGTCGGGAGAGACGGGCGCGCAGCTCGGGCAGGCCGTCGGTCAGTCTCTCGTCGCACAGGGCCACGAGGCACAGCTCCGCCGCGGTGCGGGGGGAGGGGTTGTCGCGCATGGCGGAGAGAGACTCCTGCACGCGCTCCATATTTCGCAGCAGCTCCGCCTTGGTGAAGCTGCCGGAAAAAGACTTGAGGGTCTCCCGGTCGTAGCCGCCGGAGAGCAGCTCCCCGCCCCCGTGGGGCGCCACCGAGAGCATGAGAATGTCCCGCATCAGCACGCACAGGTCGCTGAGCAGACCAGCCGGGTCCTTGCCGTCCTGCCAAAGGGAGGAAAAAAGCGTAAGCGCGGTCTGGGCGTCACGCCCGGCGATGGCGGCAAGCACTTCCGCCACACGGCGGTTGCCTGCAAGTCCCATGGCGCTGAGCACGGTGTCGGTGTTGATCACCTGCGCGCCGCTGCACTGGTCCAGAAGGGAGATGCCGTCCCGGAAGGAGCCGTCCGCCAGACGGGCCAGCAGGGAGGAGGCGTCGCTCTTCAAATCCAGCCCCTCCTGCCCGGCAATCCAGTTCAGCCGCTCAGACAGCACCGGCACGGTGATGCGCCGGAAGCTGTACCGCTGGCAGCGGGAGAGAATGGTGGCGGGAACCTTGCGCAGCTCGGTGGTGGCCAGAATGAACATCAGGTGCTCCGGCGGTTCCTCCAAAATCTTCAGCAGCGCGTTGAAGGCCGCGGTGGAGAGCATATGCACCTCGTCGATGATGTAGACGCGCTTTTTCACGCTGGCGGGGGAGAACACGGCCTCGTCCCGCAGGGCGCGCACATTGTCCACGCTGTTGTTGCTGGCGGCGTCAATCTCCACCACGTCCATCACGCTGCCGTCGTCAATGCCCCGGCAGGCGGCACACTCATTGCAGGGGTTGCCGTTAACCGGGCGCTCGCAGTTCACCGCCTTGGCCAGAATTTTGGCGCAGGTGGTCTTGCCGGTGCCCCGGGTGCCAATGAACAGGTAGGCGTGGGAGAGCCGGCCGGACTGCACCTGATTTTTCAGGGTTTCGGTGATGTGCTCCTGTCCGGCCACCTGGTCGAAGGTGCGGGGACGGTATTTACGATAGAGCGCCTGGTACAATGCCTTCCCCGACCTTTCAAAAAAATTGCGACTTTTTGCAAGACTGCACACCCATCATCGAATATGTGATACGCCCGTTACGGCAGCAGCCAACTCGGCCCCGGCGCTCCCGCGGCACACGGCAGGCACCGCTTAATGCTGCTCGGTTCCCCGCCTGACATGATTCACGGGATACCGTTGCGCAGGACCGGGACGTCAACGCCGCTTACTGCGGTCAGACGACACACCACATATCCTCTTTTGGGAATCCATCCCTGCTATAGCGGATTGCAGGTAACAGGGCACCGCTGGCTCCCCGACTGGTGCAGCCTTGCAAAGAGCCGCTCCTGTATTCTACTACAAAACCAAATTTTAATCAACAGAGAATTTACCCCTTTACAAAGTGGCGATTTATGCTATAATATCCAAGCACGCAAAGCGCAATGGGGGCGTAGCTCAGCTGGGAG
>CAZCDJ010000060.1:5867-11350 GCA_964497655.1 uncultured Oscillospiraceae bacterium | reverse complement strand
AGAGCCTGTCCGCCAGCTCCCGCTGCTTCAGTCCTTTTTTGACTCTTGCGGCGCGAATGAGCGCGCCGGTCTTTTTGCTGTCCACTTTGCTCACCTCAAGAGGCAGTATAACTCCCGGAGCTTGGAAAAAGCAACCTGCGCTGCGGAGAGTCCCTTTACTTTTTCGGGGGAAGAAGGTATATTAAAGAAGAATTTAGGAAAAACCGCCGCGGTCGGCGTTCCGGGAGGGGTTCCTCATTAAAATCAACCAGAATACAACCTGCCTTAGCTCCTATGCATCTCTCCATGACGGGATAGCCGTCACGGTGGTGCCCATTCCCGAGGGGGGAGAGTCAGGGGATATGGATCCCCGGGCCTACGCCCAGAAGCGCATGATGCCCCTGATGGTGAAAGCGCTGGAGCTGGGAGAAAAATCGCTGCGCGAGGAAACGCTACTGGCGATGCTGCGGCGGGAGCTGAACAGATATAAGGGCGCGTACATTGCCGACGGCGGCACCGTCACCGCCTTTGCCGACGCGGAGTCCTATGACGGCCGCGCCGTGCCCCTGCGGATTTACCGTCGGGCGGGCTGGGGCGAGGGGCGGCCCATGGTGGTGTATTTTCACGGCGGCGGCTTTGTGGGCGGCAGTCCCGCCATAGTGGAGCAGCTTTGCAAGCTGCTGGTGCAGAAGCTGGACTGCGTGGTGGTCAGCGCGGACTATCGCCTGTGCCCGGAAAACCGCTGGCCTGCGCCGCCGGAGGATTGCTGGGCGGCGGTGAGATGGGCTGCGGCCCACGCCGGGGAGCACGGCGGCGACGGGCGACGACTTGCGGTGGCGGGGGACAGTGCCGGAGGCAATCTGGCCTCTCTGTGTGCCCTGCGGGATTGCAGCGAGGGGCGGCGGCTCATCGGGGCGCAGCTCCTGCTGTATCCGGTGACGAATTTGGGCTGCACCGAGACGAAGTTCTACCATGGGGTGGATGTGACAAAGTACCAGCGCAGCGCGCGGCACGCGGGCGTGATCGACGCGGTGCTGCGGAGCATGATGCCGGTGCTGGACGGGCACGCCATCCCCGGAATGTATCTGCAGGGGCGCATCGGCGCGGATGATCCCGCCGTATCCCCGGCAATGGCAGAGGCATCCGGTCTGCCGCCGGCGCTGCTGTGCTTCGGCGAGCACGATCTTCTGGCCTTTGACAACATCGCCTACGCGGCCAAGCTGAAGGCGGCGGGCGTCCCCTGCGCCACGGTGGTGTACCGGGGGCTGGGTCACGGCTTTGCCGATCAGGTGGGCGTGATGCCCCAGGCCGCCGACTGCGTGTGCCGCATGGCGGAGTTTCTCCGGGAAAATATTTGAAACGCGGGTGAAGGCAGCTTCACCCGCGCTTCAGACTGTCAAAAAACCTCGTAGAGTTTCGCCGCCGCAGCGGCGAAATAGGGTCAAATCCCGTTTTCCGCCGCGGCGTGTACGTGGCGGAAAACACCGCTCGCGGAGCGTGCGTCGACTTGTCCGCTGTAAGCGGACAACTTAAGGCGCGAAGCGTAGCGCGTCCCCCTTTGTCAAAGAAGTCCTTGGACTTCTTTGACAAGCTAAAGCGCGGGTGAAGGCAGCTTCACCCGCGCTTTTCATGATTGGTTGTGCTGCTCCAGCGCCCGGGCCAGCTCTGCCGCCGTCACTGCCAGCGACCGGGAGAATTCCCTGTCGAAGCTGTGGGCCTCCACCAACAGCTCGCTCTCCCCGGGATCTGGGCAGATGCGGACGCCGCAGCGCTCCCCCCGCAGCACCAGACCGTCCCCCAGCTCGGCCCCCAGCTCCAGCATGGCCTCGGTGACGGCGCGCATCAGTTTTGCCCGGTCCCGGCAGGGCACCCGGCGAAAGACTCGCCGGTTTCCCGGCAGCGGACAGGGGGGCGCGCAAGACCTTGCCGGCGGCTCCGGCTCTGGCTCATCGGGCAGGCGCAGCTTTCCGTCCAGAGCGTCCAGACAGCAGCGGTAGTAGGCCCGGGGCGAGCCAATATCGCACCAGTAGCCCTCCATCACACGGGTGTGGAGCCGCTCCCCCTGTTCCAGCAGCAGGGGAAAGAGCTGCCGGGCAAAATCGAAGGGCTCGCCCCGGGGCACCGCCGCCATGGCCCGTGGGGAGAGCACATAGATGCCGGTGTTCACAAGGTTCGTGACCACCCGCTGCCAGTCGGGCTTTTCCAGAAAACAGCACACGTCGCCCCGTCTGTCTGGCACCACCAGCCCGTAGGCCAGGGGGTCGGCGCTCTCGTACAGCGCCAGTGTGGCGGCCGCGCCGCTGTCCCGGTGGGCCTCCGTCAGCGCCCGCAGGTCGAAATCGCAGGCCGCGTCGCCGCTGATGACCAGCACATCCTCGTCACCACAGAAGTCCCCGCAGTTTTTCACGCCTCCCGCCGTGCCCAGGGGTGTGGTCTCCAGCGCGTAGCTGAGGCTCACACCCAAGCGCTCCCCGTTGCCGAAATAGTCCATGATCGGCTGGGGGTGGTACCGCAGCGTAGCGCAGATTTCAGTGATGCCGCTGCGGCGCAGCAGGTCGATGATGCGCTCCATCAGCGGCTTCCCCAGCAGGGGAACCATGGGCTTGGGCAGTTCGCCGGTGACGCGCCGCAGGCGCGTGCCCTCTCCGCCGGCCATAATAATTGCTTTCATGGAGCTATTATTTGTGCATAGGCGCAGGTTCATGTTGTCAATGTCCGCCAAGTTTGCTATAATGACATGATATAAATGTGCAGCGTATACCGCAGGAGGGAAATGCTTTGAACAAAAAAGTACAGCGGATGGTGGAGCCCAACGTGAGGATGTATATGTTTTTCCTCGCGGCCTTCGCGGCGGCCTCGCTGGTGTTTGAACAGTATATTCTCGCGGCGGTGGAGGGCGGCCTTGTGCTGCTGCTGGTCATCTACTCCTTCTTTGTGGCCCGCCGCCGGCGGCGGGAGCTGGTGGAGTATATCGAATCCGTCACCTACGACGCGGACACGGCCAAGAACAACACGCTGCTGAATTTTCCCCTGCCCATGGCGGTGTTCACCCTGAACGACTCCCGTGTGGTGTGGGCCAACCAGTTTTTCTTTGATATGTGCGGCGTGAAGAGCTCCCGGTTCGACGCGCGGCTGGACGAGATGGTGCCCTCCTTCTCCGGAAAATGGCTGCTGGAGGGCAAGAGCCAGCACCCCGGCCTGCTGACCATGGGCGGACGCAAGTACCAGATTCACGGCAACATCATCCGTCCCGCCGAGGGGGAGCAGAAGGAAAACCGGGGCTTCATGGGCATCACCTACTGGGTGGATGTCACCGAGTACGACGATATCCGCCTGAAATATCAGGCCTCCCGGCCCGTGGTGGCCATCATTGTCATAGATAACTACGACGAGATGGTGAAGAACCAGACCGACCGGGTGAAGAACGAGCTGCGGGACGCGGTGGAGGATCGCATCACCAAATGGTGCGAGGGGAAGGACGCCTTCGTCCGCCGCTACGACCGGGAGCGCTACATCTTCATTTTTGAGGAGCGCTGGCTCACCGTGATGCAGGAGGGCAAGTTTGTCCTGCTGGACGAGGCGCATCAGGTGGTGAGCCCCAGCGGCATTCATGCCAGCCTGAGCATCGGCCTGGGCCACGACGGCACCGGCTTCGGAGAGAATTTCCAGTTCGCGTCCCTGGCGATTGAGATGGCGCTCTCCCGGGGCGGCGATCAGGCAGTGCTGAAAAACCGCTTTAATTTTGAGTTCTACGGCGGCAAGGGCAACGAGGTGGAAACCCGCACCAAGGTGAAATCCCGGGTGATGGCCAACGCCCTGTACGAGCTGATCGGGGATTGCTCCCGGGTGTTTGTGATGGGCCACAAGTTCGCGGATCTGGACACGGTGGGAGCGGCGGCGGCGGTGTGCTGCATCGCCCGCAAGCACGGCCGCACCTGCCGCATCGTGATGGACCCCCAGAAGAACGCCGCCGCCCAGCTGATTTCCCGCTTGAAGCTGGAGCCGGAGTATAAGGGCGCGTTCATCACCGCGCAGGAGGCCATGCTCTCGGTGGACAGCGGCCGGAGCAGGTGGAGGATCAGGCGCTGCTGCAAACCTTCAACCATGTGGCGGTGATTGACCATCACCGCCGTGCCGCCACCTATATCCAAAACGCCGACCTCACCTTCCACGAGCCCTTTGCCTCCAGCGTGTGTGAGCTGATGAGCGAGGTGCTGCAGGAGCTGGTGGAGCCGTCGGACATCCTCCGCTGCGAGAGCGAGGCGGTGCTCTCCGGCATTGTGCTGGACACCAAGAACTTCACCATCCGCACGGGTGAGCGCACCTTTGACGCGGCGGCCTTCCTCCGGCGTACCGGCGCGGACACCACGGAGGTGAAAAAGCTGCTGCAAAACGACATGGACAGCACGGTGGCCCGCTACAAGATTTTGCAAAACGCCCAGCTTTACCGGGGCAACATCGCCGTGGCGGTGCCCCAGGAGCCACAGGATCGCATTGTGGCGGCTCAGGCGGCGGACGAGCTGCTGAACATCTCCGGCGTGGAGGTCAGCTTCGTGGTGTTTCCCACGGAGGACGGGGGCGCGAATATTTCCGCCCGAAGCATCGGCGATGTGAACGCGCAGATGATTATGGAAAAGCTGGGGGGCGGGGGCAACCGAAGCTCCGCCGCAGCGCAGCTGAAGGATACCAGCCTCCGGGACGCGGTGAATTCGCTCTTTGAGGCCATTGACCAATATCTGGACGAATAGAAAGGAACAAGGCCATGAAAGTAATTTTTAATGTGGACGTGAAGGGGCAGGGCAAGAAGGGCGAAATGAAGGAAGTGTCCGACGGCTACGCCCGCAACTACCTGATGCCCCGCAATCTGGTCACCATCGCCACGGCGGACAATATGAACGCCCTGAAGCTGAAGGAGAAGGCCCACGCGGCTCAGATCGCCAAGGAGAAGGCGCAGGCCGAGGAGAATGCCAAGAAGCTCTCCGGCGTGCAGGTGAAGATTTCCGCCCGGGCGGGCGCCAACGGACGGCTGTTCGGCGCTGTCACCAGCCAGGAGATCTCCGACGCGCTGAAGGAGCAGTACGGCATCGAGATTGAAAAGAACAAGATCATCCAGAGCGAGCCCATCAAGCAGTTCGGCACCTTCGAGGCCAAGGCCAAGCTGGGCTATGAGGTCAGCGGCACCATCAATATCCTTGTGATCGAACAGAAATAAACCGCAGCGGAGGGATAGACCATGGATGAGCTGCTGGGCCGTCAGGCCCCACACAGCGCCCCCGCGGAACAGGCGGTCATCGGCTCCATGCTGATTGACCCGGCCTGCGTCCCGGAGGTAATCGACAAGGTCCGGGCGCAGGACTTCTATATCGAGGCCAACAGGAACATCTTTGAAACGGTGTTCTCCATGTTCTCCTACGGCCAGACCATCGACCCGGTGACCGTGCTGGATCAGATGAAGACGCGGGGCGTGTATAAGGAGAGCTCCCAGCAGTATGTGATGGAGCTGA
>CAZCDJ010000060.1:1925-5857 GCA_964497655.1 uncultured Oscillospiraceae bacterium | reverse complement strand
CCCCCACCGCCGCCAACGTGCTGGAGTACGCCGTCATCGTCCGGGATCGGGCGCTGCTGCGCAACATCGCCCAGGCGGCGGAGGAAATCAGCGCCATGGTGTACGAGGGCGCCGGCGAGGCGGACGCCATGCTGGAGGCGGCGGAGCGGAAGATTTACGCGCTGCGGAAGGACCGCACCGTGGGCGGACTGATGCCGGTCTCCCAGGTGGTTCAGAACGTGTACGCCAAGCTGAGCGAGGCGGCGGAGTCGGACAATTCCATTCCCGGCCTGCCCACCGGATTGCCGGAGCTGGACAAGACCATTCTGGGTCTCAGCGGCGGCGAGCTGGTGCTGGTGGCCTCCCGCCCCGGCATGGGCAAGACCTCCATCGCCCTGAATATCACCCTGAACATTGCCAAGCACTCTAAAAAGACGGTGGCTGTGTTCTCTCTGGAAATGGCCAGAGAGCAGCTGGTCACCCGGCTGCTGGCAAACGAGGGCATGGTGGACAGCCAGAAGCTGCTCACCGGCAAGCTGAATGACGACGAGTGGCGGCGGCTGGCCGCGGCCGCGTCCGTCATCTCCGCCACGGATATCCGCATTGACGATAACCCCACGCTGTCGGTTGCGGATATGAACGCCCAGTGCCGGCGGCTCGCCAACCTGGGTCTTGTGGTCATCGACTATCTGCAATTGATGCAGTCCGCCGGCAGCGGGCATAACTGGAGCAACGAGAGCCGTACCCAGGCGGTGAGCGATATGTCCCGTATGCTGAAGATCATGGCAAAGGAACTGAACGTGCCGGTGCTGTGCCTCAGCCAGCTCTCCCGCGCCAACGAGTCCCGGCAGGACAAGCGCCCCATGCTGTCCGACCTGCGGGAGAGCGGCGCAATCGAGCAGGACGCGGACGTTGTCATAGGACTCTACCGGGATGGGTATTATAACCGGGAGTGCGAGCGCCCCAACGAGGCGGAGGCCATCGTGCTGAAGAACCGCCACGGCGAGACCGGGGTCATCCCGCTGCTGTGGCTGCCGGAGTACACCACCTTTGCCGCGCTGGACAAGCGGCATGACGACGACGATTATTGAGAGCGGAAGGCGGCGCACGGGGGAACGGAATGGACACTGGACTGATGGAACGATACGAGATGCTGCCTCCGGGCTGCGGCGTGCTCTGCGCCGTCAGCGGGGGTGCGGACTCCGTATATCTGCTGTACAATACTCTCGCGCTGGCGCGGACACGGAATCTCCGGGTCCGCGCCGCGCACTACGATCACGGCCTGCGTGGGGAGGCCTCCGCCGCCGACGCCCGGTTTGTGGAGGAGCTGTGCGCGGGGCTGAATGTACCGCTGACCGTGGAGCGGGGGGACGTGGCCGCCTTCGCCGCTGCCGGTCACATGGGCATTGAGGAGGCCGCACGCACTCTGCGATATGAGTTTCTGGAGCGGACGGCGGAAATAACGGGCTGCGACCGCATCGCCACCGCCCACACCGCCGACGACAACGCCGAGACCATCCTCATGAATCTGGCCCGGGGCGCGGGGACGAAGGGGCTGTGCGGCATCCCGCCGGTGCGGGGCAGGCTGATCCGGCCCATGCTGCTCACCACCCGCCGGGAGGTGGAGGAATATCTGGCGGAAAACCGCCTTCCCCATGTGGAGGACGCCAGCAACGCGCTGGACGACTACGCGAGAAACCGGGTGCGTCACCATGCCGTGCCCGCCCTGCGCGGCGTGAACGGCCAGTTTGCGCGAAACGCCTCCCGGGCGGCGGAGCTGCTCCGGGCGGATGAGGAATATCTGGAGTCTCTGGCTGCCGACTTTGTGTCCGGGCAGGGGGGAGAGAGCCTCTCCTGCGCCGCGCTCACGGCGCTGCCCCGGCCCGTATCCTCCCGGGCGGTGCGTCTGCTGTGGGGCGGAGGACTTTCCGAAAAGCATGTGGACGCGGTGCTGGCCCTTGCCAAGGGGCGGGGGCTGGGAGCCGCGGACCTGCCGGGGCTGCGGGTGGAAAGAGAGCAGGGAAGGCTGCGCGCGTCGGCGGGAGCGGGGGAGAGAATAACCCCCGTGACCCTCACGCCCGGCGCGTGTGTGCGTATCCCGGGGACAGAGCTCACGGCGAAGTGTGACATTGTCACCTACATGGAGGAAATTCACAGTTCATTAAACACTTTCTTCTTTCAATGTGAGAACATCTGTGGTAATATATCCTGTACGTCCCGAACGGACGGGGATAAGATTCGGCTGACCGGCAGGGGCTGCACCAAAAATCTTTCGGATCTTTTTACCGAAAGGGGCATGACCCAACGCCAGCGGGATCTGATTCCGGTTTTCCGGGATGAAGCGGGGCCGGTGGCTGTTTTTGGCTTTGGCAGCGCGGAGCGATGCGCGCCGCAGGAGGGCAAGCCGGCCTTCAGAATATATATCGAAGTGGGAGATAAGCTATGACGATGAGAGATGATATGGAGTCGGTTCTGCTCAGCGAGGAGCAGATCGCGGCGCGGATCAGGGAGCTGGGCGCCCAGCTATCCAGGGATTACGAAGGCAAGGATCCTGTGTTTGTGGGCGTGCTGAAGGGCTGCTTCGTGTTTATGGCGGATTTGATGCGTAGTGTGGACATTCAGTGCACCATGGATTTCATGGCGGTGTCCTCCTACGGCAGCGGCACCACCACCACCGGCGCGGTGAAGATCAACAAGGATCTTTCCCAGGACATCGCCGGCCGCCACGTCATCATTGTGGAGGACATTCTGGACAGCGGCGTGACCCTCAGCTATCTCACCAAATATCTCTCCGGACGGGAACCGGCATCCATTCGCATCGTGACGCTGCTGGACAAGCCCGCCCGCCGCAGGGCGGACATCAAGGCGGACTACGCCGGCTTCGAGGTGCCGGACGCGTTCGTCGTGGGCTACGGTCTGGACTATGACGAGGCCTACCGCAACGTCCCCTTTATCGGTATCCTAAAGCCTGAAATATATACAAAGTAACGCAGCATAAGGATGTGATCGTTTTTTGAAACCGCAGAGGAACAGGGCGCGCGATATAGGCTTCTATTCGCTTATTTTGATCATCCTGCTGGCGACCGTGTTCACCATGACGTCGCCCGACAAGGTGGAGTCCTACGTTTATTCCGACATTATTGATCTTTTCCAGCAGGAAAAGGTGGAGTCCTTTTATCTTGAGGGCTCCAATCTTGTTATGACCCTCAGGGGGGAACCGGAGGGGCAGAACAAAGCCACCTACAAGCTGTATGATGTGGGTTGGTTTAAGCAGGATCTGGGGGATCTCATTGAGCAGCAGTATGCCGACGGGATCATCACCGAATATGATCTGAAGGAGGGCTGGACCGCTCCCTGGTGGCTCAGCTTCATCCCCTATCTCGTCATCTTCGCGCTGTTCATCGGCGTGTGGTATATGATGATGATGAAATCCGGCGGCGGCGCGCCCGGCGTGGGCAAGTTCGGCAAGGCCCGCACCCGTCTGGGCAGCGAGGAAAAGAAGAAGGTCACCTTTGCCGACGTGGCGGGCTGCGAGGAGGAAAAAGAGGAGCTGGAGGAGATCGTTTCCTTCCTCAAAAACCCCCGCTCCTACACCGAAATGGGCGCGCGCATTCCCAAGGGCGTGCTGCTGGTGGGCCCTCCGGGCACCGGCAAGACCCTGATCGCCAAGGCGGTGGCCGGCGAAGCGGGCGTTCAGTTCCTGTCCATCTCCGGCTCCGACTTTGTGGAGCTGTATGTGGGCGTGGGCGCGTCCCGTGTGAGGGACCTGTTCGAGCAGGCCAAGAAGGTGGCTCCGGCCATTATATTCATAGACGAGATAGACGCCGTGGGCCGTCAGAGAGGCAGCGGCCTGGGCGGCGGACACGACGAGCGGGAGCAGACCCTCAACCAGCTTCTTGTGGAGATGGACGGCTTTTCCAACAACGAGGGCGTCATCGTCATGGCCGCCACCA
>CAZCDJ010000060.1:0-1915 GCA_964497655.1 uncultured Oscillospiraceae bacterium | reverse complement strand
CCCCGCCCTGCTGCGCCCCGGCCGCTTTGACCGGCGGGTATATGTGGGATTGCCCGACGTGCGGGGCCGGGAGGCCATTTTGAAGGTTCATGCCCGGGGCAAGCCCCTGGGGGACGACGTGGACCTGAACTCCGTGGCCCGCGGCACCCCCGGCTTCTCCGGGGCGGACCTGGAGAACCTGCTCAACGAGGCGGCGCTGATGGCCGTGTCAAACGGCAGGCGCTTCATAACCGCCGGGGAGGTGGAGGAGGCCATACGCAAGGTGCAGATGGGCCCCGAGAAGCGCAGCAAGGTCATGAGCGAGCGGGCCAGACGGCTCACCGCCTACCATGAGAGCGGCCACGCCATCGCGGGCCGGTTCCTCACCCATGTGGACCCGGTGCACTATATAACCATCATGCCCAGGGGCGCCTCCGGCGGAGCCACCTATTTCCGGCCAAAGGAGGACATGGAGAATTTCAACAGCTATAACGAGCTGTTCGAGTCTATCGTCATGGCCCTGGGAGGCCGAACGGCCGAGAAGCTTTTCCTGGACGATATATCCACCGGCGCTCAGGCGGACATCTCCCAGGCCACGGGCATCGCCAGGAACATGGTGACGGTCTACGGCATGAGCGAGCGGCTGGGCCCCATCTCCTTCGACTCCTCCGAGCACAGCATCTTCATCGGCCGGGACTTCGGTCAGACCAAGAGCTACAGCGAGGAGACCGCCGCCATAATCGACGAGGAGGTCAAGCACATCTTCGACCAGGCCATGGCCAGATGCGAGAGCGTCCTGTCGGACCACCGGGACATGGTTTCGGGGCTGGCGGAATATCTGCTGAAAAACGAGAGCATGGAGGGCGAGGACTTCGCCCGCTACTGCGA
Organism: uncultured Oscillospiraceae bacterium; assembly: GCA_964497655.1. Taxonomy (GTDB): domain Bacteria; phylum Bacillota; class Clostridia; order Oscillospirales; family Oscillospiraceae; genus Scatomorpha. The sequence goes on along the minus strand of CAZCDJ010000060.1, from coordinate 1,048 downwards.
CACCGGCGAGCTGCCGGAGAAAAAGCCCGCTCCGGCGGAGCCGTCCCCGGAGGACGCCCCGGCTGAGGTACAGCCGGAAACAAAAACGGAGAGCGTCTCCGGAGAGAAGGCCGAGGAATGAAGCTTGGAATAGTGGGGCTGCCCAACGTGGGCAAGTCCACCCTGTTCAACGCCCTCACCAACGCCGGGGCCGAGAGCGCCAATTACCCCTTCTGCACCATAGAGCCCAACGTGGGCGTGGTGGCCGTGCCAGACCAGCGCCTGGATTTTCTCGCGGAGCTGTATTCCCCCAAGAAATACACCCCCGCCGTCATAGAGTTTGTGGACATCGCGGGGCTGGTGAAGGGCGCCTCCAGGGGCGAGGGGCTGGGCAACAAATTTCTTGAGAACATCCGCCGCACCGACGCCGTCATCCATGTGGTCCGCTGCTTCGACGATGAGAACGTCATCCATGTGGAGGGCGCGCCGGACCCGGTCAGGGACGTGGAGATAGTGGACCTGGAGCTTATCATGGCGGACCTGGAGATGGTTGAGCGCAGGGCGGAGAAGGCCCGCAAGGGCGCCAAGGGCGGCGACAGGAAGCTGCTGCGGGAGGCGGAGCTGTTTGAAGCCCTCCGCGCCCATCTGGACGGCGGCGGGAGCGCCCGGGGCTTCGAGTGCGGAGAGGACCAGCGGGAGCTTATAAACTCCGCCGACCTGCTGACCACAAAGCCGGTGATATACGCGGCCAACATGGACGAGGCCGGCTTCGGGGCCTACCGGGACAACAGATATTTCAGGGCGCTGTCCGACCTGGCGGAGAGCCGGGGGGCCCAGGTGCTGCCCATATGCGCCAAGACCGAGCAGGAGCTCCAGGAGCTGGACGGGGAGGACCGGGCCGTGTTCATGGAGGAGCTGGGCATCACCCAGTCCGGCCTGGACAGGCTGATAACGTGCTCCTACCAGCTTTTGGGCCTTATCTCCTTCCTCACCTGCGGGGCGGACGAGTGCCGGGCCTGGACCATCAAAAAGGGCACCAGGGCGCCCCAGGCCGCGGGAAAGATACACA
>CAZCDJ010000059.1:0-11631 GCA_964497655.1 uncultured Oscillospiraceae bacterium | reverse complement strand
GCCCAAGATTGAGCAGAAGATCCAGAGCCTGTATGACGTGGGACTGGGCTATGTGAAGCTGGGCCAGTCCTCCACCACCCTCTCCGGGGGCGAGGCCCAGCGGGTAAAGCTGGCCACGGAGCTCTCTAAGCGCGCCACCGGGGCCACGGTGTATGTGCTGGACGAGCCTACCACCGGCTTACACGTTGCCGATGTGCACAAGCTCACCGACATTCTGGATCGGCTGGTGGAGAGCGGCAATACCGTGGTGGTCATCGAGCACAATCTGGACGTAATCAAGGTGTCCGACCACATCATCGACCTGGGCCCGGAGGGCGGAGACGAGGGCGGCCGTGTGATTTTCACGGGTACGCCGGAGGGCTGCGCCGCCTGCGCGGAGTCCGCCACCGGGGAGTTTTTAAGGAAGCTGCTGTAAAAGCGCAAAGGAGACAAATTGAGTTTTATCACCGCTTTGGAACAGACCGAGCTGGGCAGTATGCTGGTCACCTTTCTGGTGAGCATGGTGCCGGTGCTGGAGCTGCGCGGGGCCATCCCTCTGGGGGTGTCTCTGGGGCTTGACCATCTCACCGCCATGGTGCTGAGCATTCTGGGCAACATGGTGCCCGTGCCCTTTATCATCCTGTTTATCCGCAAGATATTTGCCTGGCTGGCCGCCAAAAGCCCGCGCATTCAGGGTTGGATTGCCCGGCTGGAGCAAAAGGCCGAGGGTAAGTGGGACAAGGTGCACGCCTACCAGTTCTGGGGACTGATGGTGCTGGTGGCCATCCCCCTGCCCGGCACCGGGGCCTGGACCGGCGCGCTCATCGCCGCGCTGATGGATATGCGTCTGCGCAGCGCCATCCCCTCTATTTTCCTGGGGGTGGTCATCGCCGGCGTGCTGGTCACCGGGCTCACCTTCGGCTTCACCTCCCTGCTGGGGTGACAGGAAGCCGCCCTCCCTCATATTCTGGCAAGAGGAGGGGTGGAGCGATGTTCTGGGAGATCTTTTTATCGGCGCTGATTGCCGGGGCGGTCATGTTTGTGCTGTGGGGGCTGCGGGGCGTGATGCTCACGCCGGTGCGTGTGGGCAGAAACTCACGCCTTACCATGGTGCTCACCGTGACCGGTGATGAGCCGCAGCTGGAGAGCGGCGTGGACGCGCTGCTGTGGCTGCGCGCCAACGGCACCTTGCCCGGCCGGATTGTCCTTGTGGACGGGGGCATGAATGAGGAAACGCGCGCGGCGGCGGAGCTGCTGGCCAGAGGCCACGGCGACGTAACTTTTTTGCGCGGCGGGGAAGCAGAGCTATGAACGAAAGAAGCGGAAACATTCAAATAACAGGTACGATCTCCTCCGTGGTGTATTCCAATGAGGAGAACGGCTATACCGTGCTGCGCCTCTCCACCGGCGACGGCGGCCTTGTCACCGTCACGGGGATTTTGCCCTCCGCCATGCCGGGGGAGACACTGCGGGCCGAGGGAAGCTGGGGAAAGCACCCCACCCACGGGGCGCAGTTCAAGGCGGAGCTGGCGGAGCGGCTGCTGCCCCGCACAGGGGAGGCTATCTATGAGTATCTGGCCGGGGGCGCGCTGAAGGGCGTGGGCCCGGCCACCGCCGCCCTCATCGTGGACCGCTTCGGGGAAAAGACGCTGGATGTGATCGAAAACCACCCGGACCTGCTCTCCGAAATCAAGAATATCAGCAGTAAGAAAGCGGAGCAGATGAGCGCCGCCTTCCGCCGACAGGCCGGGCTGCGCCGACTGATGGAATTTCTCTGCGCCCACCAGCTGCGCCCCATTTTGGCGGTGAAGCTCTACCGCTTCTATGGGGAGGCATCGCTGGAGGTGCTCCAGGAGAATCCCTACATACTGGCGCTGCCCCACATCGGCGGCAGCTTTGCCGAGGCCGATATTCTGGCGCTGGAGCTGGGCATGGAGGACGACGCGGACGCGCGCGTCAGCGCCGCCGCCGTGTTCGAGCTGCAGCATAACGCCAATAACGGCCACTGCTTCATCCCGGCGGATAAGCTCATCGCCGCCACTGCCCAGCTCATCAGCGTCAGCCAGGAGGCGGTCACCGAGGCGCTCACCGTCCTCTGCGACGAGGGCACCGTGGTGCGGGAGCAGATCGCCGGCTGCGACGCGGTGTATCTCTCCGCGCTGCGGGAGGCGGAGGCCTACACCGCGGCCCGGCTGCGCCTGCTCAGCGACAACCCCTGCCAGGCGCCGGGAAATCTGGACGCCCTGATCGGGCAGATTGAGCAGTCCACCGGCATGACCTACGCGCCCCTCCAGCGGGACACCATCGCACTGGCCGCCCGGCGCAGCGTGCTGGTGATGACCGGCGGCCCCGGCACCGGCAAGACCACCACCGTGCGGGCCATCTTGTCCCTGTACGACGCGCTGGGCATCGAGACGCTGCTCACCGCCCCCACCGGCCGCGCAGCCAAGCGCATGAGCGAGCTCACCGGGCGGGAGGCCTCCACCATCCACCGGCTGTTGGGCGCGGCCTTCACCCCCGACCAGCAGGACGTGGTGTTCCAGCACGACGAGTCCGACCCCCTGCACTGCGGCGCGGTGGTGCTGGACGAGTGTAGTATGGTTGACATAACGCTTATGCGCGCCCTGCTGTGCGCCCTGCCCACGGACTGCCGTCTGGTGCTGGTGGGGGACGCGGATCAGCTGCCCAGCGTGGGGCCGGGCAACGTGTTCGCGGACATCATCCGCAGCAGCGCGCTGCCGGTGGTGCGGCTGACGGAGATCTTCCGCCAGAGCGAGGGCAGCCGTATCGTGCGCTACGCCCATCAGATCAACGAGGGGACGCACCCGCCGCTGGGGGAGAACAGCGGGGACTTTTTCTTTCTCCGCCGCCAGACGCCCCAGCGCACCACCGACACGGTGGTGGAGCTGTGCGCGGAGCGGCTGCCCAAGAAAATGGGCATTCCCGCCCCGGATATCCAGGTGCTCACCCCCACCCGAAAGGGGGATTGCGGCACCTTTGCCCTGAACAAGCTGCTGCAGGCGGCGCTGAATCCGGCGGAGAAGGGGAAAAACGAGAAAATTTTCGGCGAAGTCACCTTCCGCGAGGGCGACAGGGTGATGCAAATTCGCAACAACTATGATACAATATGGAAAAAGCCCAACGGAGAGGCCGGCGCCGGCGTGTATAACGGCGACGTGGGCTATCTGGTGAAGATTGACCCGGGGGAGGAAAAGCTCTGGGTGGACTTCGGCGGCCCGGTGGCGGAGTACAGCTTCGAGGCCCTGCCGGAGCTGGAGCACGCCTGGGCTATGACCGTGCACAAGTCCCAGGGCAGCGAGTACCCCGCCGTGGTGCTGTGCCTGCAGGGGGGAGCCCAGCAGCTCATGTACCGGGGCATCCTCTACACGGCGGTGACCCGGGCGCGGGATCTTCTGGTGGCCGTGGGGGACAACGCCCAGGCCGACCGGATGATCGACAATCACAGACAGTCAAGGAGATACAGCGGACTCAGAGCGAGACTTTGTGAGTAACTCTCAGGAGGTGTATCATCGTGGGGAAGCTATGGACCGGACTGATGGATGTGCTGTTTCCGCCCAAGTGCGCGTTCTGCCGCAAGGTGCTGGGCGCGAAGGAGAGCGGGGTGTGCGCTGCCTGCGCGGCCACGCTGCCCTATACCCGGGACGGCGGGCGGCAGCGCTTTGATTTTGTGGACGCCTGCGTCTCCCCCCTGTACTATGAGGGCAAGGTGAGAGACGCGCTGCTGCGCTACAAGTTCGACGGGGTCACCTCCTATGCCACCATCTTCGGCGCGCTTACCGCACGCTGCGTGGGGGAGGAGCTTTCCGGCAGCTATGACATGATCTCCTGGGTGCCCCTCAGCCGCCCTCGGCTGCGCCAGAGGGGCTACGATCAGGCCATGCTGATGGCAATGGCCGCGGCGCTGGAGCTGGGCGACGTGGCGGTGGAGACGCTGCATAAGGTGGCGGACGCTCCGCCCCAGTCCGGCACCGGCGGCGCGCCGGAGCGCCGGGCGAACATCTCCGGCGCTTACGAGGCCGCGGATGAGGAGCTGGTGCGCGGCAGGCGCATCCTGCTCATTGACGACATTGTGACCACCGGCTCCACCTTCTCCGAATGCGCCCGCACCCTTGGTATGGCGGGAGCGGAGAGCGTGGTTTGTGCCGCTCTGGCAAGAAAAAGAGATTGACCCGACGTTATCCTGTCAAAGATAGATTTGAGGTATGATATATGCTTTTTTTCGAAAGAGACATTGCAATCGACATGGGCACGGATGTGGTGCTGCTGTATGTGCGCGGCAAGGGCGTGCAGCTGCGGGAGCCCACGCTGGTGGCGGTGGACAAGTACACCGGCAAGCTGCTGAAGGTGGGGCAGGAGGCTCAGCGGATGCTGGGGCGCACCCCCGCCAATATTCTGGCGGTGCATCCCATCAGCGGCGGCGTCATCAACGACTACGACATGACGGCGGCCATGCTGAAGGAATTCATCGGCCGGGTCACCAGCTTCAGCCTGTTTAAGCCCCGGGTGCTGGTGTGCGTGCCCAGCTCCATCACCGGCGTGGAGGAGCGGGCCGTGATTGACGCGGTGATCGAGGCCGGCGCCCGCAAGGTGTATCTCACCGAGTCCGCCGTGGCCACGGCCACCGGCGCGGGCGTGGACATCTCCAAGCCAGACGGGCATATGGTCATTGACATCGGCAGCGGCACCACCGAGACCGCCGTGATCTCTCTGGGCGGCGTGGCGGAGTGCGAGTCCATCAAGACCGCCGGAGCCGAGTTCGACGAGGCCATTGTCCGCTACATCCGCCGCAAGCACAACGTGCTCATCGGCAGCCGCACCGCCGAGGAGGTCAAGCTCTCCATCGGCTGCCTGCTGCCCAAGCCGGATGTGGGCGTGGAGGAGGTCAAGGGTCGGGATCTGGTGACCGGGCTGCCCAAGAGCGTGCAGCTCAGCTCCGCGGAGCTGTGCCCGGTGCTGGCGGAGCCCGCCAAGGTGATATTGGAGAGCGTCCATCTGGTGCTGGAGCGCACGCCGCCGGAGCTGGTGGCGGATATCTCCCGCAACGGCATCGTCATGTCCGGCGGCGGCAGCCTGCTCTACGGCTTTGACCGCGTGGTGGAGCACGAGACCGGCATCCGCACCGTGGTGGTGGATGACCCCATCTCCTGCGCGGCCTACGGCGCGGGCAAGATGCTGCTGGGTCTGAACGACATGACCGACGGTATGATGAACTACGCCCGTAAGAGACGGCTGAACGGCTGATTAAGGTAATATAATACCGCCCGGCACCAGATGGTGCCGGGCGGTATTATAGCTTGTCAAAGAAGTCCAAGGACTTCTTTGACAAAGGGGGGCGCGCTGCGCTTCGCGCCTTAAGTTGTCCGCTTACAGCGGACAAGTCGACGCACGCTCCGCGAGCGGTGTTTTCCGCCACGTACACGCCGCGGCGGAAAACGGGATTTGACCCTATTTCGCCGCTGCGGCGGCGAAACTCTACGAAGTTTTTTGACAGTCTGTAATACCGCCCGGCACCAGATGGTGCCGGGCGGTATTTGTTCTCGAACCGGTCAGTTAAATTTAAGGACTGTCCTGTGATGCCACACCTGGCCCGCTGGGAGCAGGGGAGCGGGGAACACGTCGCTGTTCATGCCGTTGGGGATGTACTGCGCCTCCAGCGCCACGCTGGAGCGCTTGACGGGCAGGAAGTTGCCTGTGTACACATGGATGGAGGGCAGGGTGGTGCTGATGGCGAGGGAGATGCCATTTGCGTCGTTCCTCAGCTCGCAGGCGGGGCGCAGACCCTCCCCGGGAAGGGGGAAGCTGTGGTCCAGCACCGCAGCCCCGATGGGGGCGAAGTCCCGGTGGTCGAAGGCCGTGCCGGCAACGCTCAGCAGCCTGCCGGTGGGCAGCAGATCATCTCCCGCCTCCACATAGCTGTCTGCGTGGACGCGCAGCAGCGTGTCGTCCACGGGGCAGCCCAGATTCCAGTAGGCGTGATTGGTAAGGCTGCAATAGGTGTCCGCATCGCACACGGCAAGATAGCCGATGGTGAGCACACCGCTGTCGGAGAATTCATAGCTGATTTCGCAGTCAAGCGTGCCGGGATAGCCTTCCTCTCCGTCAGGAGAGCGGCGGGAGAAGATCACACCGTCGCCCCGGGCGCGCCATTGCCACACCCGCCGGTCGAAGCCGGTGGGGCCGCCGTGGAGGTTATTCCCCTCCGCGTTGTCGCTGAGGAGGTATTCCTTTCCGTTCAGGGTGAAGCGGGCGTTTTTGATCCGACCGCTGGTGCGCCCGATGATGGCTCCCATCTTGGCGTCGCTGGCCTCATACCCGGCAAGGGTGTCGAAGCCGGCGCACACATCGGTGAGCACGCCGTCTCGGTCAGGCACCGCCACCCGTTTCAGGGCGCAGCCATAGCTGATGAGCTCCACCATCGCGCCGTGCGCGTTGGTAAGGCGCAGGAGCGTAACGCTCTCTCCGTCTTTTGTTTTGCCGAATTCTTCCGCTGTAAGCATGAAGAAACGCCTCCCGTATCAGCGATAATTTCTCAAACGCCAGACGATGGCGCACAGCTCGCCCCGGGTGAGGGTGCTGTCGCCCCGGAATACCAGCGCTCCCCCGGCGTAGTCCCCGGTGAGGATGCCCGCGTCGGAAAGGGCGCTGACAAGGCCGTCCGTGGTGTCGGCAAAGGGGGTGGAGGTGCTGGGGGAAAGCTCCGCCGCGTTGGCGGCCAGCTTGGCGCAGAGGGCGCGGGTGATGGGCGAGTCCAGATCCACCACGTCCTCGGTCTCCAAAAGTCCCAGCCCCTGGGCAAGCGTCAGATAGCCGCTGGCATAGTGGACGCCGGTGGGGGCCTGGGTGCCGTAGCCCAGAGAGACCAGAATCATTTTCAGCGCCTCACCTGCGGTGACGGGGTTGCCGGGACGGAAGGTGCCGTCCTCATAGCCCGAGAGCAGGCCCAGGAAGGTGAGGGGGGAGATATAGCGGTAGGACCATTCCCATATGTTCACGTCCGAAAATTTGGAGATGGTGAGACCGCCCTTGGTTTCAAAGTCCGGGTTGCCGTCGCTGTCCAGCTCGTACTCGTAATTCTGGGTGCCGCCGAATTTGTAGTCGCTGTAAAGGAATACCTTGGCATCCGCCAGTCTGCGCCAGACCAGCGCGTCCAGCACCGCGCCGCCGGTCTTGGCGTAGCGGGCGAAGGTGTCGATGATCTCCTCGTCCTTATAGCGGGAGAGACCGCCGGCAATCATGTTGAACAGCCGATATTCCGGGGTGATCCAGCTGACGCTCAGGTTGTATGTAAGATCCATCAGTGCGTCGTACTGGTTCTGGGTGAGGGTCACGTTGTACTTGTCCAGCAGCTTCTCGTACAGGACATTTTCCATTTCCTTCAGGATGGCGCGCATCAGGCCATCCGCTTCCGCCTCCGTGATGCCGTTGGGGTAATCGGCCGGGTTCACATGGGTGCCGTAGCCGATGGCGTAGCCGGTGCCGTCAGGGTACACCGTGGCGCGAAAGCCCTCGTAGTGCTTGATGAGCTGTATTCCCGCTTCGCTGATGGTCATTCGCTTGCCGCTGTCCGCGGCAGCAGCGGTGACGCTGCCGGCGGCAAGGGCGGGAACCCCTCCCAGCAGGCAGAGAGCCAGCAGGATGCTGATGATTTTTTTATGCATAAATACCTCCGTTCCGATGAGAACGGTTTATTATATCAGACCGCGCTGAAAAAATCAACAGCGCGCCCCACCCTGCCGCCGGGAGGCGGCTGTGGGACGCGCCAATGCGCCACTTTACCTGTTTTTATCAAGGGAAAGCGCGGGTTTTGCGGCTGCTGCGCCGCCTATTCGCTCTCGTCGCTCACCTGTTCCTCCGCGTGGAACACCGCGCGCACGGTGTCCAGCGGGCCAAGCACGGTGATACGGTCGCCGGGGAGGAACACCGTGTCGGCGCTCACGCTCTCCGGCTCGCCGCCGCCCCGCGCCAGCAGCATCACAAGGATGCCGTGCTCTGATTTCAGCCCGGTCTGGGCCAGCGGGACGTCCCGCAGCTCCTCCGGCAGCACGCGGATGGTCACTGTGACCATGGCGTTGGCGCCGATATAGTCCAGCAGCAGAAGGCAGTTTCCCGCGTCCTGTCCGCTGAGCCGTCCCGCCAGATGCTCAATCCGTCGATTCTCCCAGGCGTGGATCTTCTTGTTCTTCCGCAGCAGCATAATGAGGGCAAAAAACGCGATGGGCGCGGGCAGCCCCCAGAAAATACTGGTCAGCTCCGCCTGCTTCAGAGACAAAAACACGTTGACAAAGGCGGAGACAATGGTGATATTGAACACATAGCCGAACAGCATGGTGATCCGGGCCAGCTTCCGCCGCTTGCGGGTGGAGACCACCAGCTCGCTCTCCCGGGTGGTGAAGCCGCTGCCGGTGAGCAGGGACACCACCTGAAAGCGGGCCTTCTCGGCGGGCAGCCCGGTGAAGCGAAACAGCACCGTGAATACCTCCGCGATGCCCATATAAATCAGGATTAGCAGGGCAAACAGCATCCCCGCGCCGAAAATATCCATCCCGTCGCCTCCTTTGGGGCAGGTCAGTTTAGCCGATGCGAGCCTTCACGGTGTCCAGCGCGGCCTGGGCCACGGGCAGGAACTGCTGGCGCACCAGCTCATTTTCCCGGCGCAGGGTCATGGCGAACACCTCGTCGGGGATGATGGACACGTTGGTCTCAATGGTGTGCTGGCAGGCCAGCAGGGAGGAGCGGCACAGCTCCACAGCCACGCCCACGTCGGAAACAGCGCTCTTGGTGCAGATTTCGGACAGCTTCGCAAGCTCCGTCAGCACGTCGCCGGCGGCGTACATCACGTCGGTGGGAATCTGGCAGGCAATGCGGGCGGCGGCATCCAGATTGGTGCCCCGCTGGGGATCGTCCTTGGGGGCCTCCCAGTACCTTTGCAGGGGGGCAAAGGCGCGGGCGTCCTCGTCCACCATCTTCACGCAATGTCTGCGGATGGCGTCCAGCGTCTTTTGTGTGGAGGCCAGCGCCTCCTGGGCTCCCGCGCAGCTCTTTTTTCCGGTGCTGAGGGCGCAGACCATGCAGCCCAGCGCCGCGCCCAGAGAGCAGACGTAGGCGGCCGCTCCGCCGCCGCCGGGGGTAGGGGAGTCAGAGGCGAGCACATCGGAAAATTCCTCAAGGGTCTTTTTTGCAAACAGTTCCATTGAATATCGTTCCTTTCGTCCGGGCGCTTATCAGGCCCAAAAATATCCATGCGATGGGTACCACGAGGCACAGCCCCAGCCCGAAAAAGCTCTGGGCCAGATAGCCCACCAGCGCGCAGCCGATGGCAGGGCAGGCCCCTCGCAGCCAGTGGCGGCAGCAGACGGTGAGCAGCGCCAGATAGGGCAGCAGTCCGGCCAGACCCAGATTGACCAGGTAATTCAAAAACTCGTTGTGGGCGTTGTCCACGTGCACGGCAAGGGTTAGCCCGCTCTCGGGCACATAGCGGGAAAAGTTCAGCGCCGACCGGGCGGAAAAAGTGTCCGGCCCGCCGCCGGTGAGGGGGTGCTCCGCCGCCAGACGCAGGGATTCCCGCCAGATGGCCACCCGGGAGGAACCGAAGCTGTCCTGTATCTCCCCGTGCAGCACCCGGCTCAGCTCCCAGAGTGTTCCGCTGTTCCCGGGCCAGAAATAGAGCGTCATCAGCCCCACGGCTACCAGCGCCAGGGACAGCGCGGCAAAAATGCGGGTCAGCTTGCGGCGTTGGAAGTGCTGGTTAACATAATATGGGACGCAGATCAGGACACAGGCCGCCATGGCCACCGCGCCGGCGGCGACGCCGCTGCGCCAGATGATAGTAAGGCCCAGTCCCGCCGGCAGCAACAGCCACAGCTCCCGCCGGGAATGGCCGTGGGCGGCGGTGAACAGGAAGGCGGGCACGCACAGGGACAGGTAGGCGGTCAGCACATCGGTATTGCCGATGGTGCCCAGAAAGGCGCCTGTGTACAGGACGCCGCTGTCGTAATAGTTCAGCCCCTGAGGAAACAGCCACCCGCAGCCTGCCAGCTGCCCCACCGCCACGGCGCAGCAGAGCGTGCAGGCCACGGCGGAAAGGTTAACATAACGCAGTCGGAACTCCCCAAAGGCGCTGACGCCCCAAAATATGCAGCCGTACAGCGTCAGGGTCAGCAGCCCGTCGTACCGGGAAGCGCCCACGAAAATCCCCTCCTTCCAGGGGGAGAGGGCAGTGCTGAGGGCGGCGGCGACCACAAAGGCAAGCGCGCACCAGTCCCCGGCACGGAGGCGGGGGATGCGCGCCCCGGCCAGCAGCAGGCAGGCCAGCAATCCGCCCAGCCAAAGCAGGGTGGCAATCAGGAAAAACAGGTATTTGCTGCGGGTGATGGAGGTATAGCCCTCAAAGCCCGTCCAAAGGGGAAAGACGAGCAGTATGAGGCATATATACTTATCCGTCAGCCATTTCGCCTTTTTCATGGAAATATTGTAACACCTGTTTGGCTTGCGCGCAACCGCGCAGTGTGGTTTAATGAGGAATAAAATAACACTTGCCCCGCCGCAGAGCGAGCGAAGGCAAGGAGAACGAGGAACCCATGTATTTTGATTCACACGCGCATTACGACAGCTCCGCCTTTGACGGGGACCGCGACGCGGTGCTCGCCTCCCTTTTGGAGCAGGGCGTGGAAGGGGTAATCGACCCGGGCTGTGACGAGCCCTCCTCCCGGGCGGCGGTGGAGCTTTCCCGCCGCTGGCCGTTTGTCTACGCCGCAGTGGGCTGGCAGCCGGAGGAATGGGCAAGCTGGGACGGACGCAGCGCCGCGCTGGTGCGCTCTCTGGCGGCCGACCCCAAGGTGGTCGCCATCGGCGAGATCGGGCTGGACTACTACTGGGACAAGGAGCATAAGGAGCTTCAAAGGGAGATGTTCCGCGCCCAGCTTGCCATCGCCCGGGAGCTGGGAAAGCCGGTCATCGTCCATGACAGGGAGGCCCACGCCGACTGTCTGGACATCACGGCGGAGTTCCCCCAGGTGCGCGGCACGTTCCACTGCTTCAGCGGCAGCGCGGAGATGGCGGAGATCCTGCTGCGCCGGGGCTGGTATCTGGGCTTCGACGGCCCCATCACCTTCAAAAATAACAAAAAGGCAGCGGAGGTGCTCTCCGTCTGCCCCATGGATCGTATTCTCATCGAGACGGACAGCCCCTATCTCTCCCCCGAGCCCCTGCGGGGCAAACGCAATCATTCCGGCAACCTGCGCTATATCGCCGAAACAATTGCCGCCCTGAAGGGAGTCGACATGGAAACCACAGCCGCCGCCACCACCGAAAACGCCCGCCGATTGTTCGGACTATAAAAGCATCGCGCCGGGGCTTTGCCTCGGCGCGATACCATATCTCGCGCCCGTTGGGCGCGAACGCTCCGCCGTGCGGAGCGGGGGGACTCTAAAGGGGGGATGTCATCCCCCCTTTACGTTAATCCGCCGGGGCTTTGCCTCGGCGCGATACCATATCTCGCGCCCGTTGGGCGCGAACGCTCCGCCGTGCGGAGCGGGGGGACTCTAAAGGGGGGATGTCATCCCCCCTTTACGTTAATCCGCCGGGGCTTTGCCTCGGCGCGATACCATATCTCGCGCCCGTTGGGCGCGAACG
>CAZCDJ010000058.1:0-11664 GCA_964497655.1 uncultured Oscillospiraceae bacterium | reverse complement strand
GATGTTAATGCCGTACTGGCCCAGTGCGGGGCCAACCGGGGGAGCCGGGGTCGCCTTGCCAGCCGGCACTTGGAATCTGACGTATCCAACAACTTTCTGTGCCATCTATAAGCACCTCTTTCTAATTATTCATCTTTGACGGGCTCGACCTGGTCGAGCTCGAGATCGACGGGAGTCTCCCGTCCGAACATGGAAACGACCACGCGCACGCGGTCCTTATCGGGCTCAAGCTCCTCCACGGTGCCAAGGAAGCCGTCCAGCGGTCCATCGGTCACCTTCACGGTGTCGCCCACGGCGAAGCCCAGCACCACCTCATGCCGCTCAACGCCCAGGTCGTAAATCTCCTGTTCGGTGAGGGGAATGGCCTTGCCCGCGCTGCCGACAAAGCCGGTGGCGCCGCGCACGTTGTGAATCAGGTGCCAGCTCTCGTCGGTGAGGATCATTTTCACCAGCACATAGCCGGGGAAAACCTTGCGCTCGTAAGTCTTTTCGCCGGCGTCCGTCCGCTCGGTGACGGTTTCCAGCGGGATGTTCACTTCCTGGATCAGGTCCTGCATCTTGCGGTTCTCCGCGGCCTTCATTACCGCGGCGGCAACGGCATTCTCATAGCCAGAGTATGTGTGAACCACATACCATTTAGCTTCCTCAGCCATCTTAACCTACCAGAGTGATCAGAGCCTTGACGCCCATCGTGGCAAGCTGGTCAAAGCCCCAGAGCACAATGGCGCTCGCCGCCATCATGAACAGGGAGACCAGAGTGTTGTTGAGAATATCCTTCGGGGCAGGCCAAATGACCTTCTTCAGCTCACTCTTCATCTCGCGGAACCATTTGGCCACGCGCTTACCGAAGGAGAGCTTCCCCTCTGTTTTCTTCACAGCCTCGGTGGAAGTCTTGGCGGGAGCCTTAGCGGGGGCCTTGTTCTTCTGTTCAGCCATTTCTAACTCTTCCTTTCCGAAGCATTACTTCGTCTCGGTGTGCTTGGTGTGCTTTCTGCAGCGGGGGCAATACTTCGACATTTCAAGTTTTTCCGGGGTATTCTTCTTGTTCTTCTTGGTGAAGTAGTTGCGCTCCTTGCACTCGTTGCACCTGAGAATTACCTTGACTCTTGCATCAGCAGCCATCTATTCGGCACCTCCTTGTAGTATTAGCCGCTTATTCGCGGCTTTCGTTGCCTCCCTGCGGGCCGGGTCGAATCATTTTTCCGGATGAAGGCACGCAAAAATGACCTGTCCGGCGACAGGTAACATGAAGTATACCATACGCGACCGGACAGGTCAACCTTTTTTTGCGCTATTTTGTTGGTATTTCAATACTTTTTGCCACTTTCCCTCCATGGCCGCACCCATGGTATCCCCACGGAGGAAACGGGTCATATCTTGTGTCCGGCTCTTTAGGGAAGCTCCTGCCGGGCCTCATCGTCCGCCATACGGTGCACCACGGCGGCAACCTCGCAGCGCCACACGGGGCGGCTCGGCTGAAATTCGCCGCTTTCATCCACGCCGGAGAGGATGCCCGCCCGGTAGAAGGCGTAGATGCACGCGCCGGCAGAGGTGGTCTCATTTACGTCCGGGATGGACCCGGGGGACACGTTGTTCACCTGCCGGTACTCCCCGGAGGGCAGGGCCCGGTACAGCAGGGCCACATAGTCGGCGCGGGAGATGGGCGCGTCCGGCTGGGCGGGGACGCCGTCGATGATGCCGTTCTTCACGGCATAGTCCACATAGGTGCTCCACCACTCCGGCCAGCCGTTGACCATGCTCTCGTCCCCCTCCCAGTACCAACGGTGCAGGCTGGCGGCAAGCTTCACGGTCTCGGCCCAGGTGAGCTTGCCGTAGGGGTCATAGGTCCCGCCGCCCTTGCCGGACACCAGACCCGCCGCGCTGGTCCACGCCACGTCCCCGGAATACCAGGCGGAGGAGGGCACGTCCCAGAAGTAGGCACTCTGCCAGCCGTTGCCGCCGCTGCCGCTGCCGGCGCTGTACGCGGGGGCGTCGGGAAATTTGATGTATTTGAAGTAGACATATTTGCCCCAGCTCTGCACATAGCTGTCCCAGGTGAAATACTTCATCCGCACCCGACCGCCGATGTTGCCCTCGTAGATCATCAGGCCGTCCTCATCCTTACCGGCCAGAATCTGGGAGTGCATCCGCGTGCCCTGGCTGTCGTTTCCGTCTATGTTGTCGGTGATGCGGATGGCAGCCCCCGCCGGGGCCACCGAGATGTACTTCTTCAGGTTTTCCGCCGTGATGGCGCGCTGGGACCCTGCGGGGATATTACGCAGCATATCATCGTCGGTGCCCCGGTAGCTGGTGAGCCACGCCCCCCAGACCGCCTGATACACGTCTCCGGCGAAGGTGCGGCAGTTGTTGGACACCGCGCCTTCCCCGTAGCCGCTGACGGGCAGGGACACGCCGTTGGCGGTATAGTCCGCCCGGGCGCTCCCGGTGAAGGCGGGGACGAGCGTCAGGATAAGACACAGCGTCACAAGACCCGTAAAAATTCGTTTTCGCATAGTTTCTCCTTTGCTTTCTGGTTTTCTCCCCGCTGAAAAGTTTAACATGGGCTCCATGGGGAAGAAAGGCGTAAATACTGGAAGGGCCACCCACGAAAGGAATAAGGAGGCTGCATTTCCCCTGCGTTCAGGGCAAAAAAATTCCCCCGTCCCAAGGGCTTGCGCCGAGGGACGGGGGCAGCATTTTTGCGGGCTTATTCGCCCTTTTTCAGGACAGGCTTCCAGGATTTGGGCTCCCAGCCCTGAGGAATATCGGTGGAGCGGTACACGCCGTTGATCTTTTTGAAGGCCAGCCGCATGGCGGTGATGCGCCACGCGCCGTCGCTCTCCTTGCGGAAATCGTCCACATAGACCACGTTGCTGCTGACGGGGGTCATGTCGTCCGTATAGACGTGGAAATCCTCATACTCGAAGATGGCTCTGGCCTCGGTATCGGAGCGGAACCACACCAGCGGCTGGTGGCCCATGTGGGAGGTGGCCAGATTTTCGTTGACGAATTTGGAGCGAAGGGCCTGTCCGTCGCCGGTGATGGTCTGGGGGCCGAAGCAGTAGTAGGTGAAGTCATCCGCAAACAGCTCCGTGCAGAACTCCTCCTTCTTCATGTCCATACACCACCAGTAGTAATACTGTGCCTCCACCACCTTCTGAAGCTCACACAGTCTCTCCGGGGTATACTGCTGGGTGCGCGCATTGAGCATGACTTCAACGATTAGCTTCTTGATCTTGGGGTCGAACGGAATGATGCTGACCGACATGGCCTTCCCTCCTTCTTTATTTCTGCTTGGGAAAGCGGCCCCGGAGAGAATCCGGGGCCGCAGATATCACTTTTTGACGATGGAATAGGCTCCCTGAATCGCCGCATCCGCCGCTTCCTCGTACTGAATCTCCACCCGGTCGCCCACGCTGAGGATGACCACGGCGTCGTTCTGCGCGGCGCTGATGGAGTAGTACAGCTCTCCGCCCTCCAGCCGGATATAGTAGAGGGTATTGCCGCCGATCACGGCAGAGCGGATGTCGTCCACCACGCCCTTCACGGTTTTCATGGCGTCGGGCACCGTGGAGACGGAGCCGTCAATGATGTTGTTCTCCTTCAGCAGCTGCTCGTAGCTGGCGGCACAGGCGGTGACGGAGGTGCCTGTGGCCACGATCTGGTACTGCTGCACGTTGACCATGGCGTACATCTTCACCAGAGAGCTGGCGTCCTTCATGGCCATGAAGTAGGTGGGCTGCCCGCCGATGTTCAGCAGCAGCGGGAAGGTGGCGGTGTACTTATACTGCTGCAGCGCGCCGGCGGCGGAGCTCATGGCGCTGTTTTCCTCCGCGCCCGCGCAGGGGTAGTAATTGGCCTCCTTGGTGCGCTGATTCACCAGAATGAAGCCGATGTTGCCCTGATCGCCGGTGACGGAGGTGACGCCGGTGTAGACCCACACGTCGTCGCCCTGGGCGATATAGTTGTAGCCGTCGGTGGTGGTGGTGCAGCCGCTCTGGCCGAACAGGCTGTTCCAGAAGCCGTTGTGGTACAGGCCGTAGTAGTTGTACTGCTGCAAGATCAGGTCGGCGCTGAACACCCGGTCCACCCAGGCGGGCACGTCCTTCGCGTCGTAGTAGACACTCTCGCCGGTCTGGGCGTCCATGAGCACGGCTCCCACGGCGTCCGCGCCGCCGAACAGACCCACCCGCTTGGTGATGACGGTGGCCACCCACCAGGGGTCGCCGTTCTCGTCAATCTCAAAGTTCACGTCATAGAACATCTTGGTGGGGTACTGGAAGCGCAGGGCGCGCATCAGATCCCGCATAAAATACTCACTGGGGGCGTAGCGGATGCCGGTGTCCAGCCGCTTCACGGACACCTCCTGCGTCACCATATCCACAATCAGATAGGCGGGGATGCCCTGCTTCTGGTTGCCCCACCACTTGAAAAAGTCGCCGTAGTTCAGGTAGGTCACCCGCACGGGGCGGCCCAGATAGTTGATCTGATAGCTGTCGCCGTACACCTCGAACTGGCTCACCAGATCGCTCAGCTCGCCCAGCTTGCGGTTGGCCAGCACGTTGGCGCTGTCCTTATCCAGCATGGGGATGTTGTCAAAGCTGATTTCCGCCACCTCGCTGGCGAAGTCGCCGCTCTCCACGTCGATGAGGGAGGCGTAGCTCCGGGCGCGGAACACCCGCCAGCCGATCACGCTGCCGATCACCGCCACAAGCAGGCAGGCGCAGACGATGTAGAAGGGCAGGGCTGTCTTTTTCCGGGCCTGGGCAATGTAGTCCCGGATGGTCTCCCCGTGGAAGCGGCTGCCCACCAGCTCGCACACGGCGAACACGGCGCACAGCAGGATGATGAAAACATACAGCTCGCCTGCGTGGATGTTCAGCGCAGGCAGCTCAAACCAATAGTACACAAGGCCGAAGGCCAGGGTGATGAGAATACTGGTGAGGATGCGCTTGCCCGGGGATTTGGGCGGGCGGGCAGGCTTACGGGGCCGCTGGTTGTTAAAATTGGACGCGCTGTGATACTCCCCGTCGGGGTTGATGCTGAAGCCGCCGAAATTCATAAATGACCTCCATATCAGTCAGTGGCGAAAGTGTTCCCGCCGCAGCGGGTGGATATAATTGTAATTATACCACCCTGTACAGTATTTTACAACGGAATGTTGCGTATCTCTTATTCCGGTCTGTTCAGCGTCTTTTCCAGCAGCCCCAGCAGCGCCTGAGCGCCCTCCCGGGTCATCATGATGCTGCCCACCTCGTCCACGGTCTTTTCCGGGCAGTCGATGAGGCCGTTCTTCTGGGGGGTGTAGTTGTGCTTCAGGTACATATGGAAGAAATTGAGGACGCACTCGCTGCCCTCGTTGGAGGACACGTTGAACACATTGGCAAAGGTAGGCTTCATTTTTATTCCGTCCTTTCATGGCCGGACTTGTCCGGCCGGGTCATTTCCGGCAGGGGGCGGGTGAGGTTGCCCTGCCAGCACAGAAGCAGGTCGCCCCGCTCCAGCGAGATTTCCGCGCGCTCCCCCTCAAAGGAATTGCTGACCCCCAGAGGGAAGTCCGGGGTGAGCACCGCATTCCGCAGGGGATAGGAGACGCCCGTCTCCCCCACGCCCACGGCCGTTTCGCCCACGCACAGCACGGTGAGATTTCCGGCGTAGCCCGCAAAGCGCAGCGCGCCGCCGCACAGAGCCGTGGCGGTGAAGTTCTCCCCCAGCAGGAAGGCCTGCGCCCCCCGCCGGGCGGCGTAAACCAGCGCCTGCAGGTTGGCAAGGGTGTGGTCAAAGCGCTCGCCCCCGGTGCCCCCGTGGAGCAGGATGCGGTTATAGCCCCGCTCCAGCGCGTATTTCAGCGCCACCATGGTGTCGGTGTCGTTCTTCCGCACCGGGCAGACGCGCACGTTCTCCCGCTCCGGCGGCGCGCCAAGGGAGTCGAAGTCCCCGAAAATCATGTCCGGCGCGGCGCCCAGCGCGTCCAGATGGCGCAGCCCCGCGTCCGCCGCGTACACCCCGTCCCCGGCCCGGGGGGCAAAGCGCTCCGGGAAAAAGTCCCCGGCGGCTACGATATGGCAGGTGGTCATGGCTCCTCCCTTCACGCCGTCAGCGCGGCGTAGGCGCCCTCCGTCTGCGACAGCAGCGCGTCCGGCGCCAGAATGATCTGCGCTCCCCGCAGCCCGGCGCTCACCGCGATCTCGTCAAAGAGCTGGGCCGTTTCGTCCACATAGGTGGGAAATTTCTTCTTCATGCCAATGGGCGAGCAGCCGCCCCGCAGATAGCCGGTGAGGGGCAGCAGCTCCTTCACATGGATCAGCTCCACCTTCTTGTTGCCGGTGGCAAGGGCCGCGGCGCGCAGCTCCAGCTCCTCCGCCACGGGGATGCAGAAAACCAGATAGCCGGTTTTGTCCCCCCGGGCCACCAGCGTCTTGAACACCTGCTCCATGGGCATGGCAATCTGCTGCGCCGCGTGGACGCCGGAGAGGTCGCTCTCGTCGTACTCGTACTCCGCCGTGCGGTAGGGGATGCCCGCGGCGGTGAGGATGCGCATTACGTTCGTTTTAGTCATAGCGCGCAAGCTCCACAATGGTATAGCCGTGCCCCATGGCCGGCAGAATCTTCTCCGTCAAATCCCGGGTGCGCAGCTTCAGGCTGCTGGTATTCTTGCAGGGGTGGCAGCCCACATACTCCGCCGCGAGCACCTCCGCGTCGATCACCAGCGACACCCGCTTCTCCCGGTCGTTCATCAGCCCCAGCACGCTGACGCTGCCGGGCATCAAATCCAGCAGCTCCTCCATGGCTTCCTCCGGCGCGAAGCTCAGCCGGCTCACGCCCAGCGCGGCGCTCAGGTCCTTCGTGTGGAAGGGCTTGTCCCCGGGGGTCATCAGCAGGTAAAAGGCGGTTTTCTGCCGGTTGCAGAGAAAAAGATTCTTGCAGATGGAGCAGTCCAGCAGCTCCCGGCAGTCCGCCATGGTCATGGCCGACTCATGGTCGGCCCGGGTATAGGCCACCCCCAGCCCGTCCAGCAGGTCGTAGCAGCGCATTTCCCGGCTCTCCCGCCCCGCGGCATCCCCGGGACGTCCGTTTTCCAAATTCATAGGCTTCAGCTTCCTTCCATTCTCATGATATCACCGGCTCCCGTCCATGTCAAAGCCCGGTCGCAGCAGGGTCAGGGCGCAGTCCACAAAGCGGCGCAGCGCCGGGGACGGCTCCTCCCGGGGGCGCAGGGAGATGCCCAGCGTGCGGGAGATGGGCGGCGACAGGGGCATGACCGCCACCCGGGCCTGAAGCCCCTCCATAATCAGCGCGGGCAGGATGGTCACGCCCAGATTGTGCTCCACCATGGCCACAATGGTCTGGTCAAAGTTGGAGATAAACTTCACCGTGGGCGGCACCCCCGCCAGCTCCATCGCCCGGCGCAGATCGTCGTCCGGCCCGGCGGAGGTGGTGTAGGCCAGAAACTGTTCCCCCCGGAAGCACTCCACCGGGAACACCGCGTCCCCCGCCCGGGGGTGAGAGGGCGGCAGCACCGCCAGCATGGGGTCATCCAGTATTTTAATGGTGTGGAAGGGGGAATCCGCCGCCAGACTGCCGAAGGTGATCTCCACCCGCCCCTGACTGAGCCAGGAGGTCAGCTCCTCGCCGCTGCCCTCCAGCAGCTCCACCTCAATGCCCGGGTAGCGGTGCTGGAACAGCTCCAGCACCTGGGGCAGCCAGTGGACGGAAATGCTGGAATAGGTGCCGATGGAGAGCCGCCCCCGCTCCACCCCCCGGGTGAGCGCCAGCTCCTGCCCCAGCCGCTCGTCGCAGCGGAGCAGGGCGCGAATCAGCGGCGAGAGCCGCTCCCCCTCGGAGGTGAGGCTCACGCCCCGGTTGCCCCGACGCAGCAGGGGCACCCCCGCCTCATCCTCCAGCGAGCGCATCATATGGGTCAGCGCCGACTGGGTGTAGCCCAGCTTCTCCGCCGCCGCGCTGAGACTGCCGCAATCCGCCGCGGTCATCAGCGCGCGCAGCTTGGTGATGTCCATGATCCCTTGTCCTCCTGATATTTATATTTTTCATATCTGATATTATAATTCTTCGCTTTTCTAATATCAATATCTATGTTATAAAGTAAACACTTAAATCTGGTTCCTACCCTTCCACATAGATCAGTTTCCTCTCATAGTAAAGGTCGCCTCCACCGGGCGACCTTTACTATTTCTATTTTGTGGGAATCCCTGTGCCTAAATGAGTAATTTTCTCATTTCCTCTTTCAAAATCGTTGAAAATTTGGTAAGATACCGCTATGAAGAAAATGATATCCACCCGACAATTGATTCTGCTCTCCCTGCTGATCGCCATGGACGTGCTGTTCTCCCGGGTACTGGCGCTGAACACCTCTCTGGTGAAGATCGGACTGGGCTTTGCCGCCACGGGGGTGGCCGCCCTGCTCTACGGCCCCTGGTGGGCCGCGGCGGAGAGCGCGCTTGCCGATACGCTGGGGGCGCTGCTCTTTCCCACAGGGGCCTACAACCCCTGCTTCAGCTTGACCGCCCTCTGCACAGGACTGATTTTCGGCCTGTGTCTCCGGGGCGAGCGCCCCTCGGCCCTCCGCTGCCTGATGGCGGCAGGGCTGAACTGCCTGCTGGTTGAGCTGACCGCCAACACCCTGCTCATCCACTGGTTTTACGGCGTACCGCTGGAGTGGCCGTTTTTGGGGCTGCGTCTTTTGAAATTCGCCGTGATGCTCCCTGTGGAGTTCCTTGTGCTCTGGCTGCTGGCCAGACGCGGCACGCTGCGCGGCGCGCTGAACCAAATTGACCGCTGAGAGCCTTCCGACAACGCGGAATGGGGGAAAACGATGCGCTATAACGTGGACTTTGAGCTGTGCTCGCTGCTGTTCCTGCTGCTTCTCACCGCGCGCTATTTCAGTATGCGCCGGTTCCCCAACAAACAGAACAGGCTGTTCGGCTGGGCGCTGCTCTGCGCCATCGCCGACATTTTGCTGGACGTGGTGAGCGCCTATACCATCATGTATGCGGCGGTGGTGCCGGTGTGGCTGAACTATCTGGCCAACGCCCTGTTCTACGCGCTGCAGATCGCCTTTCCCGGCGTGATGTGCATCTATGTGGCGGTGCTGGCGGACCTGAACGGCCCCCGCTACCGCCCCCTGCTCCTACTGGTGGTGCCCGCCGCCTTCTTTGTGGGGCTGCTCCTGGTGAACCCCTTCACCGGCTGGATTTACAGCATCCCGCTGGTGGACGGGGTACGCACCTATGTGTACGGAAAGCTGTTCTACACCCTGTATTACGGCACGGCCATCTATGTAGTGGCCGGGCTGGCCATGGCCTTCATCTGGCACCGGCGGCTGGAGCGTAAGCAGTTTTTCGCCTTTCTGGCCTTTGTCATCATCGTGGTGACCGCGGTGATTGTGCAGTACTTCCACCGGGAGTACCTGCTCACGGGCGTGGCGCTGGCGCTGGCCGTCACCATGATCTTTTTCACCATGCAGAACCCCCAGGATATGCTGGATCTGATCTCCGGCACCTTCAACTACGGCGCGATGATGGCCTTCCTCTCCACCCGCATCCGGAACCGGCGCCAGATCTGGCTGGTAGCCGCGGACATCGGCGGCATCCGACGCGTGAACAGCATCTTCGGCGTGTCCGCCGGCAACGATGTGTTCGCCCAGATCGGCGCGTTTGTGAACAGCATCGGCCCCAACGTGTGGGCCTTCCGCATGATCGGCGCCCGCTTTCTGCTGGTGGCCGACAACGACAGCGCCTACCGGCGGGCCATCGAGCAGCTGGAGGACCGGTTCGATCTGCCCTGGGCGGTGAAGAACGACAGCGTGACCCTGTCCGTCACCATCCGCTACTTCGGCGAGTGGGACTTCTTCAAGTCCGCCGAGGACGTGGTGAACCTGATTGACCTGGCTTACAGCGACGTGGCCCCCGGCGACTGGGGCCGCAAAAAGCGCATCAGCTCCCAGCTGATGCTGCTGGCCGACCGGCGCATGAAGGTGGAAAACGCCATCCGCGCGGCGCTGGACACGGAGAGGGGCTTTTCGCTGGTCTTTCAGCCGCTGCTGGACGTAAAGACCGGCCGCTACCCCAGCGCGGAGGTGCTGCTGCGGCTCACCGACCCGGAGCTTGGCTCCATCTCCCCTGCCGAGTTCATCCCCGTGGCGGAAAAAACCGGCCTTATCACCCGGCTTGACGAGCTGGTGGTGCGCTCCGCCTGCCGCTTCTACCTGCGTAACGAGCGGGATTTGCGGGGCCTGCTCACCTGTCTGGAGATTAACCTGTCCGCCGCCGAGTTCATGAAAAACCCCGGCGAGCGCATCCATCCGCTGGTGCGAAGCTGCGATATGTCCCCGGACCTGCTGTGCTTTGAGATTACCGAGACCGCCGCCGTGGCCCACACCGAGCTGGTGGGCGATTTCATGCGGAGCATGATCCGGCTGGGGTACAGCTTCGCGCTGGACGATTTCGGCACCGGCTACGCCAACATCACCAGAGTCACCGAGCTGCCCTTCCGGGTGATCAAGCTGGATCGGGCGCTGCTGATTCGGGAGGACGAGCGAAGCTGCCGGCTGCTGGCCGGGCTGCTGTCCATCTTCTCCGACGTGGGACTGGAAACCGTGGTGGAGGGCGTGGAGACCGCCCACCAGGCAGATCGGGTGGTGAGCCAGGGGGTGGATCACATCCAGGGCTTCTTCTACGCGTACCCCATGTGCGAGGAGGACTACATCACCTTCATGCGGAAACAGAGTATCTAAATCCGTCCCCGGTCGGCTGGCCGGGGGCGCACATTTTTCGGAGGCAGACACTTGAACTACGAACGAATGCACCGGGCGGTGTTTCTCTCCCGCCCCAATCGCTTCATCGCCCGGGTGGAGCTCGGCGGGCGGGAGGAGATCTGCCATGTGAAGAATACAGGGCGCTGCGCGGAGCTGCTGCTGCCCGGCGCGGAGGTCTGGGTGCAGGAGTGCCGCTCCCCCGCCCGCAAAACCGCCTACGACCTGATCGCCGTGCGGAAGGGCGACCTGCTCATCAACATGGACGCCGCCGCCCCCAACGCGGTGTTCGGCGAGTACTGCGCCGCCGGGCGCTTTCTGCCGGGGCTGACGCTGCTGCGGCCGGAGACCCGCTTTGGGGACTCCCGGCTGGACTTCTATCTGGAGGCCGGGCAGCGGCGGGTGTTCGCGGAGGTGAAGGGTGTGACGCTGGAGGACGCAGGCATCGTCCGCTTTCCCGACGCGCCCACGCTGCGGGGCGTGAAGCACCTGCGCGCGCTTATGGACTGCGTGGCCGCCGGGTTTGATGCCTGGGCGGTGTTCATCGTGCAGCTGCGCGGCGCCCGGTGGTTCGAGCCCAACCGGGCGACCCACCCCGAATTTGCCGACGCGCTGGTCTCCGCCCAAGGGGCGGGCGTGCACCTTCTGGCGCTGGACTGCGACGTGACCGAGACCTCCCTCACCGTGCACGACACCGTGCCCATGCGGTTATGAACCGGGGGTACGGGGCAATGCGGGCCACCACACAGGGCGGCTCCTACGGCACATCGTTGCGCCGGGGGCGGGTCGCGCACAAAAAATACACGGGCGAAATTCGCCCGTGTATTTCCCTTTTTATGCCGGGTTTACGCTCAGATCTCCGCTGGTGGTGCTCACCTGGAGCTCCGCGTCGC
>CAZCDJ010000057.1:0-11972 GCA_964497655.1 uncultured Oscillospiraceae bacterium | reverse complement strand
AAATACTTAGTTTGCCTATTTCTTTTCCCCGTGCTATAATCCTTATATTCAACCAAACTTTGACCATTCTCACACGGAAGGACACGAGAGCCGTATGAAACGCTTTACACGATATTGCGCCGCGCTGCTTTGTCTGGCCCTGGCCCTGCCTTTGGCCGGCTGCGGCAAAACCACCAAGGTGGAGAAACAGATCTTCTCCATGGACACCGTGATGACCCTCACCGCCTACGGCGACAGCGCCGAAAAGGGGCTGGGCAAGGCCGTCAGCGTCATCAACGCCATGGATGCCGCGCTGGACCCGGAAAATGAAAACAGCAGCATCTATGCCGTCAACCACGCCAAGGGCGAGGGCGTGGTGGTCACCGGTCAGGTTGCGGATATGCTCTCCACCGCGCAGACCGTGTACCAGCGCACCGGCGGCGCCCTTGACCCGGCGATCTATCCTCTGGTGAAGGCCTGGGGCTTCATTGACAGCAAGTTCACCGTGCCCAGCCAGGACGCCATCGACACCCTGCTCACCCAAATCGACTTCAGCGGCGTGAAGGTGAACAGCTTCCCCGACAGCAGCGACTACCTTGTCACCGTGCCCGAGGGCACCCAGCTCACACTGGGCGCCGTGGCAAAAGGCTGCGCCTCCGACTACGCCATCGCGGCGCTGCGGCAGGCGGGCGTGACCAGCGCCTGTATCTCCCTGGGCGGAAATGTGCAAACTCTGGGCAAAAAGCCCGACGGTAAGCTTTGGAACATCGCCGTGCAGGACCCCAACGACACCGGCAGCTATGTGGGGATGCTCAGCATCGGCGAAACCGCGGTGGTCACCTCCGGCGGCTATCAGCGGTACTTCGAGCAGGACGGCGCGCGCTACCACCACATTCTGAACCCCCACACCGGCTACCCCGCCGACAACGGACTGATCTCCGTGACCATCATCTGCGAAAGCGGCGTGATGGCTGACGCCCTCTCCACCTCCCTCTATGTGCTGGGCGAGGATAAGGCCATCGACTACTGGCGCACCTACGGCGGCTTTGACATGGTGCTGGTGACGGACGACGACCGGGTGGTTGCCACCAGCGGACTGTACGATGTGTTTTCCTCCTACGGCGACAAATACTCCTACGAATATGTGAGTAAATAAAAGTAAACGGAATCGTTATGAGAATATTTCTGACTCTTTTGATTTGCAGACTCACAAAGGCTCTGCTGCGCCTGATGGGGCGCGGCGGCACGGCTCTGCCCGGCAAGCTGGCCCTTCGCCTCTGCCCCAACATTCTGGGCGTGCTGGCCCATCGTGTTCGCACCATCGTGGTCACCGGCACCAACGGCAAGACCACCTCCTCCCGCATGGTGGAGCAGGCCCTCAGCGAGGCGGGCGTCAGCTATTTTGCCAACCGCAGCGGGGCCAACCTCATCCAGGGCATCGTCACCGAATACGCCTCCCACGCTCGGCTTAACGGCGCGCCCCGGTGCGACTACGCGGTGATTGAGTGCGACGAGGGCGCGCTGCGCGCGGTGAGCGGCTACGTCTCCCCCGCCGTGATTTTGGTGACCAACGTGTTCTCCGACCAGCTGGATCGCTTCGGGGACGTGAAAAATACACTGGAGGCCATCCGCGCCGGCATTAAGGCCGCGCCGGAGGCTACCCTCTGCCTCTGCGCCGACTGCTCCCTTTGCGCCACGCTCTCGGACGGAGTCCCCAACCCCGTGGTATGGTTCGGCTGCGATGTGCCGGTGAGCTCCGCTCCGGTGAGCGAGCTGTCCGACGCGCCCCGGTGCGTCCGCTGCGGCGGGGAGCTCAGCTACGACTACCGCACCTACGGGCATTTGGGCGGCTTCCGCTGCCCCGGCTGCGGTTACGCCCGCCCCAAGGCGGACGTGGCGGTGACGGAGCTTCTCCGCTCCACGGCAGACGGCACGGAGATTGCCCTCTCCATAAGCGGTCTGCGCTACGACGCCTTCGTGAACGTGCCCGGCGGCTTCAACCTGTACAACGCGGCCGGCGCGGCTGCGGTGTGCGAGGCGCTGGATCTGGGGGCGGAGGTGGCGGTGCGCGCCCTTGGCAGCTTCAAGTGCGGCTTCGGTCGCATGGAAAAGCTGGAGCTGGGCAGCGTCAGCGCCCGGATGATTCTTGTGAAGAACCCTGCGGGGGCCAATCAGGCTCTGAGCTTTGCCTCCGAGCTCACCGGCGACGTGCTCATTGTGTTTGCCCTAAACGACCTGACCGGCGACGGCACGGATGTGAGCTGGATTTACGACGTGGATTTTTCCCGTCTGCTGGCGCTGGGCGACCGGCTCCGGGGCGTGATCTGCTCCGGCCGGCGGGCGGACGAGGCGGCCCTGCGTATGAAGTACGCGGGCATTCCTCCGGAGCCGCTGCGGGTAATCCCCGATTACGAAGATCTGATTGCCGCCATCACGGCGCAGGACGCGCAGGTCATCCTGCTGCCCACCTACTCCGCCATGATGGAGCTGCGCCATAAGCTCTCCGCCAAATACGGCCTCAGCGGTTTCTGGGAGTGAAGGAATGAATCTCTGCTATCTTTTTTCTGATCTGCTGAATGTGAACGGCAGCCGGGGCAATCCGGACTGCCTGCTGCGCCGTCTGGAATGGCGGGGCATCGACGCTAACCTCATATACGCCCCGCTGGGCTGGGACGGCGACTTTTCCGCCTTTCAGCTGGTCTATCTGGGCGCGGGCCACGGCGAGGGCAGCGAGGCCCTGAGCCGGGAGACCCGGCGTCTTAGCGGCGGGCTTTGCGCCTACGCCGAGAACGGAGGGGCCATCCTCGCGGTGTGCGACGGCTTTGAGCTGCTGGGCAAAAGCGTCCGCTACGGCGACGGGACGCTTGCCCCCGGCTTCGGCGTGCTGGACATGACCGTGGACTACCTTCCGGCGCGGCTCACCGGCAACTATGTCTTTGACTGCGGCGGGGACATCGGCCCCGTGGCCGCCTTCCGCAACCACGCGGGTCGGGTGGACTACGGCCCCGGTCTTGCCCCGCTGGGAACGCTGCCCGACGGCAGCGCAGAGGGCGCGCGCTACAAAAACGTGTTCGGCTCCTACGGGCACGGACCCCTGCTGCCCAAAAATCCCGCGCTGGCGGACGCGGTGCTGGCCGCCGCGCTGGGACAGGCGCTTCCGCCGCTGGACGACACGCTGGAGCACAACGCCCGAGCCGGTCTGCTGGGGAAACAGGCATGAGACTCACCGCCGATTTTTTCGCCCGGGACGTGCTGGAAGTGGCCCCGGCGCTGGTGGGCAAGCTGCTGATACGCACCCTGCCGGACGGGCGTGAAGTGCGCGCGCGCGTCACCGAGACCGAGGCCTATCGGGGCGAGGCGGACACGGCCTGCCACGCAAGTCACGGGCGCACAAAGCGCAGCGAGGTGCTGTACCACGCGCCGGGCACCATCTATGTCTATCTGTGCTACGGAATACACTGGATGCTGAATCTGGTCACCGGAGAAACAGACCAGCCTCAGGCCGTGCTGATCCGCGCCTGCGAGGACTTGCCCGGCCCGGGCAGGCTCACCAAGGCGCTGGGCATCACCGGGGAGCTGAATGATACGGATATTACCCTGTCCCCGCTCCTCCGGGTGGAGGACGACGGGGCAGAGGTTAACATAACACAAGATAAGCGCGTGGGGATCAATTACGCCGCGCAAGAGGATATCGACAGACTTTGGCGGTTCAAGAGAGGTTAACATAATATCATGGCCGACCTGAATACCGATGTGAGGTTCATCAAGGGCATAGGGGAAAAGAAGGCGCTTTCACTGCAAAAGCTGGGCGTCCGGACCCTCTATGACCTTGTTTCTTTTTTCCCCCGGGCCTACGAGGACAGAACGCAGTTCAAGCCCATCGCTCTACTGATGCCCGACGAGACCGCCTGCATCCGGGCCATGGTGGCCACGGAGCCCCGCCTTAGCCGGGTACGCCGGGGCATGGAGCTGGTGAAGCTCCGGGCGGTGGACGACAGCGGCGCGCTGGACATCACCTACTTCAACCAGAGCTATGTGCGCCAGCAGCTGCGGGTGGGCGAGAGCTACATTTTCTACGGCAAGTGCGTCTTTAACGGGGCGCGGCGGGAGATGACCAACCCGGTCTATGAGCGGGAGGACGCCCCCGGCGGCGTCACCGGACGCATCGTGCCCCTGTACCGGCTGACGGCGGGCATCTCTCAGCGGGTGATGATGACCGCCGTGCGGCAGGGGCTGGATGCCTGCGGCGCGCTGCTGCCGGAGGCGCTGCCCCCGGAGATCACGGAGCAATATAAGCTCTGTCAGGCCGCCTACGCCTATGAGAACATCCACTTCCCCGCCGACTTTACCGCGCTGGAGCTTGCGCGGCGGCGGCTGATTTTCGAGGAGCTGTTTGTACTCAGCTGCGCGCTGGGCATTCTGCGGGGCAGCCGTACCGGGGAACGGGGCATCGTGCTGAAACGCGCGGAGCTGGGGGAATTTTACGCCGCGCTGCCCTTCTCCCCCACTGCCGCCCAGCGCCGGGCCACGGAGGACGCGGTGGGAGATATGTGCTCCGGCCGGCCCATGAACCGGCTGGTGCAGGGCGATGTGGGCAGCGGCAAGACCATGGTAGCCGCGGCCTGCGTGTGGTACGCCTGGAAAAGCGGGTATCAGAGCGCCTTTATGGCTCCCACGGAGATATTGGCGGAGCAGCACCTTTCCACCCTCACCGGCTTTCTTGCCCCCCTTGGAATGCGGGTGGAGAAGCTCACCGGCAGCATGACCGCCGCCGAGAAGCGCAAGGTGAAGGCCGCGCTGCAGAGCGGGGAATGTGACCTTGTGATCGGCACCCATGCCCTGCTCACCGCCGACGTGGCGTTTGCCTCCCTTGCCCTCACCGTCACCGACGAGCAGCACCGCTTCGGCGTGGAGCAGCGCGCAAGCCTTACCGGCAAGGGCGCGCGGCCCCATGTGCTGGTCATGTCCGCCACCCCCATCCCCCGCACGCTGGCCCTCATCATCTACGGAGATCTGGACGTGTCCGTCATCGACGAGCTGCCCCCGGGGCGGCAGAAGGTGGACACCTTCGCCGTGGGCGAGAGCTACCGGCAGCGGCTGTACGCCTTCATCCGCAAGCAGGCGGAGGAGGGGCGGCAGGTCTTTGTGGTCTGCCCCATGATCGAGGAAAATGACGAGCTGCCGCTGGATCTGAAAAGCGCCGAGACCCATGCGCTGGAGCTGGGGGAGGCCCTGCCCGGGCTGCGGGTGGGCTGCATCCACGGGCGGCTGAGGGCCAAGGAGAAGGAAAGCATTATGTCAACCTTCCTGGCCGGGGAGATCGACGTGCTGGTGTCCACCACCGTGATCGAGGTGGGCGTGGACGTGCCCAACGCCTCACTGATGGTGGTGGAGAACGCGGAGCGCTTCGGCCTGAGCCAGCTGCACCAGCTGCGGGGCCGGGTGGGACGCGGCGTGCACAAGAGCTACTGCGTGCTGGTGTCCGACGCGGAGGGGGACGAGGCCAAGGCCCGGCTGAAGGCCATGACCTCCACCACCGACGGCTTCAAGATCTCCGAGGAGGATTTGCGGCTGCGCGGCCCCGGCGACTTCTTCGGCTCCCGGCAGCACGGTCTGCCGGAGCTGCACATCGCGGATATGTGCGCGGACATGAACGTGCTCAGCGCCGCCCAGGACGCCGCCACCCGGCTGCTGGCAGAGGATACTAAGTTATGTAAACCAGAGCACGCGGCGCTCCGCGCATCCGCGCTGGCTCTGATCTCCGCCACCGGCGGAACCTTCAACTAAGGGAGAAAACCTATGAATGACCGAGACGAAGCACTTGACCGGCTGCGCGCCGTAGCCGCGCTGGCCGTGGTGATGCTCCACGTGGCCGGCTATCACTGGACGGATATGAGCCAGCTTGCCCGCTGGGACGCGTTTAATCTGTACGACAGTCTGGTGCGCTGGTGCGTGCCAGTTTTTGTGATGCTCTCCGGCGTGCTGTTTCTTGACCCCGCCCGGGAGTACCCGCTGCGGGAGCTTTGGAGCAGGAAGATCGCCCGGCTGGCGCTGGTTTTTCTGTTCTGGAGCCTTGTCTACGCCCTCTACGACCTTACCGCCGGCGGAATGACCGCCAAGGACTTCCTGCGGGAGCTGGTGTTCGGCCATTACCATATGTGGTATCTGTTTCTGGCCGCCGGGCTCTACGCCATGACGCCGCTGCTGCGTCCCATCACGGCAAGTCGGGACACGGCCCGGTATTTTCTTCTGCTGGCGGCGGTGTTTGCAAGCCTTGTGCCCGCCCTGCAGCTGATTCCCCTGCTGGGCCGCAGCGGCGTGGTGAGCACCCTCACCGCCTTCGCCGGCGTGACCATGGTGACCGGCTACACCGGCTACTTCGTGCTGGGGCGGTATCTCTACGACCACCGGCCGCCAAGGGGCGTCCGCATCGCCCTGTACGCCGCCGGACTGCTGTCCGTCGTCCTGACCGTCTGGGCCACCCGCACCGCCTCCCTGGCCGCCGGCGCGCCGGACGAGCGCTTCTATGACCGACTGCTGCCCACCGCCGTGCTGGCCTCCGCCGCCGTGTTCACGCTGTTTCTCTCTCTGCCAAGGCCAAAGGAGCGGGGTCTCCCCGCCGCCGTGCGCCGCTCCCTCTCCCGCTGCAGCTTCGGCATCTACCTGATTCATCCGCTGGTGCTGCATCTGCTGGATCGCTTTCTGGGGCTTAGCACCCTCTCCTTCTCCGGCTGGCTGTCCGTGCCGGCGCTGACAGCACTGGCCTTTTCGCTCAGCTGGGGCATCACTGCCGCGCTCCGCCGCATCCCCCTGCTGGGGCGGTGGATTGTGTAACTCCAAATATTTGTCCCACGCCCCCGCATATACTGCTTTGAAGTATGTGCGGGGGTACCTTATGGGAAAACGGTTTTTGAAAAACGCGGCGGTAATGACCCTCACCGGCATCCTGATGAGGCTGATCGGCATGGCCTTTCAGGTGTGGCTGGCCGGACGCATCGGCGGGAGCGGCATCGGACTGTTCCAGCTGGTGATGAGCGTGGAGCTGCTGGCCAGCACCTTCGCCATCAGCGGCGTCCGCTTCGCGGTGACCCGGCTGGTGAGCGAGGAGCTGGGCGCGGGCAGACCCGGCGGCGTGGGCGCGGCCATGGGGCGCTGCGTGGCGTACAGTCTGCTGTTCGGCTGCGCCGCCTGCGCCATTTTGCGTCTCAGCGCCCAGACCATCGGCTTTCTCTGGATTGGCGACGCACGCACGGTGAAAAGCCTGAAAATTCTGGCGGTGGGACTGCCCTTTCTCTCTCTCTCCTCCACTCTTTGCGGCTACTTTACCGCCTGCGGTCGGGTGGGAAAGCCCTCTCTGGTGCACCTGCTGGAGCAGTTTGTGTCTGTGGGGCTGGTGGCGCTGTTTCTCATGCGCGCCCCCGCCGGGGATATTGAAAAAAGCTGCGCCGCCGTCACCCGGGGCGTGACAACAGCGGACATTCTCTCCTTTCTCATGATGCTTGCGGCCTATGTGGACGACCGGCGGCGGCACGGCGGGGAGCGGGAGCACGCCCCCCGCTTGACGGGACGGATGCTCACCGTGGCGCTGCCGCTGGCAGCCTCCGCTTACGCCCGCAGCGCCCTCTCCACGCTGGAGCAGCTGCTGGTGCCCCGGGGACTAAAACGCAGCGGACTCAGCGCCGACAGGGCGCTGGCGGGCTATGGGGTGATTCAGGGCATGGTGATGCCCATTATCGGCTTCCCCTCCTGCCTGCTGCTGGCACTGGCGGAGCTGGTGGTGCCGGAGCTGACGGAGGCGCAGATGCGGGAGGATGATGCGGCCATCGGGCGCATCGTGTCCTCCCTGCTGCGGAAAACGCTGCTGTTCTCGCTGGTGTGCGCCGCCGGGCTGTTCGCCTTTGCCATGCCGCTGGGACAGGCGGTGTACCACAGCGACGAGGCGGGGCGTTACATCCGCCTGCTGGCCCCTCTGCTGCCCATCATGTACACCGACATGGTGACGGATGGCTGCCTGAAGGGGCTGGGCGAGCAGATGTGGAGCATGGGCGTGAACATTTTGGACAGCGCGCTGGGGGTGTTGCTGGTGTGGACGCTGCTGCCCCGGGGCGCGCTGGGTGCCTACATCGCCATCATTTATCTGGACGAGTGCCTGAACTTTGCCCTGAGCATTCTGCGGCTTCGGCGTGTCACTGGGCTGCGGCTGTGGAGATAGCGCTTTTTTCTCTTGCCAGTGTGCTGAAAATGGGATATACTTTTTCGTAGGAACACACAAAATTCAACGGAACCATGGCTTTGCCATGACGGAGACGCTTTTGCTATGTATTATTTCCTGACCTCGCTGGCCGCCGTGCTCATCGCGGTGATGGTAGCCATCAACGGCGGACTTACCGACGTGTACGGTGTGCATCTGGCAACCCTCATCATCCACTGCATCGGGCTTGTGGCTGCCACGGTTGTGGCGCTGGTGAAAAAACAGAAGCTGCTTGCTTCCCTGCGGGGCTTGCCGGCGGCACTGCTGCTGGGCGGCGCAATTGGCTACTTCACCACCCTCTTTAACAACATGGCGGTGGGCAAGATCAGCTTCACCGCGCTGCTGGCCCTGTCTCTGCTGGGTCAGGCCGCCACCTCCCTGGCCATTGACCAATTCGGCTTTTTCGGTATGCCCGTGCGTAAATTCAATGTGGGCAAGCTGGCGGGACTGGGCTTCACCGTGGGCGGCATTGTGATTTTACTGTGGGGCGACACGCAGAGCGCCTTCCTCCCTGCCTTTGTCTCCCTGCTCACCGGCCTCACCGTGGTGACCTCCCGGCAGATCAATGCTCAGCTCTCCGCGAGAACCGGCGAGTACGCCGCCACCTGGTGCAACTATGTCACCGGCACGGCGGTTGCCGCCGCGGCGCTGCTGATTGCCGCCCTCACCGGCAGCCACATCCCCTGGGGTGCGGGCGTATCCCCCCGGCTGTGGATCTATCTGGGCGGCGTCGTGGGCACGGTGATCGTGCTGCTCTCCAACTATGTGACCATGAAGATGCCCTCCCTTATCATGACGCTGTTCATGTTCGCCGGACAGGTGTTCGGCGGTGTGGCCATTGACGCGGCGCTGTATGGGGACTTCTCCGCGCGCACCCTGCTGGGCGGTGTGTGCGCGTTTCTGGGACTGGTGCTAAATGTGTGGCTGGATTCCCGAGGCGAGAAAAAGAAAGCGCAGTAAAGCTCCTAAAAACAATCAGGGCGTCACCGCAAACGCGGTGACGCCCTCAGTCCATGTCTCGCTCCTTAAAGTCTGTGACCGGACTCCATGGCGGGGGAACGCACTTCGCCCCTACACGCGCCCAGACTCACCCTCTGGGCAGGGGGACGGGGGTATCCAGCAGCACCTTGCCAAAGCAGCACAGGCGCATATCCGACCCGGCGGGCAGGTACACGTCCGCGTCCGCCCGCTTGCGGTTCAGGGAAAACAGGCGCACATCCCCCACATAATCCTGACAGTACTGCTTTACCACCATGCCAAAGTCGGCAAAAAACAGGCCCACGTCACCGTCCCGAATGATCTCGCCCCGCTTCACCAGCGCCACGCTGCCGTCCGGAATCCAAGGCTCCATGCTGTCTCCCTCAATGCGAACGGCAAAGTCCGCCCGGCTATCCCCGGGCACCGCATAGTCCTCAAAGTCCTCCCCCACCACAGGGGACGCGAATCCGGCAGCGGCAGCCGTCAGGTACAGGGGGATAATCTTCGCCGGGCGCGGCGCATCCTCCACGGCAGGTGCCGCGGCACGGCGCAGCTCCTCGCTCATCACCAGCTCCGTCAGGCGCCTTCCGTGGCTGTCCAGCAGCCGCCAGCGGCTCACCATGTCCCACTCCTCGGCACTGGGCAGCGCCGGCCCACGGCCTTCGTAGAAGGTCTCCACCGGCACATCCAGTGCGCCGCAGATGGCAAGCAGTACCTCGAAGTCGATCTTCATGCTGTCCCGCCGGATCAGGCTGTACAGGGTCGGGGCCGGCACGCCTACCGTCCGGGCCAGTTCATTCACGTTTGTGCCGCGCTCCGTCAGCAGACGCTTCAATGTGGCGCCGATCATGTCCAGCACCTCCTTTTTTCTTCAAGATACCATTCAGAATTAAATATGTCAATGCATAATTGTGTATAACAAAATTATGTTTTTGCAAATATTGCAAAAACACTGCACTTATTGTACCATGGACAAAAGGAGGCGCTGACATGGACGCTATGGAAAACCTGCTGACCCGACGCAGCATCAGAAAGTACAAACGCGCACAGATTACCCAGGAGGAGCTGGACGCGGTGCTCCGGGCAGGTACCTTCGCCGCCACCGCCAGAGGCACCCAGTCTCCCCTTATGGTGGCCGTGCAATCCAGCGAGGATATCACCCTTATGTCCGCCCTGAATGCCCATGTGTGGGGCAATGACGCCATGGTTCCCTTCTATGGCGCGCCCACCGTGGTGGTGGTCTTTGCCGACGGGGACAACCCTAACGGCGTGCAGGACGCCTCTCTTGTGATGGGCAATCTCATGCACGCCGCCCACGCGCTGGGGCTCGGCTCCTGCTGGGTCAACCGGGCAAAAGAAGTCTTTGAGATGCCCGAAGGAAAGGCTCTGCTGAAAAAATGGGGCGTCAGCGGCAACTGGGTAGGCGTGGGTAACTGTATTTTAGGCTACCCCAATGAACCCGCCGCCGCACCCAAGCCCCGAAAAGACGGCTACTACATCAAAATCAAATGAGCGCGGCCACAGTCCCTGAATGAATTGACGGGATATCTGCCCGGCCGCCAGCTTCTTACAAAATGAGCATTCCCGCCCAAAATCGCCCCACGTCCGCAAAAAGCGGCAGTCATGGCTTCATGACTGCCGCTTTTCTATATTTCTCAATTTCTCCCGCGGCTTCCCGTTCTCAGCCTTCCTTTTCAAGGCTCTGACCGCGCCGATGAATCCAATCAACAGAAGGGCCGCAGCGGAGAGGATAATGAGCGGCATCATGGATCGCGCGCCACCCCGCGGGTGAGCCGCCACGGCGTTCTCCGTGAGCACGGGTGTCTGCTGGGAGTTCATTTCCGGGGACGGCGCGTCGTCCGCAGGCGGCAAGGTCTCCTCCGGCTGCTTCCACGCGGCGTCTGCCCGCAGCGTGTAGTCCGTGGCTGCCCGGCACAGGCGGCCCAGCAGCGCTTCATCCACTTGATAGGTATAGACCGCAAGAAGATAGGGGTGCGGCGTGTAAATAATGCCTACATCGTTCAAATAACCCTCAAAGTAGCCATATTTGTGCGCCACCTCGTATTCGTCTACTTCCGCGCGAAAGTACTTTCCCGGCTGAGCCTGCCGCAGATCGGACAGCACGGCGCTATAATGATCGGAGTTTTCATAGAGATAATGTAACATGGAAATGGAATAACCGGCGGTAAAGTAGTTGTCCTCCAGAAAACCCTCTGGCAGCGCATCAGGCTCCACACCAAAATACTTTACCCGCGCCCTGCGAAAATCGTGGCTGCTGCCAAGCTGCTCCTCAAAGGCGGCTGCCACATCGTTGTTCGATTCCGCCAGCATCAGATACATGGCCTTCTCCAGCGTATAGCCGCCGATGATGCTGTCCATGGTCAGCTCTCCGGCGTTCACGCGCTCCTCATACATCATGCACAGGGGCAGCTTGTACACACTGCCGCCGATCATTCTCCCGTCCCGGTTGAAGTACCACTCCTCCCCGGTGTAAAGATCCCAGTATCCCATGGCGAAGTTGCTCAAGTTCAGGCCGTATTCCTCCATAATGGGGGCAATGACCGCACCGATCCCCTCCTCCTCAGCAAAGGCGACGGGCGCCAAAGCGCATACCATAAGGGAGGCAAGCATCGCGACTATTAATCTTTTCCTCCCGAAAAGTCCCACGAAAATCCTCCTAAAAAACAAAAAACCACCTTGACGGTGGTTTTCTGGCAGGGGAAGAAGGTTTCGAACCCTCGGCCTACGGTTTTGGAGACCGTCG
>CAZCDJ010000056.1:10224-12014 GCA_964497655.1 uncultured Oscillospiraceae bacterium | reverse complement strand
GGTCTTGGCCCCCAGCCGCTTTTTGTCCGCGCACCATTCCAGCACCGCTCTCGCGATGGCCATGCCGTCGTAGGTGCTGGTGCCCCGGCCGATCTCGTCCAGAAGGATGAGGCTGCGGGCGGTGGCGTGGCGCAAAATCCCCGCCACCTCGGTCATCTCCACCATGAAGGTGCTCTGGCCGCTGCTCAGGTCGTCGCTGGCGCCGATGCGGGTGAACACCCGGTCCACCACGCCGATGACGGCGCTTTTCGCCGGCACGAAGGAGCCGATCTGGGCCATGAGCACGATGAGGGCGGTCTGACGCATATAGGTGCTCTTGCCCGCCATGTTGGGGCCGGTGATGATGAGCGCCCGGTCGTCCCCGTCGCAGAGGAAGGTATCGTTGGGCACGAACAGGGTGTCCTTCACCGCCTGCTCCACCACCGGATGCCGCCCCTCGCGGATGTGGATGACGCCGCCCATGTCCACCTCCGGACAGGTATAGCCGCCCCGCACCGCCACCTCCGCAAGGGAGCACAGCACGTCCAGCGCCGCCACCCGCTCGGCGGCGGCCTGAATGCGATCCACCCGCTCCGCCACGCTCTCCCGCAGCTGGTTGAAGAAGCTGTATTCCAGCTCCGCGATGCGCTCTCCCGCGGTGGAGAGGGTATTCTCCAGCTCCTTCAGCTCGGGGGTAAAGTAGCGCTCGTTTGATACCAGCGTCTGCTTGCGGATGTACTCGGCGGGCAGCTCCACGCCGCCGGCGGAGTTGGGCACGTCGATATAATAACCGAACACCCGGTTGTAGCCCACCTTCAGCTTTTTGATGCCGGTGCGCTCCCGCTCCCGGGCCTCCAGCTCGCTCACCATGCGCGCGCCGTTCTCCCGCACCAGGCGGAGGTGATCCACCTCCTCGCTGTAACCGGCGCGGAGGATGCCCCCCTCCCGCACGGAGAAGGGCGGCTCGTCGCACACGGCCCGCAGGATGTCCCCGCACACGTCGGAGAGCTCGTCCATGTCCGCCACGCCCCGGAGCATGGCCGCCTCGCTTCCTGCCAGCAGCCGTTTCAGCTCCGGCAGCACCGCACAGCATTGGGCGAGACTCAGAAGATCCCGTCCGTTGGCGCTGCCGGACACTGCCCTGCCCATGAGCCGCTGCATATCGCCCACCCCGCCCAGGGCGCGAATCAGCTCTGAGCGCTTCACGTTGTCGGAAACCAGCTCGCCCACCGCGCCGCTGCGCCGCTTGATGGCCACCGGGGAGAGCAGGGGCCGCTCGCACCAGGCGCGCAGCAGCCGGCTGCCCATGGGGGTTTTGGTGCGGTCCAGCACCCACAGCAGGCTGAAGCGCTTCTCGCCGGTACGCAGATTTTCGGTGAGCTCCAGATTGCGCCGGGTGGTCCAGTCCAGCTCCATATATTTGCCGCCGGAGAACACGTCCAGCCGGTTGATGTGCCCCATGTCACACTTCTGGGTGTCGGCCAGATAGGAGAGCAGCGCCCCGCAGGCGCACACCGCCTCCGGCGCGTCCCCCAGCCCCAGCGCGTCCGTATCCGGCGCGCCGAATTTTTCGCACACCCGGGCGGCGGCGGTCATAAAGTCAAAGCGGGGCTCGTCCCGCTCCGCCAGCGCGCCCAGCCGCCGGGAAAGAAAATCAGTCAGCAGTCCGCTGTCCGCCGCGCCGGCGGAGAGCACCGCCTCCCGGGGGGCGAACCTGCCCAGCTCGTTCATAATATGGGTGGCCGCGTCGCTCTCAAAGGCGGCGGCGCAGAATTCGCCGGTGGACACGTCGCAGAAGGCGGCGGCGCCCC
>CAZCDJ010000056.1:0-10214 GCA_964497655.1 uncultured Oscillospiraceae bacterium | reverse complement strand
CCCCGCTGAGGCTCACGGCGCAGAGATAGTTGCTGCTGCCCTCGCTGAGCATACTGGCGTCCGTCACGGTGCCGGGGGTGATGACCCGGATCACATCCCGCCGCACCAGCCCCTTGGCAAGGGACGGGTCCTCCAGCTGCTCGCAGATGGCCACCTTGTAGCCCTTTTGAATCAGCCTGCCGATATAGGCCTCCGCCGAGTGGAAGGGCACGCCGCACATGGGGGTCTGATCCTCCTCGGCCTTGCCCCGGTCCCGGGTGGTGAGGGTGAGCTCCAGCTCCCGGGACGCCCGGCGGGCATCCTCGTCGAACATCTCGTAGAAGTCGCCCAGACGGAAGAACAGCATACAGTCCGAGTACTGCTCCTTGATCTCATAGTATTGCTGCTTCATGGGCGTCATTTCGGCTGCCATTGCTCTCTCTCCTTCTGTGGTATGGATGCGTCCTCC
Organism: uncultured Oscillospiraceae bacterium; assembly: GCA_964497655.1. Taxonomy (GTDB): domain Bacteria; phylum Bacillota; class Clostridia; order Oscillospirales; family Oscillospiraceae; genus Scatomorpha. The sequence continues at coordinate 9,766 of CAZCDJ010000056.1, read as the reverse complement.
GCCGGGGAGGTCACAGGATTTCGCCGTACAGCGCCCAGGTATTGCTGCCGGTGATGCGTACGCTGACAAACTGCCCCACCAGCGAGGGGTCGCCCTTCAAGTGCACCAGCCGCCCGCCCAGCGTGCGGGAGGACAGGTTATATTCGTCCCGGCCGGTCTCCCCGTCCACAAGCACCCGCTCGGTCTGCCCCTCGTACAGGGCGTGAAGCTCGCCGGAGATGCGGTTGGCGGCGTCCACCAGCGAGTCGAACCACACCTGCTTCTCCTCCCGGGACACCGGATCCGGCATGGACGCCGCAGGCGTGCCCACCCGGGGCGAGAAGATGAAGGTGAACATGGCGTCGTAGCGCACCTGCTCCACCAGGGACAGGGTCTCGGCAAATTCCTCCGCGGTCTCCCCGGGGAAGCCCACGATGATGTCCGTGGTGAGCACGATATCCGGCATATACCGCCGGGCGCACGAAACCAGAGACAGGTACCTTGCCCGGTCGTAGTGCCGGTTCATGGCCCGGAGCACCCGGTCGCTGCCGCTTTGCACCGGCAGATGGATATGGCGCTCCACCTTTCCACATTCCGACATGGTTTTGAACAGCTTCTCCGAGGCATCCCGGGGGTGGCTTGTCATAAAACGGAGAACAAAGTCGCCGGGGATGGCGTTGATGTCCCGCAGCAGGTCGGCAAAGTCGTAATCCTGCCCCAGATCCTTGCCGTAGCTGTTCACGTTCTGACCCAGCAGGGTAATCTCCCGATAGCCGGCTTCCACCAGCTCCCGGGCCTCCGCCAGCACATCCTCCGGGCGGCGGGAGCGCTCCCGCCCCCGCACATAGGGCACCACGCAGTAGGTGCAGAAGTTGTTGCAGCCGTACATGATGGAGAGCCAGGCCTTCACCTTGCCCTGACGGAAGGAGGGCAGCCCCTCCGCCACCGTGCCGGCGCAGTCGGCGGTCTCAAACACCCGGCCCTTGTGCTGACGGGCCCGGTGCAGCAGCTCCGGAAAGCGCCACAGCTCGTGGGGGCCGAACACCAGATCCACCACACGGAAGGACTTTTTCATCTTCTCCGCCATATGGGGCTGCTGCACCATGCAGCCGCACACCGCCACAATCAGGTTGGGGTTCTTCTCCTTGGCGTGATTCAGCGCGCCCACGTTGCCCATCACGCGCATCTCCGCGTGCTCCCGCACGGCGCAGGTGTTCACCACGATCACCTGGGCGGCGTTCTCGTCCTCGGTGAAGCCGTAGCCCATCCGGGAAAGATAGCCCCGTATTTTTTCGCTGTCCGCCTCGTTCTGCTGGCAGCCGTAGGTGTCCACCAGCGCCAGAGGCCGCCGGGGCAGCGCGTCGTTCTCCCCCCGGATGACGGCGCAGATTTCCTCCTGCGCCCCGATCTGAGCGGCGGTAATTTCCTGTCTCTCGTAAGCCATAATCAGTTTCCTTTATCGGTAGTTTTCCCGCCGGATTCCTTCTCCAGTCGGGCAATGAGCAGCCGCTCGTTCTTGGCGGCGTTCAGGCACCACACCGCCAGAGTGAATGAGATCAGCTCCCATACGGAGGCCGCCGTGCCGCCGCGCTTCATGAAAACCGGCACAAGCATGGCAAGAAACAGCGCCGCGCTCACCGCCAGATAGAGCACCCGCCTTGCGCGGTGCTTTTTGATCTCCTGCAACATAACACCTCTCCATTTTTTCGAGTAAATTATATATTAACATTTTGCTGTGGAAAGTTCAACGATTTTACCTTATAATGTGCCCATAGGATACGAGGTGAAGCCCATGCCAAGGATAAATTTACTCTCCCCCCAGCTGGCGGACATGATTGCCGCCGGCGAGGTGGTGGAGCGGCCCGCCAGCGCCGTGAAGGAGCTGCTGGAAAACGCGGTGGACGCGGGGGCGAAAAATATCACGGTGGAAATCCGCTCCGGCGGCGCGGAGTACATCCGCGTCACGGACGACGGCTGCGGAATGGCCCCGGAGGACGCGGGCGTGGCCTTTCTGCGCCACGCCACCAGCAAGCTGCGGGATGAAAAGGGACTGGAGGCCATCGGCACTCTGGGCTTCCGGGGCGAGGCGCTTGCCGCCATCGGCGCGGTGAGCCATGTGGAGCTGACCACAAGGGAGCGGGGCGCCAAGAGCGGCACCCATCTCACCCTCTCCGGCGGCGACATTGAGGAGATGCACGAGTGCGGCTGCCCGGAGGGCACCACCATCCTTGTGCGCGGCCTTTTTTACAACACCCCGGCCCGGCAGAAGTTCATGAAGTCCGACCGGGCGGAGGGCAGCGCCTGCTGCGCCGCCGCGTTGCGTCTGGCGCTGGGCAGACCGGAGGTGTCCGTCCGCTGCATCCATGACAGCAGCGAGGAATTCTTCACTCCCGGCGACGGAAAGCCGGAGAGTGCCGTGTACGCCCTGCTGGGGCGGGACGCGGCGGCGGCCTTCCTGCCGGTGGAGCTTTCCGACGACGGCGTGGCGGTGAGCGGCTTTGTGAGCGCCCCCGGCGCGGGCCGGGGCAGCCGGGCCATGCAGTACTTTTTCGTGAACGGGCGGTACATCCGCTCCCAGCTTTTGCAGTCCGCCGTGGAGCAGGCCTACCGGAACACCCTGCTCACCGGGCGCTTTCCCGCCTGCTGCGTCTATCTGACCATCTCCCCCGGCGCGGTGGATGTGAACGTGCACCCCGCCAAAACCGAGGTGAAGTTCTCTCAGGAGAAGCGGGTGTTTGACGCGGTGCACTACGCCGCCCGGGGGGCGCTGGAGGCACGGCGCCCGGTGGCGGAGGACACGCCCGTTAAAGCGCCGTCCGCCCCTGTTTTCGCCGCGCCCTCTGCCCCCGTCCGGGGCGGCGCCCGGCCGTCCGGCACCGGCAGCGCGCCCATTCGGGAGTCTCCCATCTTTTACCAGACCCGCATTGATACGGGGGCGAAGGCCCCGCCCTCCCCGCTGTCCGTCTACGCGCCCCCTGCCGCTGTACGCGGGGGCGAGCAGATGCCGGAGTTCACCCTTTCCGCGCCCAGCGTGACGGATACCCCGCCGGTGACGCCGGTGACGTATGCGCCGACCACGCCCGCAACCTCCGCGCCTGTTTCCCCCGCGTCCGCGGAGGAGGAGCCCATCCGGCTCATCGGCGAGGCGCTGGGTCTGTACATTCTGGTGGAAAAGGGCGACGCCCTCATCGTCATCGACAAGCACGCCGCCCATGAGCGGATTATTTTCGACCGCCTGGTGCGCGCCGGTGGACAGGTGATGAGCCAGACCCTGCTGACCCCCGTGCCGGTGCGCGTCAGCGACGGAGACGGGGAGCTGATCGCCGCCAACGCCGCGCTGATCGCCTCTCTGGGCTATGAGCTGGAGCCCTTCGGGCCCCGGGACTACATCCTGCGCGCCGCCCCCGACGGGGTGGACAGCGGGGATGCCGCCGCCGCGCTGGAGGAGCTGCTCTCCGCCCTGCGGGCCGGTCAGCGCCCGGGCAAATTTGACGTGCGGGACGAGATTTTGAAAACCGTGGCCTGCAAGGCCGCCATCAAGGCGGGTAAAAGCTCCCAAAGCGCCGAGCTGCTGCGCCTGGCAAAGGCGGTGTGCGCCGGCGAGGTGCGCTATTGCCCCCACGGCCGCCCCGTGAGCTGGACCCTCACCCGGCAGGAGCTGGACAAGCAGTTCAAGCGCATCGTGTAAGACGGGGGACGCGGGCGAACACAGTTCGCCCCTACGGGGGGCGGCGTTGCTCCGGCGACACGCGGACACGCGGGCGAACGCAGTTCGCCCCTACGGGGGACGGTTGCTCCGGCGACACGCGGACACGAAAAAATGAGGACGGAGCTCCCTCCGTCCTCTGGCTTCTTCACTTGTGGTAGTACAGCACGCCCATGCAGTAGGGGCCGCAGTGGCCGGAGATGGTGCAGCCGGAGAGATTGTGATAAACCTCCTTGAACGGCTGGCAGGCCAGCACCGTGTCCTCGATCTGCTGCCGAACCTCCTGGGGGATGCCGCTGTCGGTGATGAACACCCGCCGCAGGTCGATGTCGTCCCGATCCTTCAGCCGGTCGGTGACATACTGGAGGAAGGCCTTGTCGGTCTTGCCCCGGTACTTTTTCGCCACGCCCAGCTTGCCGTCATGCATCTCCAGGCAGGGCTTCAGCCCCAGCATATTGGCGCCCAGCGCCGTGAGGGCCGAGCATCTGCCGCCCCGGCGCAGATAGTCCAGCGTATCCAGCACGAAGCTCACGTCCATCTTGGGCGCCTGCCGCTCCGTCTCCGCCGCAATCTCCGCCGCGGAGACCCCGGCCTCCGCCATGAGCGCCGCGTCCAGCACCAGATGACCGTAGCCGGTGGAGAGATTCAGACTGTCCACCACGGTGACGCCCGGCACGTCCATGGCCGCCAGCCGCGCATTCTGGCAGCAGGCGCTCAGCTCGCTGGAAAAGGCGATGTGTACGATGGCGTCGCAATCCTGCCTCCACTCCCGCCACCGCTCCACATAGTCCGTCACCGTGACGGCGCTGGTGCCGGCAATCTTTCCGCTGCGCTCCGTATAGGCGAACACGTCCGGTGTGGTGATGTCGATGCCGTCCCGATAGGACTTGCCCTCATCAGTGACAATATACAACGGGAAGATCCCGATATTGTGCTTTTCCACGAATTCCTTCGGCAAATCGCAGGTGCTGTCCGCAGAAATTTTTATTTTCATTCTTTGACCATTCCTTTCCGTTGACTCGTTCAGTGTAGCATAGCCCTCTCAAAAAGAAAATGAACAATTTGAAGGCGGTGACAAAATGCCCCAAAAAATAGCAGTTATCACGGGGCCGACAGCCACGGGGAAAACCAAATTGGGCGTTTTGCTGTCCAGACATCTGGGCGGCGAGGTGGTGAGCGCCGACTCCATGCAGGTCTATCGGGGCATGGACATTGGCACCGCCAAGCCCACGCCGGCAGAGACGGAGGGCGTGCCCCACCACATGATTGACGTGGCCGACCCGGCGGAGCGCTACTCCGTTTCCCGCTATGTGGAGGAAGCGGCGCGCTGCTGCCAGGATATTATAGCCCGTGGACGGCTTCCCATTCTTGTGGGCGGCACAGGACTTTACATTGACTCCCTGATCTCCGGGCGCAGCTTTGCCGGGGGCGACGGGGACGAGGCCGCCCGGCGGGAGCTGGGCGAGCGCTACGACGAGATCGGCGGCGAGGCCATGCTGCGGGAGCTGGCCCAGTTCGACCCGGAGCGGGCGGCAAAGCTCTCCCCGGCGGACAAAAAGCGCATTGTGCGGGCCTGGGAGGTGTGGCTGTGCACGGGAAAGACCATCACGGCCCACGACCGGGAGACCCGGCTGCTGCCCCCCCGCTACGACGCCGCCGTGATTGCCCTCACCTTTGAAAACCGGGCCGACCTGTACGCGCGCATTGACGCGCGGGTGGACGAGATGGTGCGGCAGGGTCTGGAAGCCGAGGTGGAGGAGCTGCTGCGAAGCGGGCTTTCCCAGCAAAGCACCGCCATGCAGGCCATCGGCTACAAGGAATTTGCCGCCGCCCTCCGGGGCGAGCTGACCCCCGCGGAGGCGGCGGAAACCGTGAAACGGGAGTCCCGCCGCTACGCCAAGCGGCAGCTCACCTGGCTGCGGGCTAAGCCGGAGCTGCAATGGATTCGCTGGGGCTCCACGCCGGATTTTGATTTTGCTCTCCAGGTTTCGACGGATTTTCTCTCCTCCCGGGGCATAAAATAAGCCCGTACAAAACAGGTCTTGCCCTCTTTTGTATAATTTTACTATTTAAGAGCGCGTCCGGATATGATATTATGTAAAGTCAGAACCGGCGCTCTCGGGGAGCGAAAGAGAAATGGAAAAAACGAAAAATTTGCAGGATCTGTTCCTCAACCGGTCGAGGAGCGAAAAATTTCCGGTCACTGTGTTCCTGATGAACGGGTTCCAGATGCGCGGCGTTGTGAAGGGCTTTGACAGCTTCACCGTGGTGCTGGACACCGAGGGCAAGCAGCAGCTGATCTACAAGCACGCCATCTCCACCATCGTCCCGCCCCATCCGGTGGATCTGCGGGAAGCGGGGGAGGAGAGTACATAATCAGAGAGCGGGGCAGTCCCCGCTCCGGACAGGGGGGCGAAGCCTCTGAAAAAGACCAACACCGTCTCCACGATAGCCGCCGTCGTTTTATTCCTTGCGATGGCGGCCTATCTTGGCGTCTACATCTTTCAAAGCACCCAGCGCACGGTGCAGACCTCTCCCGCCGTAAAGACCACCCTCACCGACACCGCCGATTTGCGCGGCATCGCGGTGCGGCAGGAGGAGGTGCTGCTCACCGGGCGCAGCTATGTGTTCGTCACCGCCGATGACGGGGCCGCCGTCTCCCGGGGGGAGGTGCTGGCCTCCGCCATGGACAGCGAGGCCGCCATGGAGCGGGCCGGGCGGAAGAAGGAGCTGCAAAGCGAAATCAGCCGCATGGAAGCCCTGCTCACCGGCCTGGACACCGTGGGCGACCTGACCGAGCGGGACAGCGCCGTGCGGAAGGCCGTGTTCTCTCTTGCCGGCTGCGTCAGCTCCGGCGACCTGAGCGACCTGCCCTCCGCCGCCGCCTCCCTGTCCAGTCTGCTCATGTCGGGCAGCGGCAGCGCCTCCCAGGCGGAGCTGGACGCCCTGAAGGCCGAGCTCACCAGTATGCAAAACAACACCTACTCCGACAGCGAGGACATTGTGTCGGCAAGCAGCGGCGTGTTCACCACCGTGCTGGACGGCTGGGAGGGCGTGGAGCCCCTGTCCCTCAGCGACCTGACCCCCTCCGGCCTTAACGCGCTGATGGAGGCCCGGCAGGACGTGCCCCAGGGCGCCATCGGCAAGGTGGTCACGGATTTCCGCTGGTACTTCGCGGTGCTGATGGACAAGGCTCCCGCCGGCGACCTGACCGTGGGGGACTATGTGCCCGTGGATCTGGGCCGCCATTACAGCGAAAACGTGACCATGCGGGTGGAGAGCATCAGCTCCCCCCAGAACGGTCAGTGCGCCGTGGTGCTCTCCACGCTGAAGGCGCTCAGCGAGACGCTGGCCATGCGCCTGGCGGACGCGGAGATGATTACCCACAGCTACACCGGTCTGCGGGTGCCCACCAAGGCGCTGCACGTGGATGAGGACGGCCGGGCCTACGTCTTTGTGGCGGCGGGCGGGCTGGTGGACACCCGCTATGTGACCACCCTCTACCAGTCCTCCGACTACTATCTGGTGGAGGTGGAGTCCCACGCCGACGCCCTGCGGGAGGGCGACGAGATCATTGTCCGGGGCAAAAACGTGGAGGAGGGGGCGATTCTCCCATGAGCGACTATCCCACGAGCGAGAGCCTGAGCGCCGCCCAAATCGTCCAAAATGTGGCGGAGGTGCGCCAGCGTGTGGAGAGCGCCGCAGAGGGGCGGCGGGTGCTGCTCATTGCGGCCACCAAGATGAACGACGCCCAGCGCGTCCGCGCCGCCGTGGCCGCCGGGGTGGACGGCTGCGGGGAAAACCGGGTGCAGGAGCTGCTGCAAAAGCTGTCCGAGAGCGCTTACGACGGGGCGGCGATCCACTTCATCGGCCACTTGCAGACCAACAAGGTGCGGCAGGTGGTGGGACGGGTGGATCTCATCGAGTCCGTGAGCAGCGGAGAGCTGCTTCGGCTCATCTCCCAGCGGGCGGAGAGCCTGGGCCTGCGGCAGGAGGTGCTGCTGGAGGTGAACATCGGCGGCGAGGCGCAAAAAAGCGGCTTTTCCCCCCAGGAGCTGCCCGCCGCGCTGGAGGCCTGCGCCTCCCTGTCCGGCCTGCGGGTGCGCGGGCTGATGACTGTGCCCCCCATCTCCCCAATCTCCGGGGGAAACCGACCCCATTTTGACCGGATGAGAGAGCTTTTTGTTGACATTGCGGGCAAAAAATACGATAATGTCTCCATGGACTTTTTGTCCATGGGCATGAGCGCCGATTTTGAGGACGCAATCCGCGCCGGAGCCGATCTGGTTCGGGTGGGCAGCGCCATCTTCGGCGCGCGCAGCTATCCGCCCGCCCACGCTTAAAAAGGAGACTACACCACCATGGGATTTCTTGATGAGATAAAAAAACTGACTCAGCCCTTCGATGACGAGGACGAGTTTTTCGACAGCGAGGAGGGCGCCACCCGCATCCCCGTGGACGGTGTCGCCCAGACCGGCAGCGCCCAGCCCCCCCGGCAGGAGAAAAAGAGCTCCTTCTTCTCCGACGGCAGCGACTTTGACACCCCGGCGCAGCAGCGCCCCTCCTTCACCCCCCGGCGGGAGAGCAGGGACAGCGGCAAGGTGGTCAGCATCAACGCCAACACCCAGCTGAAGGTGGTGCTGGTGAAGCCGGAGCGCTTTGAGACCGCCGCCGAGATCGCCGACCACCTGCGTGACAAGCGCACCGTGGTGATGAATCTGGAGCAGACCAACAAGGACGTGGCCCGCAGACTCATCGACTTCCTCTCCGGCGTGGCCTACGCCCAGGACGGCAAGATTAAGCGCATTGCCAACAACACTTACATTATCACCCCCTACAACGTGGACCTGATGGGGGACGTAGTTGGAGAATTAGAGAATAACGGGCTGTATTTTTGACGATACATACAGGGAAGGGGTAACAAGATGACCGCTCAGGAGATCAGGGAAAAAACCTTTGAGAAGGCCGTGTTCGGCGGCTATGACATGGGCAGCGTGGACGACTTTATGGAGGACGCCGCCGGTGAGATCGAGGGTCTGCAGAAAGAAAACAGCATCCTGAAAAGCAAGATCAAGGTGCTTGTGGACAAGATAGAGGAGTACCGCGCCAGCGAGGACGCCATGCGTCTCACGCTGCTCTCCGCCCAGAAGCTGGCCTCCCAGATCGAGGGCGACGCCAGAGCCAAGGCCGAAAAGACCCTTGCCGAGGCTGACGCCACCGCCCGTCGGGCGCTGGACAGCCTGAAGTCCGACAGAGCCCGGGAGGAAGCCCGCCTGATGGAAGCCAAAACCGCCACCGCCCGGTTCTTTGAGGACGCCCGCGCCCTCTGCAACCGGCAGCTTGATTATCTGGACCGTATCCCCCAGCAGACCGCGGCCGCGCCCAAAAAGGACGAGACCGTGATTGACGACGCCGTGAGAAGCATTGAAAAGTCCGTGGAGCGAATACCCGACGAGCCCGCGCCCGAGATTGACATATCTCCCGCGATGGCAAAGCCTGCCCCCAGGAAGGAGCTCACTCAGGACGAGATCACCCGGCTGTTTTCCATGGATACGGACGCCTGAGTACATTCATTCGGGGCGGGGCGGCGCATATCGCGCGGCCCCGCCCGAGAATTTTTTATAAGAGGAGAAATTATATGTCTGAGGATTATAACAAGACGGTAAACCTGCCGAAAACAGACTTCCCCATGCGCGCCGCGCTGCCCAAGCGCGAGCCGGATATGCTGCGGGAGTGGAACGAGCTGGAGCTCTACAACGAGATGGTGAAGCGCACCGCCGGGCGGCCCCCCTTCGTGCTCCACGACGGCCCTCCCTTCTCCAACGGCATGATTCACATGGGCACCGCCATGAACAAGTGCCTGAAGGACTTTATCGTCCGCTACAAATCCATGTCCGGGTATCAGAGCCTGTATATCCCCGGCTGGGATAACCACGGTATGCCCATCGAGAGCGCCATCATCAAGGAGCAGAAGCTCAACCACAAGGCCATGAGCATCGCCGACTTCCGCAGCGCGTGCCATGACTATGCGCAGAAATATATTGACCGCCAGATGGCCGGCTTCAAGCGCATGGGCGTCAT
>CAZCDJ010000055.1:0-12135 GCA_964497655.1 uncultured Oscillospiraceae bacterium | reverse complement strand
GGTGGAGTACCGTCTGGACAAGACCAACATCATCCACTGCCCCATCGGCAAGGTCTCCTTCGGCGCCGAGAAGCTGTTCGAGAACTACAACGCGCTGCTGCTGGCCATCCTGAAGGCCAAGCCCGCCGCCGCCAAGGGCCAGTATATCAAGAGCTGCGTCACCGCCAGCACCATGGGCCCCGGCATCAAGCTGAACGCCCAGAAGACCCTGTAAAATTAAAGCGGGAACGCAGAAATAAGGCGTCCCCACCGGCTTTGCCCGGTGGGGACGCTTTTTGTCGTGTAGGGTGCGCGGGTGGGCGAACACAGTTCGCCCCTACGGACGGGAAAAGGGTGCAGCCGCCTCGCCCGGCCCTGTCATCCTTCGTCGCTTTGCTCCTCGGAATGACAGCGGGAGGGGGGCAAAACGTGGGGCGTGACCGCGAGCGGCTTATGTATTGTCCAGATAGTGAGCGAACAGGCTGCTCAGGTAGGCGGCGGCCTCGTCGCCCTGACCCAGAAAGATCATGTTGATGATTTTCATGCCCTGATCCAGCAGGGTGCGCTCGCCCCAAAACTTCACCGACGAGTCCCACAGCACGCTGCCCACGCCCCGGAAGGCGTTCATAATCAGGGGAAACAGCCGGTTGCCGCTGAGGGTGCAGATTTTGTAGTGGAAGCGGGCCAGCGCGGCAGACACGTCGCTGGGCTCATGGGGCCGCTGGATGGAGTAGTTGAATTCCTCCATAATGGCCCGCAGCTCCGCCATGTCGGCATCCGTGTGCTCTCGGCCCAGCCGCCGCAGCGCGCCGCCCTCGATGGCGTCCCGCAGCTCAATGATGGAAACCACCATGGCCCGGTCCAGCTTGCCGCCGTTGTAGCGCAAGATGGCGTTCAGCGTCTCCAGATTGCCGGTCTCGGCGAAGTCCGCCACAAAGGTGCCCTTCCGGGGCACCACCTCAATAAAGCCCATGCGGGCCAGATCCTCCAGACCCAGATGGACGATGGTTTTGCTGATTTTCATCTGCTCCGCCAGATCCCGCTCCGAGGGGAGCCGGTCTCCGGGCGCAAGCGTGCCGGAAAAAATCATGCCCTCGATGCGCTCCACGAAAAGCTCCTTGATGGTGGGCGCAACGATCTGTCCAAATTCCATGAGAACCGCCTCCATGTTTTGGTCTGACCTGAGCCATTGGTCATAGTCGTCTGCCCCCGTCCGAAAAAAACGGTGGGGGTACCGGAGAAAGATAATCCCACGAGCCCCCGGATTATCTTTCCCCGGCGCGTCCGCGCGTCGCCGCGCTCCCGTCATTGACGTGGGAAGGGCAGCTTTTCAGCTGCGCCGTCAGCGTCGGGAAAACACGGCAGTTTCTCATCCGCGCATTTGGCGTCGGCCCGCGGGGTGAGCGTCCCCTTGGTCCCGCGCCGCGAGGGCAGGCTGGTTAGACCAACTGTCCACGTTAAAAATATATCATTATTCTTGTCGGAAAGCAAGGAGTTCTTGAGGGGAAGGAAGAATTCCCCATATTGCACAGTTGTTTAGGTCAGACCACGACCAAGAATCAAAAGAGCTGAGCGGCCCGGGTGGGCCGCTCAGCCTGTCAAATACGGGTGTGGAGCTTCGCCGCGGCGGCAGAGCAGAGGGAGCTCCGTTTTCTGCCGGGGCGCGCTTAGCGCACGGCGGTTTTTCGCTGCTCCACGGAGGTCATGATCTCCAGCAGCAGGGAGTACAGCACCGCGCAGGCGGGCACGGACAGCAGCGTGCCCAGCACGCCGAAGATTTTGCCGCCCACGATCACGGCGCAGAGCACCACCACGCCGGGCAGACCCACGCTCTTGCCCACGATGCGGGGGTAAATAAAGGTGTTGTCAATCTGCTGCAGGCAGAGGATGAACACCAGAAACAGCAGCGCCTTGAGGGGGCTCACGAACAGCAGCAGGAACATTCCCACCACCTCGCCGATGAAGGAGCCCACCATGGGCACCAGAGAGGTGACGGCGATGGTCACGGCAATGACCTCCGGGTAGTCAAAGCGGAAAATCCGCATGCCGATGTAGCACAGGATGCCCAGGATGGTGCTGTCCAGAAGCTGACCGGAGATGAAGTTGCCGAACACCTCGTTGGTCATGGAGGCGATGCGGAAAATCTCCCGGTTGATGTGCTCGGGCACAAAGTCGCAGAGCACCCGGCGGGTGAAGGCGCCCACGGATTCCTTTTTGGCAAGAATATAGATGGCGATGATAAGGGAGAACACGGCGTTGATGGCGCCGTTCACCACATTGAAGCCCACGGTGGAGGCGGTGCCGATGATGCCGCCGGCTCCGTCCTTCAGCAGATCCACCAGCTTGTCGATGGTGGCCTGCCAGTCCACGGAGAGCTGGTTCAGCCCCTCGGCGTCAAAATTCAGGGTTTTCAGCAGATCCTCAATCCAGGCCATGGCAATGGTGAAGTATTTGGGCAGCTTATCTGCCAGCTCCGCGATGGTCTGGGAGAGCTGGGGGATGACCACGCCCAGCAGCAGAGCCAGAATGCCGAAGATAATCAGCAGCGTGAGCAGCAGGGACACGGGACGCACGGCCTTGCGGGCGGAGGCGTTGCAGCCGTCCCGCCAGGGGCGCAGCAGGCCGTTTTCCAGCGCGCGCAGGGGAACATTCAGCACAAAGGCGATGCCAAGCCCCGCCACCACGGTGCTCAGCACCTTCCAGATGCTTTTGATCGCGCCGTAAAATACACCCAGATGCTGTACCACGGAGGAGACCACCACCGCGAAGGTGATGATGAGCAGGATGGTTTTTACGTTTTTTTTGTTCAGCTCCAAATAAGACGCCTCCCCCGGGCTGTTTTTTCTATTATACACTATATGAGCGTCCCTCGGCAATAACCCATCTTGATTATCGCCGTAATATGTGTATATAATGCAGAGGTAAGCGGAAAGGGAGGGCATACCATGAGCGAGCTGTATGTTTTGGGCGTGGGCGCGGCCAATGTGGACGTGCACGGGCGCAGCAAAAACCCCATCGTCATGCGGGATTCCAACCCCGGACAGCTACACACCTCCGCAGGGGGCGTCACCCGCAATGTGCTGGAAAATCTGGCCCGGCAGGGCGTGCCCACGCGGCTGATTACCGCCATGGGCGACGATGTGTACGGCGATAAAATCCGGGCGGAGAGCATGGCCGCCGGCATTGACGTGAGCGCGTCCCTGCTTGTGCCCGGCGCTTCCAGCTCCTGCTATATCGCGGTGCTGGACGAGCGGGGAGATATGCTCATCGGGATGAGCGATATGTCCATTTTGGGCAACCTGACGGAGGAGTATCTGGACAGGTATAAGGACCTGATTTACGGCGCCGCCGCCGTGGTCTGCGACCCCTGTCTGCCCATCCCTATCGCCGGCCATGTGGCTGCGCTCTCCAAGGGTCGGGCAAAGGTGTTTCTGGACCCGGTGAGCACCGCCTATGCCCGGGCGGTGGAGCCCATCATCGGCGACTTCTTCTGTGTGAAGCCAAACCGCATGGAGCTGAGCGTGCTCAGCGGCGTGGAGACGGACACGGACGAGGGCGTCCGGCGGGGAGCGGAGGCGCTGCTGCGCCGAGGCGTGGGGCAGGTGTGTGTGTCGCTGGGAGAGAAGGGCTGCTACTACGCGGACGCGGAGGGCAACACCCTGTTCCGTTCCCTGCGGGCGCTGCCGCTGATGGAAAACGCCACCGGCGCGGGAGATGCGCTGATGAGCGGCCTGATTCACGGCTGTGTCACCGGCGCGGGGGTGGAGGAGACACTGGATTACGCCCTGGCCTGCGGGATTGTGTCCATCATGAGCGACCGGACCATCAGCCCGGAGATGAGCGACGGGCGGGTGCGCCAGATGATGCGGGAATACGCACTGTAAGTGCGCTGTCATTTGAAAGGAGATACCACATGAACAAATATTTGGATATTCTGCCTGAAATTCAGGAGGCGCTGGCTGCCGGGAAACCCGTGGTGGCGCTGGAGAGCACCATTCTGAGCCACGGAATGCCCTGGCCGGAAAACATGGATTTTGCCCACCGGGTGGAGCAGGTGGTGCGCGCCCAGGGCGCGGTGCCGGCCACCATTGCCATTGTGGGCGGGCGCATCAAGGTGGGCCTGACCCCGGCGGAGCTGGAGGTCATGTGCCGGGCGGAGAATGTGGGAAAGGTGTCCCGCCGGGATGTGCCGGTGTATCTGGCGCTGGGTCGGGACGGGGCGACCACCGTGGCCACCACCATGATGTTCGCCGCCATGGCGGGCATCCGGGTGTTCGCCACCGGCGGCATCGGCGGCGTGCATCGCCATGGCGAGGTGACCATGGACATCTCCGCCGACCTGCAGGAGCTGGCCCACACGGATGTGTGCGTGGTCTGCGCCGGGGCCAAGCAGATTTTGGATATCGGCCGCACGCTGGAGTATCTGGAAACCATGGGCGTGCCGGTAATCGGCAACGGCACCGGGGACTTCCCCGCCTTCTACTGCCGCAGCAGCGGCTTTGCGCTGGACTACGCCGCCAAGGACGAGGGGGAGATTGCCCGCATCCTGAAGGCCAAGTGGGAGCTGGGGCAGGCGGGCGGCGTGCTGGTGGGCAATCCCATCCCCGCCGACAAGGGCATGGATAACGCCTACATGGAGGGCATAATCGGGCAGGCCCTCGCCGCCGCCGACGCCGCCGGTGTCCACGGCAAGAACATCACCCCCTTCCTGCTGGCCAAGGTGAAGGAGCTCACCGGGGGCGACAGCTTTGAGGCCAACGTGGCACTGGCCCTCAATAACGCCGCCGCCGCCGGGAAGATCGCCGCCGCCTACGCCGCGCTGTAAACGAATCGAAAAATCACCACCCGGGTGCGAAAAATGGGTCGCCACGGCAGAGCCGGGGCGACCCATTTTGCTATTTTTTCTCGCCGCAGCCGGAGCAGTTGCCGGTGCAGCCGGAGCAGCCGCCGGCGCAGCCACCGGAGCAGCAGCCGCCCTTCTTTTTCCGGCTGTGCCAGGCAAGGTACGCGCCCACCAGAGAGAGCGCCACGGCGGTAAGAATCAAAATATCAGCCAAAATCATAAAAGCAGTCCTCCAATCTGAAATACGCACCAGGCCACGCCCCAGGCCACGGCGCACTGGCCCGCCACTACCCCGATGGTGAGGGTGGCGCTGCCCAGCTCCCGCTTCACGGCGGCGATGGCGGCGGCGCAGGGGGTGTAGAGCAGGGTGAAGGTGAGGAAGGTGAAGGCGCTCAGGGGGGTGAACACCGCGGGCAGGGCCGCGCCCAGTTCCTCCGCGCCCACGCCCATCAGCACGCCCAGAGTGCTTACCACCGCCTCCTTGGCGGTGAAGCCGGTGACCAGCGCGGTAGCCGCCCGCCAGTCCCCAAAGCCCAGGGGCGCGAACAGGGGCGCAATGCCCCGGCCCAGCAGCGCCAGCAGGCTGGCCTCCGACGAGGAGGCCACGTTCAGCCGGGCGTCAAAGGTCTGCAGGAACCAGATGACCACGGTGGCCATGAAAATGATGGTGAAGGCGCGCTGCAAAAAGTCCCGGGCCTTCTCCCACAGCAGCAGCGCCACCGTGCGGGGGGAGGGCATCCGATAGTTGGGCAGCTCCATCACAAAGGGCACACTCTTGCCGCGAAACGCGGTGCCCTTCATCAGCAGCGCCGCCAAAATGCCCACCACAATGCCCAGCACATACAGCCCGATCATCACCAGCGCCGCGTATCGGGGGAAGAAGGCGGCGGCAAACACCGCGTAAATGGGAATTTTCGCGCTGCAGCTCATGAAGGGGGTGAGCAGGATGGTCATGCGCCGGTCCCGGTCGCTTTGCAGGGTGCGGGTGGCCATCACCGCCGGCACGGAGCAGCCGAAGCCGATGAGCATGGGCACCACGCTTTTGCCGCTGAGGCCGATGGCCCGCAGGGGCTTATCCATCACGAAGGCCACCCGGGCCATATAGCCGGTGTCCTCCAGAATGGACAGGAAGAAAAACAGCGTGACAATGATGGGCAGGAAGCTGAGCACGCCGCCCACGCCGGCGAAGATGCCGTCAATCACCAGCGAGTGCACCACGCTGTTCACGCCCCAGGCGGTGAGCGCCCCGTCCGTCAGCGCCGCCAGTGCGTCGATGCCGGCGGCCAGCGCGTCGCTGAGGAAGCTGCCGATCACGTTGAAGGTCAGGTAGAAGATGGAGAGCATCACCGCGAAAAACACGGGGAGGGCGGTGTATTTGCCGGTGAGCACCCGGTCGATGACCGCGCTGCGCTCCCGCTGCTTGCTGGGGCCGCCCCGGTGGACGGTTTGGGCGGTGACGCCCTCAATGAAGGCGTAGCGCATATCCGCCAGCGCCGCGTGGCGATCCAGCCCGGTCTCCTTCTCCATCTGGGCAACGCTGTGCTCCAGCAGCTCCAGCTCGTTTTCGTCCAGAGCAAGGGTCGCGGTCAGCGCCTCGTCCCCCTCAATCAGCTTCACGGCGCAAAAGCGCAGGGGCAGACCCGCCCGCTGGGCGTGGTCCTCAATCTGGTGAGCCACCGAATGGAGGCAGCGGTGCACGGCGCTGTCCTTGGCGCAGAAGTCGCGGACAGAGCCCAGCCGCTTCTCTCTCGCCACGGAGACAGCCGCCGCCACCAGCTCGCCGATGCCCTCACCCTTGGCGGCGCTAATGGGGATCACCGGCACGCCCAGCAGGGCGGAGAGCTTATCGGTGTCCACGCCGCCGCCGCTCTGGCGCAGCTCATCCATCATGTTCAGCGCCACCACCATGGGCACCCGCAGCTCCAAAAGCTGCAGCGTCAGGTACAGGTTGCGCTCCGGGTTGGTGGCGTCCACGATGTTGATGATGCCGTCCGGGTGGGAGTTCAGGATGTAGTCCCGGGCCACGGTCTCCTCCTGGGTGTAGGAGCGCAGGGAGTAGATGCCCGGCAGGTCCACCACGGTGCAGTCCCGCACCTGACGCAGCGCGCCGCTTTTCTGCTCCACGGTGACGCCGGGAAAGTTGCCCACGTGCTCCCGCCCGCCGGTGAGGGCGTTAAAGAGCGTGGTCTTGCCGCTGTTCTGGTTTCCGGCCAGCGCAAAGGTCATTCCTCGTCGCCCCCCTCCAGATCAATTCGGGCCGCGTCGGCCCGGCGCAGGGTCAGCTGGTAGCCCCGCAGGCGCAGCTCCAGCGGGTCGCCCATGGGGGCGGCCTTCTCCATCGTCACCTGTGTGCGGGGAATCAGCCCCATATCCAGCAGCCGGGCGCGCAGCGCGCCCTCGCCGCCCACGCTTTTGATCGTTGCGGTCCGACCCGGTGAGAGTCTGTCAAGCGTCATACAAATTCCTCCTCTGCGGTTAGGCGATGCTAACTGCGTATATAAGTTAGCACGACCTAACCGCGTTGTCAAGAGAAATCGCGCCGCCTTTTCGAAAAAAGCGGCGCGATGGGTTTTGCGGAGGGGAAAGATCCTTCGCTGCGCTCAGGATGACAGGAAAGGACGCTCAGGATGACAGGGCGCTGCGGCCCTTCGTAGGGGCCGATGCCCACATCGGCCCGCTGCGTGATGGATGCCCACATCGGCCCGCTGCGTGATGGGATGCCCACATCGGCCCGTGTCCTCCCGTTCCCGTAGGGGCGAACTGTGTTCGCCCGGGATGCGCTTCCGGCTCAGGGCTCCACGGTGACCATGTCGGGGGTGATGTCAGCAAGGGTGGCTGCGCCGCACATCTGCATGGTGTGCCGCAGCTCCGCGCCCAGCTTCTCGGTGTAGAGGGCCACGCCCTCCTCGCCGCCGCCGTGGGCCGCCACCGCGTAGGGGCGGCCGATCATGGCCGCGTCCGCGCCCAGCGCCAGCGCCTTAAAGACGTCCACGCCGGAGCGCAGGCCGCCGTCCACAATGATCTTCAGGGAGTCGCCCACCGCGGCGCGGATGGCGGGCAGCACGCTGCAGGTGCTGGGGGCGGAGGTGATGACCCGCCCGCCGTGGGTGGAGACGATGATGGCGGCACAGCCGGCCTGGGCGGCCTTCACCGCGCCCTTGGGGGTCATCACGCCCTTCAAAATGAAGGGGATGGGGGTGGCGGAGGTGAGCTCCCGCAGCTGCTCCACGCTTTTCGGCAGCACCTTGCCCACCGCGTCGCCCATGTTGGCGAAGCCGGCGGCGTCAATATCGCTGGAAAAGGCAATGGCGCCCGCCTCCTGCAGAAGGGGCAGCCGGGGCAGCAGCAGCTCGTTTTCAAAGGGCTTCATGGTAATCACGTTCACCCCGTCCACGGCGCGGGTCACGTCCAGACCCTGCCGAAACAGACCGCCGCCCACGCTGTCGCCGCCGGTGAAGGGAAGAATTCCCGCCTGCCGGGCGCCCCGGGCGATGGTCATGGAGTACTGCTCGTTGGTGAGGGCGGTGTTGTAGTTGTAGCCCATGCCGCCGATGGGGCCGATCATAATGGGCAGGGCGAAGTCCCGCCCGAAGAGGGAGAAGGAGGGGTCAATGCCGTGATAGTCGTACACGGTGTCCAGATTCAGCTTGCAGCGCTTTAAAAACTCCACGCACGCCGTCCAGCTGGAGCCGTCGCCCATGGCACCCACGCCGGGGATTTCGCCCCGGCAGGCACGCCCGTCGCACACGGGGCAGACCCGGCAGTTGGGAGCCATAATCTGACGGGCGTTGGCCCACACCTGCTCCAGTGTCAGCTCCGCCATCTCAGCCCTTCTTCCCCATGATGCCGCGCACCGCCCAGATCACCAGGCAGGCGCCGGCGGCGCTGAATCAGCACGCCGCCAATGCTCACCTTGCTGGCGGTGACGCCGATGAGCCCCGCCGCGAAGCGGCCCACGCCGCTGCCCACGATGCCCAGCACGGCGTTCATCCAGAAATCGCCCTTGACCTTCATGATCTGTCCGGCCAGCCAGCCGGCCAGCGCGCCGATGAGAAGGGTGACAAGAATGTTCCAAAGCATAATAGTTTCTCCTTTTTTGTTTATGATGTTTCCTCGCCCAATGAGCGAAGTGTGGCAGTAAAGTAGTCGGGCAGGGGGCTTGTAAGGCGCAGCTCCTCACCGGTGCGGGGGTGGAAAAAGCGCAGCTCCCGGGCGTGGAGGCACTGGCCCTCAAGGGCCTTGAAGCCCCGGCGCGCGCCGCCGTACAGCTCGTCCCCCAGCACCGGGTGGCCGATGTACGCCATGTGCACCCGAATCTGGTGGGTGCGGCCGGTTTCCAGCCGGCAGCGCACATGGGTGTAGCCGTTGTAGCGGGCGATCACCTGCCAGTGGGTCACGGCGGCCCGGGAGTTCCGGTCGGTGACGGCCATCTTCTTGCGATCCGCCGGGCAGCGGCCGATGGGGGCGGACACCACGCCATCGTCCTCCCGCAGCCGCCCAAGCACCACCGCCTCGTACACCCGGTACAGGGTGTGGTCGGCAAGCTGCCGGGAGAGGGACAGATGGGCAAAATCGTTTTTCGCGGCGATGATCAGGCCGGAGGTGTCCTTGTCGATGCGGTGGACAATGCCGGGGCGCTTCTCGCCGCCCACGCCGCTGAGGCTGTCCCCGCAGTGGGCAAGGAGGGCGTTCACCAGCGTGCCGTCCGGATGGCCGGGGGCGGGGTGCACCACCATGCCCTTGGGCTTGTTGAGGACAATCAGGTCGTCGTCCTCGTACACCACGTCCAGAGGGATGTCCTCCGCCGCGGGCGCGGCCTCCGCTGCCTCCGGCACGGTGACGGCAAAGGTGTCGCCGGGGGCGGCCTTGTAGTTCTTCTTCACCGGCTCGCCCCGGAGAGTGACAAGACCCTCCTCCAGCAGCCGGGCGGCCCGGGAGCGGGTCATGCCCGCAAGAGAGCGCGCGAGGAGAGCGTCGATCCGCTCGCCGCTCTCCTCCGCAGTAATTTTCATGGTCTGCTCGCTCATTTTCCGCCGTATTCCGCCAGAATGTCCTCCAGCGTGAAGTCCTCACCGCTCTTTTTGGGGGCGGGCTTGGCGGGAGCGGGTTTCGCGGGCGCGGGGGAGGCGGGCTGCTTTGCCGGGGCCGCCTTGACGGGAGCCACGCGCACGTCCTCCTCCGCCTCCGGGGTCTGGGCGGGGACGGGCTTCGCGGGGCGGATCACCGCGCCGGGCATATTCATGGCCTTGCGGGCGGCGGCGATCTCCTCGGGGGTGTACTTGGGCGGCACATCCACGCTCTTCGCGCTCTTGGGGCGGGCGTCCACGGGGGGCAGCGCGTCCCAGGCGGCAAAGGGGTCGGCTCCGCTGGGGGCGGCGGCGCGGGGACGGTAGGTGCGAACACCCTCGTCGTCCTGAGGGGCGGCGGACTTTGCCGGGGTCTTGGCGGGGGCGGGCTTAGCCGGCGCTTTGGCGGGGGCGGCTTTTGCCGGGGCGCTCTTGCTGTGCCGTCCGCTCTTTCCGGGGGTTTTCCCGCCGGACTCCGCCTTCTTGTCCTCGTGGAAGTCCTTGCCGAAGATGATATAGACGCAGAAAAGGATGCCGCAGACGGTGATGAAGATGTCCGCCACGTTGAACACGGCGAAATTCATGAAATCCAGCCGGAACATATCCACAACGTAGCCGGTCATGATCCGGTCGATGCAGTTGCCCACCGCGCCGGACATCACCAGCACGGCGCTCCACCGGCCCAGAGGCTGGCGGATGATGTTTTTGGTAAGGGCCAGCACCACGGCTGCCACGAACACCACCGCCACAAGGATGAACAGCCAGCGGGCAAAGGCGGAGTCGGACAGCAGCCCAAAGGCCGCGCCCTTGTTGTGGATGTTCACCAGCGACAGCACGCCGGGAATCAGCGTTTTGCTGCCGGTGTCCAGCGCCAGAGAGACGGTGACGGAGTATTTGACCGCCTGATCCAGAATGAGAACCAGAACGGCAACGATGGCGTAAAGCATGGAAAGACCTCCTTATTTGGGGCCGCGCCGGGGGAAATTCCCCCCGGGGCTTACTTCAGAGCGGCGGCGCAGCGGGGGCAGAGCTCCGGGAAGGCCGCGTCCTCGCCCAGATGGGCGCTGTGGTTCCAGCAGCGGGGGCACTTGGGCAGCTGGCTGGGGGACACCTGCACGGTGACGCCGGGGAATTCCTCGGCGGCGTAGCCCTCGCCCTCGCCCATCACCACGTCAAACTCGCTGACGATGCACAGCTGGGCCAGATCGGCTCCCTTCACCGCGTCCCATTCGGCGGCGGCCGCCGGGGACACAAAGAGCTTCACGGCGGCGTCCAGAGGCTTGCCCACGATTTTTTCACCTCGGGCCAGCTCCAGCGCCTTGTTCACATCATCCCGCAGGGAGAGCACCTTGTCCCACCAGCCGGACTTCTCGGCGGAGAGCTTCCACTGCTCCGGCGCGGCGGGCATATCGTTCAGCATCACGTTGCGCCCGTCGGCTCCGGCGCCGTGGGGCATGGCCAGCCAGATCTCATTGGCGGTGAAGCTGAGGATGGGGGCGAGCAGACGCACCATGGCGTCCAGAATGGTATAGATGGCGGTCTGGGCGCTGCGGCGGGAGGGGGAAACCGCGCCGTCGCAGTACAGACGATCCTTGATCACGTCCAGATAGAAGTTGGACATATCCACCACGCAGAAGTTGTGGATGGCGTAGGTCACGTTGAAGAACTCATACTTCTCGTAGGCGGCGATGCAGCGCTCCACCAGCCGCTGCAGGCGATCCAGCGCCCACTGATCCAGCTCCAGCATATCCTCATAGGCCACCAGATCGGTCTCCGGGTCGAAGCCGGCAAGGTTGCCCAGAATGTACCGGGCGGTGTTGCGGATCTTCAGATACTTGTCGCTGAGCTGCTGGAACATGGCGTCCGAGCACCGCATATCCATGCGGTAGTCGGCGCTGGCGGCCCACAGGCGCACCAGATCCGCGCCGTACTTGGGAATCAGCTCGTCCGGGTACACGCCGTTGCCAAGGCTCTTGTGCATGGCCTTGCCCTCGCCGTCCACGGTCCAGCCGTGGGTCAGCACGGTCTGATAGGGGGCCGCGCCCTTGCAGGCCACGCCCACCAGCAGGGAGCTCTGGAACCAGCCGCGGTACTGGTCGTTGCCCTCCAGATACATGGAGGCGGGCCAGGTTCCGGGGGCGTCCAGCTCCATGGAGGCGATGTGGGTGGAGCCGCTGTCAAACCAGCCGTCCAGCGTGTCGGTCTCCTTGGTGAAGTGGGTGCCGCCGCAGAAGGGGCAGGTAAAGC
>CAZCDJ010000054.1:0-12377 GCA_964497655.1 uncultured Oscillospiraceae bacterium | reverse complement strand
TAGCAAAACTGCACGATGTAAAATGTGAGCATCTGTTCCCCGGCGGCGTAGTGCTCCGCGTCAATGATGATGGCCCACAGGCTCAGCAGCAGGTAGAACACCACGCCCAGCGCCTCCGTGCCCGCGTGGGACACGCAGCCGGTCTTTTCAAAGCGCAGGTTAATCCGCCGGGAGATCAGGGCCACCGACAGACACATAAGGATGCAGCAGGCCACCCGAAGCACCGTCTGCAGGTAGTCCGGCGAGCCCCAGTTGGAAATCAGATAGGAAATCAGTGCCACGACCTCAAGGACGGACACGATAAGGGAGAAGCGATACAGATTGTGCACGTTTTCCATGCTGATGGATTGGAGCACCTTTACGTCTGCGGCGTACGGGAACAGCCGGCTCACGAAGCGGTGCGGCGTGTAGCTTTTTTCTTTCATTGTGAGCCCCCATTGCTCCTGAGCAGCCGCTCTGCGGCGTGTCTGGCTGTTTTTGCCAGTATAACACAGTTTTTGGCTAGAGAAAAGTGGAGTTTTTGCGAAATAATCGGAGAAAATTGCGGTCGTTGAGGGTCGCCCGCCCGCCAGGGAGGAAAAAACCATAAAAAAAGACCCGGTTTTTCCGGCGCTGCGGCGGCGAAACGCTATGAGGGTATTGACAAAAAGGAAGGGCGGGAAAACCCGCCCTTCCTTTTTGTAGCGTTAGCGAAAACGAATCACAGTCTCAGCGGCTTACGGTTACGCGCAGATCTATGTCCTCCGGCTCCTTGGGGGCGGGCTCCGCCTCAATGCCGCCGAAGGGCATCTGGGCCACCAGCACATAGCTCTCCGGCAGACCGAACAGGGCGCGCACCGCCTGGTCAATCACCGGGTTGTAGTGCTGGAGGGACGCGCCCACGCCCAGCTCCCGCAGTCCGCTCCAGACCGAGAGCTGCAGCATCCCGCTGGCTTGCAGCGCCCAGCCGGGGAAATTCCCGGCGTAGGAGGGGAAACGCTGCATGAGGCTCTCCACCACGTCCCGGTCGTAGAAATAGAGGACAGTCCCCGCGCCGGCGCGGAAGGAGTCGATCTTCGCCCGGGGCACCTTGCCGCCGAAGGCGTCGTATACCGCGTCCCACAGGGCGTTGTGCTTCTCGTCAAAGGCGATCACCACCCGGGAGCTTTTCATGTTGAAGGCGTCCGGCACCAGCCGGGTCAGTTCCCGAATGCGCCCCGCCACCGTCTCCTGGGAGACCGGCAGGCTCTTGTTGATCTGATAGTAGCTTCTGCGACCGGAAAGAGATGCCACAATGCTCATTTGATTTCCTCCTTACTGCTTCTCATAGGTCATTTCGTTTTTCAGGAAGGTGCCCTGCCGCAGCTCCTCAAAGGCGCGGCTCAGCTCCTCCCGGGTGTTCATGACGATGGGGCCGCCCCAGGCCACCGGCTCCGCCACGGGCAGGGCGCTGATGAACAGGAGCTGGGCGCCCAGACGGCTGGCCTTCAGCTCCACCCGGTCGCCCCGGGTCAGGTGGGCGGCGGTCTTTTCCGGGATGGTCACGCCGCCGACAGAGAACTCGCCCACCAGCGAGAACACCATCACCGAGCGCTCCTCCTCCGTTTCAAGGGTGAGGGAGGCGTTGGGCTCCAGGTGCACGTCGTAGTAATCGAAGGGCAGATAGCGGCTTTGGTGGCCCTGCCGGTTGCCGTAGCGCCCCGCCAGCAGGCGCAGCAGCCCGCCCTCAAAGGGGAGCTCCGGGATGTCCGCGTTCTTCACGCTGGCATAGGCCGGGGCGGCCATTTTATGCGCGGCGGGCAGGTTCAGCCAGAGCTGCACCCCCAGCAGCCGGGGGGAGGCGGGCAGCATCTCCTCGTGGAGAATGCCGGAGCCGGCGGTCATCCACTGCACCTCCCCCTCGGCGATGGTGTCCTCGTTGCCCAGACTGTCCCGGTGTATCATCTTGCCCCGGTACACATAGCTGATGGTCTCAATGCCCCGGTGGGGGTGCATGGGAAAGCCCGCGGTGTAGTTTTCCGGGTGAGTGCTGTCAAAGGAGTCCAGCATCAGGATGGGGTCGTATTCCCCCACGGTGTTATGACCCAGCACACGCACCAGCTTCACGCCGGCGCCGTCCTGGGTGGGGGTACCCACGGTTTTTGTATTAACGGTTCGTTCCATTTGTGTCATCTCCAAATTTCTTTAATAAGGTTACAAGCTGCTCCTGCTCCTCCGGCGTCCAGAGGGCCATCTGCGCCACAATCATTTCCTCGTTCCGGGGATAGGCCTGCTCCATCAGCCCTTCCCCCGCCGGCGTGATGCGAAGCAGACAGCGCCGCCGGTCGCCGGGGTCCGCCAGCCGGGTAAGCAGGCCCCGCTTTTCCAGATTGTTCACGATCACCGGGATGGTGCCGCTGCTGCTGAGTATTTTTTCCTGCACCTGCCCCACGGTCAGCTCCCCCTTGTGGTACAGAGCCTCCAGCACGGCGAACTGACCCGTGGTCAGGTCGTATTCCGAGAAGATGCGGGCGCTCTGCCGGTCAATGCGGTTCACCGCCCGGTGCAGTCCGATCAGTATTTTCAGTTCAGGTTTCGCCATGCCACATCCTCCAATATCTCTATGTAGTGATATAATACTCTACATAGAGATAAAATGCAAGCTTTATTTTCGCAGCCGTCCGGCTGTGCCCCCCATAGATTGACAGGGGCGCGAAACCGTGCTATCGTACGGTACAAAATACAGTCTCCGGCGGCGGAAGGCCGGGGAGAGGAGTGGAGAAATGAAGCGCACGGTTGGAATTGTGGAAGCGGTGTTCGACTCGCTCTATCTGCTCAGCGCGCTGACGCTGGGCGTCCTATTGCTCCGGGGGGAGGGAGCGCGGCAGCTTGCGGGCGTGATGGCGCTGGTGCTGGCCTTCGGCGACGCCTTCCATCTGCTGCCCCGCATTCAGGCAATCCGCACCGGGCGCTGGGCGGAGCTGAGGGGTGCGTTGGGCCGGGGGAAGGAAATCACCTCCGTCACCATGACGGTGTTTTATCTGCTGCTGTGGCAGGTGGGGCTGTTGGCCCTGCGCCCGGCGGACGTGGGCGGGTACACGGCGGCGCTCTATGCGCTGGCGGCTGTCCGCATTGTGCTGTGCCTGCTGCCCCAGAACGGCTGGCAGACGGAGAAGCCCTCCGTGGGCTGGGGCGTGGCGCGCAACGTGCCCTTTCTCCTTCAGGGCGGCATGGTGGCGCTGCTGTTCGAGCGCAACTGGCAGAGCGTGCCCGGCCTCAGATGGATGTGGCTGGCCATCGCCCTCAGCTTTGGCTGTTATCTGCCGGTGGTGCTGTGGGCCCACCGCCGCCCGGCGCTGGGCAGTCTGATGCTGCCCAAGACCTGCGCCTATCTGTGGATGCTGGCCATGTGCCTCAGTCTGTAACACCCGAATGCGCCGGAGGGGAGGAGAGATGGAACCATGTCACAGGTCACAAAGCGGGCGCTGGAGCAGTCGCTGAAGCATCTGCTGCTGCAAAAGCCCCTGAGCAAAATCACCATCGGCGACATCGCCGAGGACTGCGACATCAACCGCATGACCTTTTACTACCACTTCAAGGATATTTTTGACCTGGTGGAGTGGGCCTGCATGGAGGACGCCCGGAAGGCGCTGGAGGAGAAAAAGACCTACGACACCTGGCAGCAGGGCTTTGTCCAGATCTTTCAGGCCGTGCGGGAGAACAGGCCCTTCGTGATGAACGTGTATCGCTGCGTGGACCGGGCGCAGACGGAAAAGTATCTGAAGCCACTGACGGACAACCTGCTGATGGGCGTGATCGACGAGTGCGCGGCGGGGCTCACCGTCCGGGAGGAGGACAGAAAGTTCATCGCCCAGGTGTATTCCTACTGCTTCGTGGGGCTGATGCTGGACTGGATTCGGGACGACATGAAGGAGGACCCGGAAACGCTGGTGGCCCGCTTCGCGCTGGTCATCCAGGGCGACCTGGCCTGTGCCCTGCGTCGCTTCGGTCTGGGGTAAGGAGGCGCTGATTTGATCAGAGCGTTCTTAAGCAACTTCCCCCTTTTGATGGAAAATCTTACAGTTTGTCGCCCTGTGATAAAACTTTTGTCACAGGGCGTTTTCTGGCTATGGCATCCCGCGGGGAAGGGGCTACAATGGTGCCATCAAAGAAAACGGAGGCTGACATCATGTATTATTCCGCAGGCACCTATGAGTCCTTTGCCCGCCCGACCCCACCGGCGGGCGTGGACCGCAAAAGCGCTTATATCATCGGCACCGGCCTTGCCGGACTTACCGCCGCCTTCTATCTGCTCCGGGACGGACAGATGAAGGGCGAGCACATTCACCTTTTGGAAAAGCTTGAGCTGGCCGGCGGAAGCTGCGACGGGCGCAAGGATGTGACCAAGGGCTTCTATATGAGAGGCGGCCGGGAGATGGACAACCACTTTGAGGTGATGTGGGACGTGTTCAGGGACATCCCGTCCATTGAAACGCCGGACGTGTCCGTGCTGGACGAGTACTACTGGCTGAACAAGCGCGACCCCAACTACTCCCTGTGCCGCGCCACGGTGAACCGGGGCGAGGACGCCCACACCGACAAGCGGTTTGAGCTGGACAAGGAGTCCGCCATGGCCCTCTCCAAACTGTTCCTGACCCCGGAAAAGGAGCTGGAGGACAAGAAAATCTCCCAGGTGCTGCCCGAGTCCTTCTGGAGCACCAACTTCTGGCTGTACTGGCAGACCATGTTCGCCTTCCAGCGCTGGTCCAGCGCGCTGGAGATGAAGCGCTACATCTGCCGCTTTGTCCACCACATCGACGGTCTGCCGGATTTCAGCGCCCTGCGCTTCACCAAGTACAACCAGTACGAGAGCATGATTTTGCCCCTGTGCAAGTATCTGGAGGAGCACGGCGTGCGGATTGAATACGGCATGGACGTGAAGAACGTGGTGCTGGAAAGCAGGGGCGGGCGCAAGGTGGCCCGGCAGATTATCTGCCAGAAGGACGGAAAGCAGGAGACCATTGATCTGGTGGAGGACGATCTGGTGTTCATCACCAACGGCTGCTGCACCGACACCTCCTGCTATGGCGACCAGACCCATGTGCCGGATCTGTCCGTCATCCAAAACGGCAGGGGCGAAAGCTGGGACTTGTGGAAGAACATTGCCGCCCAGGCGGAGCGGGGCGAGTACGGCAACCCGGACAAGTTCTGCGGCGACAGCGAGGCCACCAACTGGATGAGCGCCACCGTGGCCACCTCCAACGAGGAGATCATCCGACAGATCATGAGCATCTGCAAGCGGGACCCCCGGGAGGGCAAGGTGACCACCGGCGGCATCGTCACCGTGAAGGACAGCACCGAAAACTGGTACCTGTCCTGGACCATCAACCGCCAGCCCCAGTTTAAGGCGCAGGATAAGAACACGGTGCTGATCTGGGTCTATTCCCTTGCCACCGGCAAGCCGGGCAACTATGTGCGGAAGGCCATGCGGGACTGCACCGGCGAGGAGGTATGCCGGGAGTGGCTGTACCACATCGGCATTCCCGAGGGGCGGATTGACGCCCTGGCCCGGGACGCCTGCAACACCACCACCTGCTTCATGCCCTATATTAACGCCTTCTTCCAGCCCCGCAAGAACGAGGATCGTCCTCTGGTTGTGCCCACAGGCGCGGTGAACTTCGCGTTTCTGGGTCAGTTCGCCGAGACGCCCCGGGATACCATCTTCACCACCGAGTACTCCATGCGTACCGGCATGGAGGCGGTGTACACCCTGCTGGACGTGGACCGGGGCGTGCCGGAGGTATGGGGCAGCAAGTACGACGTGCGGGAGCTGCTGCGCGCCTGCTACTACGGGCTGGATCAGAAGCCGCTTACCGATGCGAAGCTGAGCTTCAAGGAGCGGCAGCTTCTGAAGATGGTGCTGAAAAAGGTGCAGGGCACGGACATCGAGCTGCTTTTGAAGGAGAGCGGCCTGATCCGCTGAGAAAAAAGACCCGAGCTGCGGAGGCTTCCGCGGTTCGGGTCTTGCTTTGCCCGGGGGGTGTCAGGGGTTCAGAGGGAGAGAGACACCGCCTGCCACGGTGATGTGCGGCGCGTCCAGCCGCTGCCGTGTGCCGCCGGATTCCGCCGTCATGCCCCCTTAGCCCACATGTGGTATGGAAATTTGTGGAGGGATACCCGGGGCGGCTGGTGAAAATTACACTAAAATCTTGCAAAATTTGGGGGACGACTGTATAATGTCGTCATACCCCGCAAGAAGGGAAAATGAATTGGAGGATAGCAAAATGAAGAAAGCTCTTGCACTTGTTCTCGCGCTTACCATGCTCCTGGCCTTCGCCGCCTGCGGCAGCGACAAGCCCCTGCCCACCGACGCGGTGGACCCCAGCGCCGCCACCGTCGCCCCTGAGACCAGCGCCCCCGCCGAAACCGGCGGCACCCTCGTGGTCTACACCCCCAACTCCGACGGCCTGATCGCCGCCACCATTCCTCAGTTTGAGGAGAAGTACGGCATCACCGTTGAGCTGGTTACCGGCGGCACCGGCGACCTTCTCACCCAGATCAAGGAAGAAGCCGCCAATCCCTACGCCGATGTGATGTGGGGAGGCTCCTACTCCAAGTTCACCTCCATGCAGGACTACTTCCAGGACTATGTCTCCGCCAACGACGGCCTGCTGAACGAGGATGCCCGCAACACGCTGGGCTACACCACCTGCTATGTGTATGACGGCTCCGGCGCCATCATCGTGAACACCGATAAGCTGGCTGAGCTGGGCATCGACGAGATCACCGGCTACGCCGATCTGCTCAACCCCAAGCTGAAGGGCAACATTGTCTCCGCCAACTGCGGCGAGTCCTCCTCCGCCTTCGCCCAGCTGACCAATATGCTGCTGGATATGGCCAGCGCCGACGCCGCCAACCCCTATGAGGACGACGCGGCCTGGCAGTATGTCACCGACCTGTTCTCCAACGGCGTGGTGGTGGTGGAGTCCTCCTCCTCCGTCTACAAGACCGTGGCGGACGGCGAGTACGCCGTGGGCCTCTCCTACGAGGACCCCGTGGCTGCCCTCATCAAGGACGGCGCCGCCAACATCAAGATGGTCTACCCCAAGGAGGGCATGGTGTACCTTTGCGCCACTGCCGCCATCGTGAAGAACTGCAAGAACGTGGACAACGCCAAGCTGTTCATGGACTACATCACCTCTGAGGAGTGCCAGAACCGCTACGCCACCGAGACCACCAACCGCCCTGTGCTCATGGGCGCCTCCTCCTCCGACTGGCTGCCCGCCTACGAGGACATCTATGTGGTCTTTGAGGACACCGACTATGTGAACTCCCACAAGGCTGACATCCAGACCCGCTTCAACGATATGTTCACCTCTCTGGGCTAAGAAAGCCCAGAGCAGCGCCACAGCTACATAAGAAAAATAAACTAATCGGAGTCGTAACATGAGTAAAATAGTAATTCGGGACGCGGTGAAAAAATATGGCGATCACACAGTAATTTCCGGGCTGAACTTGGAGATACGCGACGGGGAGCTGTTCACCCTGCTGGGGCCCTCGGGCTGCGGCAAGACCACGCTGCTCCGTATGATCGCGGGCTTCAACTCCATCGAGGGCGGCGACTTCTTCTTTGGAGACGCGCGCATCAATGACATGGCGCCGGAAAAGCGGAACATCGGCATGGTGTTCCAGAACTACGCCATCTTCCCGCATCTGACCGTCCGGGAGAACGTGGCCTTCGGCCTGAAAAGCCGCAAGCTGGACAAGGAGACCATCCGAACCGAGACGGACAAATTTCTGAAAACCATGCAGATCGACTCCTTTGCCGACCGGCTGCCGGAGAGACTCTCCGGCGGTCAGCAGCAGCGCGTGGCGCTGGCCCGGGCGCTGGTCATCAAGCCCGACGTGCTGCTCATGGACGAGCCGCTTTCCAACCTGGACGCCAAGCTCCGGCTGGAGATGCGCCGGGTCATCCGGCAGATTCAGCGGGATGTGGGCATCACCACCGTCTATGTGACCCACGATCAGGAGGAGGCCATGGCCATCTCCGACACCATCGCGGTGATGAAGGACGGCGTGATTCAGCATATCGGCAAGCCCAAGGAGATCTACCAGCGGCCGCGCAACGTGTTCGTGGCCAATTTCATCGGTCGCTCCAACCTGATTGACGCGGAGCTGACCGGGGGACGGGTGCGCTTCACCGGGGATTACTCGGTGGAGCTGCCCGCTCTCGCCGCACAGCCGGATCAGAAGGTGGTGTGTGCCGTGCGCCCGGAGGAATTTGTCATCGGCGCGGCGGAGCAGGGCATCCGGGGCGTCATCCGGGACTATACCTATCTGGGCCTGAACACCCACTACTTCATCGAGCTGGAGGTCGGCCCCACCGTGGAGATCATTCAGGAGTCCACCATCGAGGACATTCTTGAGGTGGGCACCCCCGTCACCCTCACGGTAAAGACCGAAAAGTTCAATGTTTTCCGCGCCGACGGAGAGCGCAACCTGCTGAGGAACGACTGACCATGAAGGATAACAACAAGTTCCGTCTGGATGTGTGGGGAGTAATCACCATCCTGCTGCTGCTGGTGTACCTGCTGTTTCTGGTGTACCCGCTGCTGAGCCTGCTGGAGCAGTCGGTGTACGATTCCGCCACGGGGACGTTCACCCTCTCCAATTTCAAGACCTTTTTCTCCAAGTCGTACTACTTCAAGACCCTGGGGAACAGCTTCAAGGTGTCCTTTGCCGCCACGCTGGCCGCCCTCATCATCGGCGTGCCCATGGCGTACTTCTTCACCATGTTCCGGATTCGCGGACAGAAAATACTGAACACCTTTATCATCATCTCCTCCATGTCCGCGCCCTTCATCGGCGCGTACTCGTGGATTCTTCTTTGCGGCAACAACGGCGTTGTCACCAATATGCTCTCCGCCCTGGGCATCCGGATGCCCACCATCTACGGCTTCGGCGGCATTGTGCTGGTGCTCTCTCTCCAGCTTTTCTCGCTGGTGTTCCTCTATGTGCGCGGAGCGCTGAAAAATATTGATAATTCCCTGCTGGAGGCCAGCCGAAACCTTGGCACCGGCGGCATCAAGCGGTTTTTCAAGATTGTCCTGCCCCTGTGTATGCCCACCATTCTGGCGGCCTCGCTGATGGTCTTTATGCGCGCCTTCGCGGACTTCGGCACGCCGCTGCTCATCGGTCAGGGCTACACCACCTTCCCCGTGATTCTGTATCAGGAATACTTCAACGAGGTGAACCCGGACGCGGGCTTCGCCTCCGCCATCGCGGTGATTTCCATTTTCATCACCACCGCCGTGTTTCTGGTGCAAAAATATGTGGCAAACCGCAAATCCTTCTCCATCAACGCCATGCACTCGGTGGAGAAGCGGGAGGCCAAGGGCGTTTTCGGCGTGCTGATCCACCTGTTTTGCTATGTGGTGGTGTTCCTCGCCATGCTGCCCCAGTTCTATGTGTTCTATATTTCCTTCAAGAACACCAGCGGCAAGATTTTTGTGGACGGCTACTCCCTGATGAGCTATGAGCAGGTGTTCGAGCAGCTCTGGGTGCCCATCCGCAACACGCTGGTCATGCCCATTGTGGCGCTGGCCATTCTGGTGGTCATGGCCGTGCTCATGTCCTATCTGGTGGTGCGGCGGCGCAACCGGCTCACCAACACCGTGGACATCCTGTCCATGATTCCCTACGTGATCCCCGGCACTGTGCTGGGCATCGCCATGCTGGGCAGCTTCAACCAGAAGCCCCTGCTGCTCACCGGCACCTTCAGCATCATGGTGATTGCCCTTATCATTCGCCGCCTGCCCTACACCGTGCGCTCCTCGGTGGCCACGCTGCAGCATATCCCCATGAGCATCGAGGAGGCCGCCATCTCTCTGGGCTGCACCAAGCTGAAGGCCTTCTTCAAGGTGACGGTGCCCATGATGAAGGCGGGCATCCTCTCCGGCGCCATCCTGAGCTGGGTGACCATGATTTCCGAGCTGTCCTCCGCCATCATGCTGCGCCGCAACAACACCAAGACCCTGACCATCGCGGTGTACGAGCAGATCGTTCGGGGCAGCTACGGCAAGGCCGCGGCGCTGGCCTCCATCCTTACCATTCTCACCATCATCTCCATCACCATCTATCAGGTCGCCACCAAGGGGCAGGAGGATATGACCCTTTAGTTCCCGGCGACGCAGTTCGGGCAGGCTCCGCTTTGCCGGGCCTGCCCGATTATTTTGAAAGAAAGGATAACGCGAAAATGGAACACATCAGGCTCATTGCCAGCGATCTGGACGGCACCCTGTTCCCCATCAACAGCACGGCGCTGCCCGCCGAAACCAAGGCGCTGGTGGCGCGGCTCATCGCCCGAGGCGTGGATTTCTGCGCCGCCAGCGGGCGCTGCTATCTGAATATGCGGGACCTTTTTCACGGTGTACAAGGCCCCATCACCTATATTTCCGCCAACGGCAGCGCGGTGTACCGGGACGGTGAGCCCCTGTGGCTTTGCGCCTTTTCCGCCGGGGATATGGCCATCCTCCGCCGCTTCATCGCAGGCTTTCAGCCGGACTGGCTGCCGGTGTTCGCCGGCAGCGGCGCGGAGCAGGTATTTTTGCGGCTGGAGGAGGGCGGCCCCGCCTATGACCGGGACTGCTTTGCCCCCATCACCGACGGCCCCTGTGTCTACCACGAGTGCTTTGACCGGCTCCCCGCCGGCACGCTCACCAAGCTGTCGGTGTATATGCCCGGGCCGGATAAGTCCCGGCTGCTGGCCGGGCTGGGGGAGGAGGCGGCGCGCTTCTCCGTGGCCATGTCCGGGGGCAACTACATCGACCTGATGCCCCGGGGCGTGGACAAGGGCGCGGCCCTTGGGCGGCTTATGACCCGGCAGGGCCTGCGCCCGGAGGAGGTGCTGGTGTTCGGGGACAGCGAGAACGACGCGGAGATGCTGGCCCTCACCCCCAACAGCTACGCCATGGAGGGCTCGGCTCCGCCGGCGCTTGCCGCCGCGCGGCACACCTGTGCCGACGTGCGGGAGGTGCTGCGCCCGTTGGCGGAGGCATAAGACACAGCGCGCCCCGCACCCGGCGGCTTACCGGTGCGGGGCGCGCTTGCAATCCCCAAAAGCAAGAAATTTCGGAGTTTACAATAAATTCACTTGTTATTTTTTGTGTATTGTGCTATACTCTGAATGTACCAAGAAAGGAGAAGCTATGAAGACACAAAATAAGCCTGACATCGACGATCTGATTTTCGGGTCCGAGTCCAACGTCAGCGACAGATAAGCTCTGTGAAGGATCTCCAGTGTAATTTTTTACACTGGCGTTTTTTTATGTAAAAATAAGGTGCGCGGCTCCAAAAGGGGCCGCGCACCGCAGTGCTTTTGCCGGGTCAGCTCTTGCTCTCCCGGGTCTGGCGCAGCAAGTTGTCGTAGTTCTCCCCGGATACGGGCCGGGAGAAATAGTAGCCCTGGGCGATGTCACAGCCGCTCTCCCGCAGGAAGGCAAGCTGCTCCTCGGTTTCCACGCCCTCCGCCACGGTCTGAATCTTCAGACCCTGCAGGAGCTGCAAAATGGCCCGAATCAGCTTTTCCTCCTTGTCGCTGAGGGGGGAGTCCTTCAAAAAGCCCTTGTCCAGCTTGATCTCGTCAAACTCCATCTCGCTGAGCATATTCAGGGAGGAGTAGCCGCTGCCGAAGTCGTCCAGCGACACCCGCATCCCGATCTGGTGGAGCTGATGGATGGTCTCGCAGAAGGTGCTCTTGTTTTCCAGACAGGTGTATTCGGTGAATTCCGCCACCAGCAGCTCCGCCGGTGCGCCGGAGTTTTCAATCAGCTCCTTCAGCCGGGGCAGGAAGGTCTGGTCGTACAGGTGGCTCTTGGAGAAGTTGACGGCCACGGGCACCGGCGTGAGTCCGGCGGCGAGCTGGGCGCGCAGATGGGCGCAGACCGCCTCCACCACGCAGAAGTCCAGCTTTTCAATCAGGCCGTTGCTCTCAAAAAGGCTGATGAAGCGGTCGGGCATAATCAGCTCGTCCCCGTGCCGCCACCGCACCAGCGCCTCGGCGCTGACGATTTTCTCGGTTTTCATGTCGTACTGGGGCTGGAACCAGGCCTGAAATTCCCCGTCGGCAATGGCCCGGTCCACGCTGAGCACCAGCTCCAGCTCGTCCTTTTGCCGCTGATCCAGCGCGTCGTCGTACACCGCGATGAATTCCTTGTTGTTGCCCTTCACCTTCCGCTTGGCCACCTGCGCCCGGTCCCGCATGGTGTTGATCTGCGCGCTGAGATCCTCCACCGGGTAGATGCCGTAGCTCATGATGATGATATAGCGGTCGGCAATCTGCCGGAATTTTTCATTGCATTGGGAGATGCGCGCCTTGATCTCCGCGAGATTCTCCCCGGAAATCAGGGCCACAAAATGGT
>CAZCDJ010000053.1:0-12492 GCA_964497655.1 uncultured Oscillospiraceae bacterium | reverse complement strand
CGCGCGTGGTGCGCGGCCAGATTCTGTCCCTGCGCGAGCAGGATTTCATGGTCGCCGAGGAGGCCACGGGCATGAAGGCCCGCCGGCGCATCTTCCGCCACCTGATTCCCAACGTGATGCCCCAGCTGATCGTCAACGCCACCATGGGTCTGGGCTCCGTCATCATCACCGAGGCCACCCTCTCCTTCCTTGGTCTGGGCGTGAAGCACCCGCTGGCTACCTGGGGTACCATGATTAACTCCGTGGCCCTCTCCAGCGAGAGCATGATTAAGTATACCTATATTTGGATTCCCGTGGGACTTCTGATCTGCCTCACGGTCATCGCCTTCAACTTTGTGGGCGACGGACTGCGCGACGCCTTCGACCCGAAGGCCAAACAGTAAGGGGGCGAAAGGCATATGACTTTTAAGAAACGTAAGAATACGGCGTATATCTCCGGCAAGGAGTCTCACGCCATCACCCGCTTCAACCGCAAGCTCACCCGGCGTCTGGAAAAGCAGCGCGCCGCCAAGGGCACCGACCCCGCCAAGTACACCACCGTGATGCGCGATGCCAATAACGTGGTGGAGTTTGACAACGTCTGCACCTGGTTCTTCACCGACGTGGGCGTGGTAAAGGCCGTGGACGGCATCTCCTTCGACGTGCCCAAGTGCACCGTGGTGGGCATCGTGGGCGAGAGCGGCTGCGGCAAGAGCGTCACCAGCCTCAGCCTGATGCAGCTGCTGCAGCGCCCTCAGGGGCAGACCGTAGGCGGCGAAATCCGCTTCAACATGGGGGACGGCAAGGCCTACAACATTGTGGATACCCCCAACGACGAGATGATGCGCATCCGCGGCAACAAGGTCTCCATGATTTTCCAGGAGCCCATGACCAGCCTGAACCCGGTGTTCCGCTGCGGCAATCAGGTGGATGAGGTCATCGCCCTGCACAACCCGGAAATGACCCGGGATCAGGTGAAGGCCCGCTCCATCGAGATGCTGGGCATGGTGGGCATTGCCAACGGCGAGGGCGTGTACAAGATGTACCCCCATGAGCTCAGCGGCGGTATGCGGCAGCGCGTGATGATTGCCATGGCTCTGGCCTGCTCTCCGGAGCTGATTGTGGCCGACGAGCCCACCACCGCCCTGGACGTGACCATTCAGGCCCAGATTCTGGACCTGCTGAAGGAGCTGAAGAACAAGATCAACTCCTCCATTATGCTCATCACCCACGATCTGGGCGTGATCGCCAACATGGCCGACTATGTGGTGGTCATGTACGCGGGCCGGGTGGTGGAAAAGGGCACCACCGATGACATCTTCCATAACCCCTGCCACCCCTACACCATCGGCCTGATGAAATCCAAGCCCGTGGTGGGTAAAAAGGTGGACTCTCTCTATAACATTCCGGGCAACGTGCCCAACCCCGTCAATATGCCCAACTACTGCTACTTCCGCGATCGCTGCGAGATGTGCGTGGAAAAATGCAGCGGCCCCTACCCCCCGGAGATCAAGATCAGCGACACTCATGTGGTGTCCTGCTGGCGGTACGACGGCAAGGGTCAGGAGCTGGGCTACCCCACATCCGTGAAGCTGGAGGACCTTTAATATGGAAGATAAAAGAAAGACCCCCGGCGAGCACAGCGAGTACCTGCTGGAAGTGAAGGATCTGGTCAAGTGGTTCCCCATTAAGTCCAGCTTCTTCAAGCGCACCATCGGCAATGTCCGGGCGGTGGACGGCATCTCCTTCAAGATTAAGCGCGGCCAGACCATGGGTCTGGTGGGCGAGAGCGGCTGCGGCAAATCCACCGCAGGCCGCACCATCCTCCGCCTGCAGGAAAAGACCAGCGGCGAGGTGTGGTTTGACGGCAAGGAGATTTTCTCCCTGTCCAAGGAGGAGCTGCGGGAGCTGCGTCCCCGGATGCAGATCATTTTCCAGGACCCCTACTCCAGCCTCAGCCCCCGCATCCCCGTGGGCGAGATTATCGGCGAGGCCGTGCGGGAGCACAACATTGTGCCCCATGAGGACTACGACGACTACATCTCCCGGGTGATGCGCGCCTGCGGACTGCAGGAATACCACAAGGACCGCTATCCCCACGAGTTCTCCGGCGGCCAGCGCCAGCGCATCTGCATTGCCCGCGCTCTGGCTCTGAACCCGGACTTCATCGTCTGCGACGAGCCGGTGAGCGCGCTGGATGTGTCCATTCAGGCGCAGATCATCAACCTGCTGAAGCAGCTTCAGGGTGATTTCGGCTTCACCTATCTGTTCATCTCCCACGACCTGAGCGTGGTGGAGCATATCAGCGACACCGTGGGCGTGATGTATCTGGGCAGCATGGTGGAATACGCCGACACTGAGGCAATCTTTGCCGACCCCCTGAACCCCTACACCAAGGCGCTGTTCTCCGCCATTCCCATCCCCGATCCGGACAGCAAGATGAACCGCATCATTCTCAAGGGCAGCCTGCCCTCCCCCGCCAACCCGCCCCGGGGCTGCAAATTCCACACCCGCTGTGAGGAATGCATGGAGGTCTGCTCCTACGCCACCCCCGAATGGACGGAGGTACATCCCGGACACTGGTGCGCCTGCCACCTTTACGACTCCCCCGAGCAGCAAAAGCGCGCTCAGGAGACCATGGACAAGCTGAAGGCCGGTGAAACGAAAAATGTCCAAGAAAAAGCAGCCACCTGAGGAGCCGCAGGACGACGGCCGGGTGATTGCCCCCATGAACGTGGAGGGTATGCCCTGGTACATCGAAAACGGCATGGAACGCCGGGAACGCGCCGAAAATGCCCGTCCCGACCACATGACGAAGGAGGAGCAGCGCGCCTACACCTGGGGCGTTGTGAAGGCCGGACTCCTGGTGGTGGGCGTGTTCGCGGCCACCGGCTTCCTGTTCATCCTGTTTTGCCTGAAGGTCTGGTTTGCCTGATAAAAAAAGTCCGCTGAAAGAAATTCTTTCAGCGGACTTTTATTCTGCTTTTCCCTTCCCTTACCCGGCTTATGCCCCGTCGCCGGCGCTCTCCCGTCCCCGGCGGACACTGCGGAGCAGGTCCAGATAGCGGTTGATGTAGCCGCCGATCAGCAGGAAATACAGGCAGAAGTACATCCAGATCATCGCCACCAGAATGGTGCCCAGAAAGCCGTAGGCGCCAAACTTGCCGGACAAATCCACATAGAGAGAGAACACCCAGGAGAACACCACCCAGGCCACCGAGGCGAACGCCGCCCCCGGCCACTGGTGCCGGTAACGCAGGGAGACAGCGGGCATCCATCGGTAAAGCAGCGTAAACACCACCGCCAGCATGGCCGTCACCACCAGATAGCGCAGGTAGCGCAGCAGGGAGAGCACATAGGTGAGGGTGTGACCGGAGGGCAGATAGGTCTGAGCCAGCCCCATGATACGTTTGCCGTACACCAGCGAAACCAGGGACACCAGCAGCATGGCAATGAAGATCAGCATATAGACGCAGGCCCGGATGGAGAAGCCCAGATAGCTCTCCCGCCGCTCCGCGTCGTACACCGCGTCCATGCCCCGCATCAGTGCCTTCATGGAGGCGCTGGCGCTCCACAGTGTCAGCACGATGGACACGGTCAACGCCAGATTGCCGCCGGCGTACACGGTGGACACAATGCGCTCCACCACCTCGTACATGGAATAGGGCACATAGAAGCTCACCGCGTCCAGCACCATGTCCTCCGTGAGCGGCGTATATTGCAGCACAGAGCAGAGCAGCATAATCATGGGCACCAGCGACATGAACAGGAAGTAAGCGCCGCTGCCCGCAAAGGTGGTGATCTTCCGGCGGCCCATGCCCGCGGAAAAATCCAGAATATAGTTGACGGTTTTCTTCGCTCGGGACACCGCTTCCCCTCCTTCCGGTTCGCATAGGGTATTTTGCCACAATCGGCGGGAAAATTCAAGGGATATGACGGGCGGGAGACAAAAGGACGCCTGGCTAAATTTTGGTTGCCCTTTCCCCGCCGGGGTCTTACAATGAGAAAAACGGAGGTGCTTATTATGACATATCGGATGCAGCATTTCAACTTTAATGTGACAGACCTCTCCCGCTCCCTGGAGTTTTACGCCGACGCGCTGGACCTCCATCCGGTGAAGGAGAAGCCCGCGGCGGACGGGTCCTATCGGCTGGTGTTTCTGGGGGACGGCGTGTCCAACTTCCAGCTGGAGCTGACCTGGCTGCGGGATCACCCCCAGCCCTACGATCTGGGTGAGGGAGAGATTCACCTTGCCGTGCGGGTGGCCGATTACGCCGCTGCCCGCGCCCACCACGAGGCACTGGGCTGCGTATGCTTCGTGAATGAGCAGATGGGCATCTACTTCATCCAAGACCCGGACGGCTACTGGATTGAAATTCTGCCGGAGGAATAAGGAACACGCACAGACTCCCGCGACCCCGCCATCCGGCAGGGGCGCGGGAGCTTTTTTACAGCCGCTTCGCCATCAAATCCGGGTTCATGGCAAAGGAGATGGCGGTCTCCGCGGTGACGCGGCCCTGCCGGTACAGCTCGGTGATGGAGGCGTCCATGCTCACCATGCCCTCGGCGGCGGAGGTGGCAATCACCGAGTCGATCTGGGGCAGCTTGGCGTCCCGAATCAGGTTGCGGACGGCGTTGGTCACCACCATCACCTCGAAGGCGGGGACGAGCCCCCCCTCCACCGTGGGCAGGAGCTGCTGGGAGATCACCACCTGGAGCAGATAGGCCAGCTGCACCCGAATCTGCTGCTGCTGACTGGGGGGAAAGATGTCGATAATCCGGTCCACCGTGTTGGCGGCGCCCCGGGTGTGCAGGGTGGACAGCACCATATGCCCGGTCTCGGCGGCGGTCATGGCGGTGCGGATGGTCTCGTAGTCCCGCATCTCCCCCAGCAAAATCACGTCCGGCGCCTGCCGCAGCGAGGCGCGGATGGCGGTGATGTAGTCCTCGGTGTCAATCTTTATCTCCCGCTGGCTGATGATGCACCGGTCGTTGCGGTACAGGTACTCAATGGGGTCCTCCAGCGTGATGATATGCCCGCCCCGGCTGTGGTTGATGCGGTCGATCAGGCAGCTCAGGGTGGTGGATTTTCCGCTGCCCGCGGTGCCGGACACCAGCACCAGCCCCTGATTGACCCGGGCCGCGTCCATCACGCCCTCGGGGATGCCAATGCGTTTGTAGTCCGGAATGCCGAAGGGCACAAGGCGGATGACCGCCGCCAGCGAGCCCCGCTGCTGATAGGTGTTCACCCGCATCCGGGAGACCCCCGGCACACTGACGGCGAAGTCGTCGTCCCCCAGCTCCAGCAGCTTTTCCATGCTCCGCTGAGCCAGAGCGTAGGCCTCCGTCACCAGCCGGCGGCTGTCCTCCGGCATCACCCGCTGGTCCTCCATCTCCAATATCTCCCGCCCGATTTTGAAGGACAGGGGCTGCCCCGCGATGATGAACAGGTCGGAGGCTTTTTTCTCCAGCGCCACCTTCACCGCGTCCAGAAAGTTCTTCATCCTTACTCTACCTCTCTTTCGCCCGTCCATACGGGCAGGGATGTGTCGGGACTCCACTGCGCGTCCGCAGAGGTGACGCTCCACCGCTCCACGGTGAATGCCGCGCCCAGGCGCAGCGTCACCTCCATGCGGGAAACATCGTTTTCCGAAACAGAATATTGAATCAGCAGGTCGTCCCCGCTCTCCGTCACAATAGCGCCCAATTGCAGGGCGGCGGCGCGGAGGGCGGCCTTGTCCGCCCCGGACTCCCACAGAGCGCCCAGCGCATTGGCCGTATCGGCGCAGGCGCTGTCGCAGGCCCAGTAATCCTCCACCGAGCGGGCGTACTTTTCCGCCAGCTCCCGCTCCTGCGCCGCGGTGGAGGCGGTGAGCACCCCGAAGATGGTGAGGCACAGCACCGCGAACACCGTCAGGACGGTGGTGATGCCAAGGCTTACGCCCTTGTAGCTCTTACCCATAGGCCACCGCCTTCACGTTCAGGGAAAAAATACGCTCTCCCTCCGCGCCGGATACCAGCACGGCGGCGGCGTGTTTCCCTGTTTCCCGCAGCGTCAGGCAATAGACGCCCTCCCCGGCGGAGGTGCGCGCCCAGTCCTCCCCCAGATACAGCGTGAAGCCGTCGCTTTGCGTGTCCGCGCCCAGCGCGCCGCCCGCCGCCACCGCGTCCCCCCGGGCGGCCCGGTAGGCCTCCGCCGCGCT
This sequence comes from uncultured Oscillospiraceae bacterium, assembly GCA_964497655.1. Taxonomy (GTDB): domain Bacteria; phylum Bacillota; class Clostridia; order Oscillospirales; family Oscillospiraceae; genus Scatomorpha. The sequence goes on along the minus strand of CAZCDJ010000053.1, from coordinate 6,310 downwards.
CTGCGCCCACACGGTCGCCTGACTCAGCGCCGCGCTCTCCCGGGCGCTGGCCCGGGCAGAGGCGAAAATACTCAGGCACACGGCGGCGCACAGGGAGAAGATCAGCAGCATGAGCACCAGCTCCGTGAGCAGCACGGGCAGCTTTCCCCGTCCTCCCATCACGCGCCCTCCAGTCCGGTCACCAGACTCACCCAGGCGCTCTCAGCGCCCCCGTCGGTGACGCAGTCAATGCGGAGCAAATCGCCCCGCCGGGTGAAGTGCAGGCTCTGCGCGTCCACCACCCGCTCCCCCTCGGAGGGGGCGAGCATCTCGCTCTCCGGGCAGAACAGCTCCATAATGCTGCCGTCCCAGCAGTAGAGGTAGGTGACATAGGCCGTGCCCTCAAGCTCCTCCCGCACGCACAGGGCGGGAAGTCCCTCCAGCTCCGTGACGGACACCGCGCCCCGGGCGTCGCTCTGGTGCAGCTTCGTCGTCACATAGCCCAGCGCCGTGCGGGAGGTATACTGCTGCTCCATCACGCCGCTCACGTCCCGATAAATGCCCGCGCCGGCGGACAGCGTCAGCAGGACGCACACCGCGAACACGCACACCAGCGCAAGTCCGGCGATTACATCAAGGCCAGCGCTCTTTTTCATCGTTTCATCACCGTCACATCCGGCATCAGGTTGCTGGCGAACACGTCGTAGCCCACGGCGAACTCGCTCTCGTCCACATACACGCCGTAGTGCTCCGTCAGGTAGGAGAGCGTGTCGGGATAGCGTCCCTCAATTGCATAGCAGCTGACGGCGGCCCGGCGAATGCTGCGAAGCAAATCCTCCGCCGCCGCGTCCGACCGGGCGGTCTCCGCGTTCCGCAGTCCCAACACAGCGAGAGCCAGCACGCACAGCAGCAGCGTCAGCGACAGCACCAGAGACAGGGAAAAGCCTTTTTTCCTCATCCCGGCATCCTCACAGCGCGGACATGATGCCCACCAGCGGCAGCATCACGCCCAGCAGCAGCAGTCCCACGCACACGGAGAGCACAAGCACCGTGATGGGCTCCACCCGGCCGGTGAGCTTCTCCACCGCCCGATCCATCTGCTCGTCGGTGCGGCGGGCCACGTCCCGCAAAATGGTGTCGGTGGCGCCGGCCCGCTCCCCCACAGCCAACATACGGCAGTACATGGGCTCAAGCAATTCCACGGCGGCAGCGGCGGCGGCGAAGCTCTCCCCCTCGCCCACCCGGCGGGCGCACTCCGCCACCTTCTCCCCGCCGGGGGTGCCGGCGGCGAAATCGGCGGCAAGCAGCAGCGCCCGGGCGGTATCCGTGGTGCCGCTGACCGCCAGCGACAGCACGCTGGCCAGCCGCGCCTCCGTAACGGCGCGGCCTGTTTTCTCTTTGGCGAAGCGGCGGGAGACCGCCCCGGTGAAGCGGTCGCGAAGGGCGGGGATCAGCCCCACCGCAAGCGCCGCCAGAGCCAGGACGCCCAGCGCCCCCAGAATCCACCACCGGGCCGCGCCCAGCCACAGGCCAAGGCTCAGAAACGCCTGGGCCACCGGCAGCATCTGCGCCCCAATTTGGGCGAATACCCGACTGAACACCGGCAACACCTCCGTGAGAAACACGAAAAACACCGCCAGCACAATGCCCAGCAGCAGCAGGGGATATCCCACCGCGCTTTTCACGGCGGCACGCTGCTTCACCTGCCGGTCATAGTAGGCGGACAGGGAGCGCAGCACGTCCTCAATGGCGCCGGTTTCCTCCGCCACGGACAGCATCCGCAGCATATATTCCGGAAAGATCTCGCTCCGTCGCATGGAGACACTGATTGCCTCCCCGGCAAGGGAGGACTCGTACAGGGAAAGCAGCGCCTCCTTCAGCGTCTGGTCGCTCTCCTGCTGGGAGATGATAAGGAAGCCCTCGCCGGCGGTGATGCCGCTGCGAAGAATCTCCGCCAGCTCCATGCACAGCACGCTCAGCCGCTCCTGATCAATGGTTTTCTTTTGAATGGCTCATTCCTCCCCACGGGCGCGCCCCCAAGACCAACAAGACCCCCTGCGGCGCGGCCTAAGCCGCCTGCCGCAAGAGGTCGTCGCCGCGGGCTTGGCCCGGCTCAATATACGAATTTGGCGGTGTAATTTTCAGTGTTGCCGATAAACTCCATAATCTTGCTGCTGGACTTTCCGGTGGAGGCGAAGGTGGGATCCATCAGCTTCCAGTCCTCCCCGTCGAAGTAGATCACCGCCTCAATCCAGCCCTGATCCTCCGTGTACACGTTAATCCAGGCGTGGTAGGTGGTGCCGGCGTAGCCCACCACCAGCTTGGTGGCCACGCCCTGACTGCGGAGCATGGCGGCCATGGTGGAGGCATAGTCAAAGCAGATGCCCTTTTTGCTCTGCCAGACCGTGTCCAGCACCGGGCGATAGCCGCTCTGCACGGTGGCGGCCTTGTCGTAATCGTAGGCGAAGTTGTTGATGACGAAGTAGTAGACCGCGTCCACCTTCTCCAGCTCGTTCTTCGCCCTCCCGCACAGCTCGGCGGCGGCCTTGACGCACTTGGTATCCGCCGTATAGTCCACAAACAGGTTGGCCCGCAGGAAGGGCGCGGTTTCCCCGGTGAGCTTCACGGTGATGGTCTTGGAGTGGAGCGCCGTGTACTTGGTGCCGGACACGTTCTTGTACACGGTAATCTTATAGCTGCCGTCCCCTTCGGAGAGGACAAAGCTCTGGGTCTTTCCGGTGCTGTCCGTGCCGAAATACTTGTACTGGGTGTTCTTCGGCGTGGTGATGACCACCGCCAGCTTGGGGCTGCCGCCCACCTTGGCGCTGACGGACACATAGCCCTTTGCGGAATCGGCATAGTCAATGATAATGCTGCCGTCGCTGTTGCTGCTTTTCTGCGTTTCCGCCCCGGCGGCCGCCGGAGCCAGCAGCAGCGCCGCGCACAGCACGGTGAGCAGCAAGTGGGATAAGATTTTTTTCATGTGCGGACCTCCTGTTCGCGGGCAGTTACATCTTCGGCTCCATGGGGAGGGAGGAATAGTGGAACAGCACGTTCATGTGGGGATATTCCCGGCGGAAATTGCCGCTGATGCGCTGCAATACCATATCGCTGTCCTCCATGCTGGCACTGGGCAGCATAATGAGATACTGGGACACGCTGAAGCGGGAAAACACGTCGCTGTTGCGGAGGGATGCGCGAATCATCTCCTGCAATCTGGTCATGGTGACGGCCATCTGCTTCTGGCTCAGCCGGTGCCCGGCGCTGTCCATGGCGGTGATAAGGGCAATTTGCACCACGCCGCCGCTGCGGGCGGCGCTGCGGGCCTGCAGCCGGTAGATGTCCTTAAAAAACTCATATTCGCAGAAGAAGGCGCCCTGCTCGGCCTCGGTCTCCTTCAGCTCGTCCCGGATGATGTGAAGGTTCATCTCCGTGCTCTTATTGGCCTTCACGATCTCCTTGTACAGCGCGGTGAGATCCGCGCTGGGATTGATGCCAAACTTGTTCAGGTACAGCTCTGTCACCTGGGTATAGTGCTCCATGGCCCGCTGCTGCATTCCCGCAGCCATCAGGGTCTGAATCATGGCCATGTGAAGCTGCTCGTCATAGGGGTCAATCTCAATGGCGTGCTGGCAGATGCCGATAATCTCCTCAAACCGGGCCTGCCCGGCAAGAATCTCCACCGCCTCATGCACCGCGTTCAGGTACATGGTGTGGTAGTAGGTGGAGATGGGCACCGCCCACAGCTCTCCCCCGCTTTTGGGCAGAAAATCCCCCCGGAACAGGCGAATCGCCCGCAGCAGGTGGGCCAGTCGCACCTCCTCCTCCGAGGCGGCGGCGGCACGGCAGTGCATCTCAAACTCCTCCGCGTCCACGGTGGTGGTCAGGGCGTTGTTCCAGGCGTATGTACCCCGGCGGCATAGAATCGCGGTCTTGCCCATGCCCGGCTCCATGTCGTCCATGGCGCTGCGCGCCCGGTGGAGCAGGGTTTTCAAGGTGTTCACAGGCTCCTCCGACGTGTCGTCCGGCCAGAGCAGCTCAATCAGCTCCGCCTGGGAGATCTCCCTTGTGCGGAAGGCAATCAGATACTCCAGAAGGGTGAGCACCTTCTTGCTTCTGTTGTTCTGATCGGAGATTGCAACGGTACCGGCGGCGTTGGAGATGGTGAACTCGCCCAGCATATTCACTTTTATCGCAGACTTTTCCATACTCTCTCCTGAATGGTCAGCCAATATGCTTATACTTCACTATAATTATAGATGGTTTGAAAGGCAAACGCAACCTTCCTTGCGAAAATAATCTGTAAATTCATTGGTATTCCGGCTCTCCGCCCCGCCCGGAACGCTTGCAATCCCCCGTCCATACATTTATAATGGCCCATATGAGAGAAAAAACGAGAAAAATCTTAATAGCGGTGCTGGCGCTGGTCTTTGTTGGCAGTCTGGTTCGGCTGGGCGTCTACTATGTAAACGACTCCCGGGAGGCCGGCGTGGAGAGTGCCGTGTCGGAGCTGGTGGCCAAGGCGACCCCCGCCCCCGCCCAGACCGCCGCCCCCGAGGACGCGCCGGAGGAGTCCGCCCCGCCCCGGCTGCTGGAGAAATACGCCGCCGTGTACGAGGCCAATCCGGACACCGTGGGCTGGCTGAGGATTGAGGGCAGCAGCATTGACAACGTGGTGATGCAGACCCCGGAGGAGCCGGACAAATATCTGCATCTGGATTTTTACGGCAAGCAGTCCAACCGGGGCACCCTGTACATGAACGGAAGCTGCAGCATCGACACCGATGACAATCTGCTGATCTACGGACACCGGATGAAAAGCGGCGCCATGTTCGGCGAGCTGGACAGGTATCAGAAGGAGGACTACTGGCAGTCCCACAAGTACATCCAGTTCGACACCCTCTATGAGGAGGGCACCTACGAGGTGGTGGGCGCGTTCTTTGCCCGCATCCTGCGCAGCGACGCGGAGGGCTTCCGCTATTACCAGTATCTGGGCCCCCACACGGAGGCGCAGTTCAACGAGTACCGGGACTTCATCGCGGCAAACCGCTGCTACGACACGGGCATTGACATCGCCTACGGCGACCGGCTGCTGACCCTCTCCACCTGCACCAAGGATTCCGGCACCAACCGCTTTGTGGTGGTGGCCCGGCGACTGGAGACGGGCACGGAGGAGACCCTCACCGACGACGCGCCCCCCTTCGCCGCGCAGCCGGAGGACGCAGGAGCTGCCGCGACACCGCCGGAGGACGTGACCGCGTCCGCCGTGACGCTGTCGGAGGACGAGACGCCTCTCGCCGCCGCGCCGGTACACTCCGGCCGGGGCGCTTCCGCCGACCTGACCCTGCTGGGCTTCGCGCTGGTGTGTCTGGGCACCGCGGCGCTGTGGCGCAGGCAGTCCCGCCGCCGGGAAAAATAAATAGAATTAATCAGGGCGTCGCCGTTGCATCCGGTGACGCCCTGATTTTATGTGGTATTCTCCTTCTCCGGCAAACAGTGCAGGGAACGGTCTTACCCGCTCCGCCCTGTCATCTCACCCGCTCATACACGCAGAAGCGGTAAGATATCCCCTCCCAGTGAAGCGGCTCCCCCGCGTCCGCGCAGCGCCACGCGGCGTCCCTGTCCAGATTCGGAAAAAACACGTCGGAGGGGGGCGAGGCGTCAATCCTCGTCACATACACCCGGTCGGTGTAGGGGAAAAACTGCCGGTAGACGCTCTCTCCCCCGATGACCACTGCCCGGTCGTACGCCCCGGCCAGCGCAAGGGCCTCCTCCGTGGTATGGGCCACCTGGGCGCCCTCGATCTCCACCTTCTGCCGGGTGACCACAATGTTGTGCCGCCCCTTCAGGGGCCGTCCGCCGGGGAAATCCGCAAGCGTTTTCCGACCCACGATCACCGCCGCGCCCATGGTGACGGCGGCAAACTGCTTTCTGTCCGGGGGCAGCACCACGTTTTGCGTGCCCGCCGCGCCAATGCCCCAGTCGGCGTTCACCGCCACAATCGCTTCCAGCATGGCGCGCCTCCTTAAATGGCGATGGGGATTTTCCCCGTGAATTCGGTGTAGCGGTAGTCCGGCAGGGTGAAGCTGTTCTTGGTGAAGGCGTAGAAGTCCCGCACCGCCGGGTCGATCTCCAGCCGGGGGGCGGGCAGCGGCTCGTTGCGCAGCAGCTGCTCCACAATGGGGACGTGCCGGTCGTAGATGTGGGCGTCGGCAATCACGTGCACCAGCTCCCCCGCCTCCAGCCCGCTCACCTGCGCCAGCATATAGGTGAGCACCGCGTACTGGCACACGTTCCAGTTGTTGGCCGCCAGCATATCCTGGGAGCGCTG
>CAZCDJ010000052.1:0-12563 GCA_964497655.1 uncultured Oscillospiraceae bacterium | reverse complement strand
GCACCGGCTGTATCAGCGAGATCAATGACCACCTGTTTGAGGGGCGGTACTCACCTGTATGGCCCGACGGCAAGAAGCACGCCCGAAATGTGTATGCCAAAACCCGCGCAGAGTGTGAGGAAAAGCTGAAGGTACTGATTGCTGAAATGAAAGCCGAGATTGCGGATCTAAGAAAAAGGCAGGCAAATAAAAACTAACGCAGAAGGGGGCGCATGGCCGTATTTTAATGCACTGACTTGAGAACCGTTCGTTTTTCAAGTCAGTGCATTATTTGTAATTCCCTTTTGCTATTCCAAGAAGAAGGCATCCACCTTTTCTACCGAATCGAGAATCTCCAGTTCATTGACTCCGGCACACTTTGCCAATTTTGCCGAGTTCATCAATAACGCCTCGAAGTCGGGTGCAAACGCATGATCCACAAGATTCATGAAAGATTCTGCATCCGCGAGCAAGTCTTTGATGAAGGCATCGTACTTGTCTTGAAGCTCAAGATCAAGGGTGTGCTGCTGCACCAGGTATTCTGACAGCAGGTTTTGCTCCCTTTGAAGCAGCAGATACCTTCCGTATTCAAACGCAATGGAGGCCACAGCCTGTGTCAACTGCTCTGCAGATGCTGCGGTCACAACACCCATCAGCGACGCTAACTGTTTGATCATGGCCTCCAAAGCAATCCAAAGGCATCTGTCAATGTACGTCGACTCTGATATACCTCCCTTGTGAAGCGTTTCCGTCTCCGCACGCAGGGCTGCAGCCAGGCCCCGGATTGCTGCCACGGTGTCCTCGGAAGCTCTGCCTTCCAAAATAGATGCGGAAAAGTCGATATACTTCGCATACAGCAGGAAAACAAACTCGCTGTACTTTTGATTGTCATAGCAAACGGCATAATCGGATACTGCGCCGGCTACTTCAGCCCAATCAGTTGTGTCGAACCCCTTGGGTTTCTTCCCATTCACGGCCTTCTTCAGCACTGCAAGCACGAAGATCGTGCCGCATTTCATGGCGGTCAATGGCTCCTCGCCGGTTTTGTCCGAGAGCGCGTACAGATGCTTCTGCACATCCACTAAAATGTGCATTGCCTTTTCCACCTCGCTGCCGATGGGAGTTTTTATCAAAAACTCTGCCGACAGCCCTTTGATTACGTTATCCAGCATCATCACACCCACACATTAACCGATGGTTTTTCCGAGAAGCACGGATAGTGTCTTTGTGTTGTTTACAAGGGCGCCTGCGCGCTTCTTCTCTTCATCAGAAAAAGCAGAATAATCCTGCTGATAGAGGGACATGCATTCCATGGCAAGACTGTTCAGATTCGTCAAAACCGTGTCGGTCTCATCCAAAAGCACAGCGATCTTTGCATCCAGTTCCCGAACCGCTTCGGTGTTGTTCTTCACGCCACTGATCTCTTCGTTTTTCTGTTTGTTCATTTTTGCCCGCTTGCTGGCAAAGAGAATGATAGAAGACAGCAGGGTTGCGCCGGCAATCGACCAGCCTATTGGCCCCGCCAGTGCCAATAGCGCACTTCCCGCTGAAACACCACCGCCGCCAGCCGCCAGCGCGCCGCCGCCCAACCACGCCAAGGCTGCGTTGGTTGCCGCCGCACCAGAAAGTGTGGCAATGGCAGTACCGGTGGATGCCGTGCCGAAGGTAGTAGCAATCCACATGGCGGCTGTGGGTGCCATGAATGCCACAGACGCACCCGCGGCAAGACCCGCCCCGGCTCCGCTGGCCGCTGCTCGTGCGGCATACAACTCCTGTTCGGCAAAAGTGCAGGAATCCACAAATTGGTTGCGGCAGACATTGATTTCCTCAAAGTCAGTATTAAAGGATTTTGGGTGATTTGCGATGCTGTTGACAATATTCTCCACCGTTGCAATGGCATCAATTGTCCGGCACCTTTCCACATACAGCTTGATACCCTTATCGTTCATGAGCGTATAGGCATCATTGTACTCTGTGATGGATGTTTCCAATAACCGATCCAACTCATGAATTTTGCTGTCGATGTCCTCTTTCACATTTGCCGCAGAGTCCTTGATAACGGCGGCCTTCTCTGAAATTTCCTTGGATGCCTGGACCATTTTTTTCTTAGCTGCTTCTACATCAATCTTTTCGACGCTGTTTTTTGCGATTGCAGCCAAGTTGCCTATAGCCCAGTTTATGTCCTTTGCCATGCTCATCCCTCCCGTATGACTGATATTTCGAATCTCTGTAATAGCCTTTGCAAATCTTGCGAATCTGCCAAAGTCCGTCGGTATTCTCAAAACACGCTATATACAAGTCCCATCGCGCACAGTATTCATTTTCCGTAAGTGCCCGTGTTTCCAAAAAAGCAGGCCTCCATTCAAATTACTGAATCGCAGCGATAGCGCGGCTTTCCGGCAATCTCTTCCTCGTACTGAATGGCAGCTCTCGGACAGGCGTATGTCTGATTAGCTATGCATGTTTGTCCACCAAGCAGACAAACTGCGGAGCTCGGCAAGCCGAAGTTTTAAGCACTGCTTATTTTATTAAAGTACTTTGATGTTCGAATAATGCTATTACCTGCAGCAAAACAGCCGCATGGAAAATCCACACGGCTGGCGCTGCAGGCACAAGGCCTACCGTTAATTCATTATAGAGCAATATGGTACAAATTACAAGAAAACATCTAAACGGCGCAAATTCAAGAATTGCACCGCAATAATCAAAGAAAAAGCCGGTTTTGAGCGCTCTCAAAATCGGCGGCAGGCAAAAATGCAAAATCCTAACTTTTTCAAGGAAAAATCCCGCTGAAATCAGCGATTTCAGCGGGATTTTGGTCCGAGTGACAGGGTTCGAACCTGCGGCCTGATGGTCCCAAACCACCCGCGCTACCAACTGCGCTACACCCGGATATTTACTTTTCGGTTTCTGGAAATTTCACTGTCTGTGGTCAAAGCTGTGGTCAAATGCAATTTTGGGGTACATTTCAATGGGCGGTCAAATCCCGCAATCGACCGCGTTCCAAGGGCTTCCGGCGTTTCGGTTTCGCACGGCTCGGATATCGGCACGGCACTCCCAAAGCTGGCGCCCTACCAACTGGGCTACACCCGGATATTTGATTTTTTAATAATTATATCACGCGGCAAACCGTTTGCCAAGAATTTCGCGTCAGAAACCGCATTGCTTCCCTTGCGGGCACCGCCGTCCCGCGGCGGATGGGACGCGCAGCGGGCGGATACGCCAAAAGATTATAATATACCGCCCCAAAAACTGCAACCTTTTATTGATTGATGTTTTTCCTCCGATATGTTATCATCGGCTTTGGAGTGTGAATTGCCGTGAGAATGAGAAAAAAGCCCAATCTGGCCCCCCGCATGGAGCGGGCCGCCGCCACCCTTGACCAGACGCCGGAGACCCACAGGGGTCGCTGGCTCCTTGACTTCCCCGGGCACAGCGCCCTCCATCTGGAGCTGGGCTGCGGCAAGGGCCGCTTCACCGCCGATATGGCGGAGCAAAGCCCAGACACCCTGTTTGCCGCCGTGGAGAAGGTGCCCGACGCCATGGTGGTGGGCATGGAGCGGGTGTTCGACCGGGGCCTTACCAATGTCCGATTCCTGGACCGGGACGCCGCGAACCTTCTGGAACTGTTCGCCCCCGGCGAGGTTTCCCGCATATACATCAACTTTCCCGACCCCTGGCGCAAGACCAAGCAGTACAAGCGCCGCCTCACCGCCCCCGCCTTTTTGAAGCTCTACGCCGACCTGCTGCCGGAAGGCGGCGAGGTCTGGTTCAAAACCGACAACTGCCCCCTCTACGAGTGGAGTCTGGAGCAGTTTGAGGCCCAGGGCTGGGCGCTGCGGGAGGTGACCCGCGACCTGCACCAGCACGGCCCCGTGGGCGTGATGACCGACTACGAGGCCAAATTTGTGGCCGAGGGCATGAAAATCAACAGATTGGTGGCGGTGAGACCGTGAGATTTGTTTCCTGGAATGTGAACGGACTGCGCGCCTGCGTGTCCAAGGGCACGTTCGCGGAGGCCTTCCAAAGCCTTGACGCGGACTTCTTCTGCCTGCAGGAGACCAAGCTGCAGGAGGGTCAGATCACCCTTGACCTGCCGGGCTATAAGCAGTTTTGGTGCTACGCCCAGAAGAAGGGATACAGCGGCACGGCCATCTTCACCCGGCGCGAGCCCCTCTCCGTGCGCTACAATCTGGGCGTCGCGGAGCACGACAGCGAGGGCCGGGTGATCACGCTGGAATACCCGGACTTCTATCTGGTGTGCGTGTACACCCCCAACTCCCAGGACGAGCTGCGCCGCCTTGCCTACCGCATGGACTGGGAGGACGCCTTCCGCGCCCACCTCACCGCGCTGGACGCCAAAAAAAGCGTGATCGTCTGCGGCGACATGAACGTGGCCCACGAGGAGATCGACCTGAAAAACCCGGGCACCAACCGCATGAACCCGGGCTTTACGGATGAGGAGCGGGGCAAGATGACGGAGCTGCTCTCCGCCGGCTTTACCGACAGCTTCCGCCGCCTGTACCCGGAGCTCACCGGGGCCTACTCCTGGTGGAGCTACCGGGGCCGGGCCCGGGAGAACAACGCCGGCTGGCGCATCGACTATTTCCTCTGCTCCGACCGCATCGCGGACAAAATTCAGGACGCCTTTATCCGCCCGGAGCTCATCGGCAGCGACCACTGCCCGGTGGGACTGGATATTACCCTCTGAGACTTTTTTGGAGGTACAAGCCATGAAAAAACGCATCCTCAGTCTCCTTCTTATTCTGGCGCTGACCCTTAGCCTGAGCTCTGCCGCTCTGGCGGGCGGCAGCAGCGCCGCCGCCACCGGCAAGGCGGACGCCCTGCGCACTCTGGGGCTCTTTCAGGGCACCGACCGGGGCTATGAGCTGGACGCCGCGCCCACGCGCATTCAGGGGCTGGTGATGCTGATCCGTCTGCTGGGCGAGGAGCAGGCCGCCCTTGCCTGCACCTGGGAAAACCCCTTTGCCGACATCCCCGGGGACAACTGGGCCGACCGCTACGCGGCCTACGGCCTGCACATGGGCTACGCCACCGGGCGCAGCGCCACCGCCTTCGACCCCAACGGGGGACTGGACGCGAAAAGCTACTTCACCTTCCTGCTGCGGGCGCTGGGCTACGACGACGCCGCCGGGGAGTTCAGCTGGAGCACCGCGCCGGACTTTGCCGTCACCGTGGGGCTCACCGACCCCTCCTCCGCGGACGCCCTGCGTACCGCCGCCCTGAACCGGGGCGACCTTGTGGAGATGAGCTTTGCCGCCCTCACCATGCCCCTTGCCAAAGGCGGCGGCACGCTGGCGGAGAAGCTGATCGCCGCCGGGGTGTTCACCGCCCAGGCCGCCAAGACCGCAGGGGTCACCGGCGCGCGGGTGGTGTACTCCTATGTGCCCTACGACAGCTCCACCGTGAGCCTTACCCAGAAGTCCTATGCCCTGCCCTCCGGCACGGTGAAGGCCGACGTGCTCACCGTGAACCTGAATAATCCCCGGGTGAGCGTCCGCTCCGCCATGGTGAACAACACGCTGGGAGCCACCGCCCCCTTTGCCTCCATTGTCGCCGCCTCCGGCGCGCTGGCGGTGGTAAACGCCAACTACTTCCAGTCCTATCAGGACTTCAAGACCCCCATCGGCCATGTGGTGTGCGGCGGAGAGTTCCTCAGCGGCGTCACCGGCCTCACCGCCTTCGCCCTCACCTCCGACAACCGGGTGCGGGTGGGCAAGCCCGCCTTCTTCTTCCGGGTGTCCGGCGACAGCGGCAACAGCTGGTCCTGCTACGAGGTGAACTCCACGGTGCAGGGCGGGGACAACTCCATCCTGTTCACCCCGGCCTACGGCCCCTCCGTCACCCTGACGGCGGCAGGCACCGTGGTAACGGTGAAGGACGGGGCGATCACCGCCGTTTCCTCCCTGTCCCCGGGGGAGAGCGCCCCCATCCCCGCCGGCGGCTTCCTCCTGTGGCTCAGCGCCGGCTACACCGCCACCGACTACTACCGCGCCCCCACCGTGGGAGAGCGCGTGACCATGGAGCCCTACCTGTTCAAGGCGGACGAGGAAGGCTTTGTGTGGGATAGCAGCATTGTCTCTCTGGTGTCCGGCTCCCCCCGGCTGGTGAAGGACGGGGCGAGCTGCACCCAGCTGGACCCGGGCTTCACCGAGGCCCGCTTTACCACCAGCTCCACGCCCCGCACCGCCATCGGCGTGCTGCCCGACGGCAAGCTGCTGCTGGTGAGCACCGGCGCCGCCACGGTGCAGCTGATGCGGGAGCTGATGCTCGCCCTGGGCTGTGAGGACGCCATGTGTCTGGACGGGGGCGGCTCCACCGCCCTCTACTACAACGGGCGCACCCTCCGCTCCCCCGGCAGGGAGCTGACCACCACGCTGCAGGTATTCGTAAGCTGATTTGCCCCGCAAGGCGGGGAAACGAGGAATTGCCATTGGAAATCGGAACTCTGAAGCTCAGCGGCCGCGTGACGCTGGCCCCCATGGCGGGGGTCACGGACAGCGCCTTCCGCACCCTCTGTTTAGAGCAGGGCGCGGCTCTTGTCACCACCGAGATGGTAAGCGCCAAGGCTCTGTGCTATAATGACAAAAAAACAGCGCAGCTTTTGTATATCCCGCCGGAGGCGCACCCCACCGCCGTGCAGATTTTCGGCCACGAGAGCGATATTATGGCCGAGGGCGCGGTGCGGGCGCTGGCCCTCAGCGGGGCGGACGCCATTGACATCAACATGGGCTGCCCGGTGGGCAAGATCGTGAAGGGCGGCGACGGCAGCGCGCTGATGCTGCAGTCCGCTCTGGCCGGGGAGATTATCTCCGCCGTGGCAAAGGCCGTCCCCGTGCCCGTCACCGTGAAGTTCCGTAAGGGCTGGGATGGCGGCAGCGTCAACGCGGTGGAATTTGCCCGGATGTGCGAGGCCTCCGGCGCCGCCGCCATTGCCATCCACGGCCGCACCCGGGTGCAGATGTACGCGGGCAAGGCCGACTGGGACATCATCCGGGACGCGGCGCGGGCCGTCTCCATCCCGGTGATTGCCAACGGGGACGTGGCCGACGGGCCGGACGCGGCCCACATCCTGCGCTACACCGGCGCGGCGGGCTGCATGATCGGCCGGGGCGCCTTTGGCGATCCCTGGATCTTCGCCCGGGCCAACGCCGCCCTCCGGGGCGAGCCCATCCCCCCTGTCCCGCCCCTTGCCGCGCGGATGGACATGGCCCTGCGCGCCGTGGAGGACGCCGCCGCCGTGAAGGGCGAAAAGCTGGCCTGCATCGAGGCCCGGGGGCAGCTGCCCTGGTACCTGCGGGGGGTTTCCCACTCCGCCTGCTGGAAGCAGGAGCTGGTGCGGGTGAATACGCTGGACGACGTGCGCGCCTGCGTGCGCGGCATAAAAAGAGATCTGGCCTGAGCGGCCGGGGAAAGGGAGGTGATGCGGATTTGACCCGCGAGGAAGAGCTTGAGATTGTTGTAAAGGTTCGCTCCGGCGACGTGAACGCCTTTGAAGCGCTGGTGACGGAGCACGAAAAAAAGGTATATAATCTTGCCCTCCGCATGGTGGGCAACGAGGAGGACGCCCGGGATATGTCCCAGGAGGCGTTCATCAAGGCATATAATTCTCTGGAGAGCTTCCGGGGAGACAGCAAGTTTTCCGTGTGGCTCTACCGGCTCACCAGCAACCTGTGCATCGACTTTCTCCGCAGCCGGGGTCGCCGCCAGACCCTGTCCCTCACCGCCGAGGACGACGGGAACGACGCCGCCCAGCTGGACATCCCCGACGATCGCTTCTCCCCCGAGCGCGCCTTTGAGCGGCAGGAGACCAGGGCGAGCGTGAAGCGGGGACTGGACACCCTCACCCCCGAATACCGGCAGATTTTGCTGCTGCGGGAGATGGGCGGCCTCTCCTATGAGGAGATCGGCAAGGCGCTGGGACTGGAGGCCGGAACGGTGAAATCCCGCATTTTCCGGGCCAGAAAAAAACTTTGCGCTTTTCTTCTGGAGGAAGGAAACATTCCGACCCTTACTGCGTCAAATAGCTGGAAGGGAGGTGCGAAGGTATGATACAGTGCGATCAATCCCGGGAGTGGATTAGCCAGATGCTGGACGATGAGCTGTCCGAGCCTCAAAAGACCGAGCTGATGACCCATTTGGCCGCGTGCGCGGATTGTGCCAGAGTGTATGACGCGTTTGCGTTTCTCTCCGCCTCCATCGACGAGGGTGCCGAGCCCCCCGCAGAGCTCCGGGCCAATGTGATGAACGCCATCACCGCCCAGAGCCCGCGACCCAAAAGCGCCCAAAAGCGCCGGGCCGTAATGCCCCGGCTGGCCGCCCTCGCCGCCTGCTTTGCCATTCTCATTTTCGCCGCGGCGAAAATGAATCCCCACGACCACGTCTCCCCCAACGCGTCCGCCCGCTCGCTGGAAACCGTCGAGTCCCCCCTGGTGTACAGTGCCGCCGCCCCCACCGAGGGGGAGGCAACCGGCACCGCCGCCGCCCAGGGCGAGTCCACCCAGGAGATTGCTTCCACCGAGATGGAGCCCTCCCCCGCCGACGAAAACGACGAGGGCGACGCCTACACGCCGGACAGCACGCAGATGGGCGTATACGGCGCCTCCGCTCTGGACGTATCCGTTATCCGCCTGTTTTCCGGTCAGGTGGAGGAGCCCAGACGGGAGCCCATTATGACCGCCACCAGCGAGGAAGCCCTTGCCGCGTTTCTGGATCTTTTTGCCTTTTCCGCCGACACGGACAGCACCCTGCTCACCGGCGACCCGGTGTTTGTGGTGCGGGTCACGCCTGTGGAAAACGACGAATATACCATTTCTGTGTGGATAACTGACGGAAAGCTTTATTGCGTTGATGACCGGGACGGGATGGCCTATGTGGCCGCCGGAGACGCCTCCGACCTGTTCGCCATGATCGCCGAGGCGTAAAATTTGCATGAAAATCCTCTGATTTCAAGTAAATCAGAGGATTTTTCCTGCCCTGATAACTTGCAAGCGGGATTTTCGCGTGTTATAATACAGCGTATGTAAATCTCTTAACAAGAAGTTTTACGCAATAAACATAATTTGGTGGGGATAAAGTGAAACAGATCAAGGTATCAAACAACGTGATACGGCGCTTGCCCAGGTATCTGCGCAAGCTGGATGAATTAAAGGCCGCCGGGGTGGACCGCATTTCCTCCGGCGAGCTTGGCCGCCAGATGGGCCTTACCTCGTCTCAGATTCGGCAGGATTTCAGCTGCTTCGGCGAGTTCGGCCAGCAGGGCTACGGCTATAACGTCACCGGTCTCCGGGGCGAGATCGCTACCATTCTGGGCACCAACCGGGATTTCTCCGTGATTTTGGTGGGCGTGGGCAATATCGGTCGCGCCCTGATCGAGAATTTCTGCTTTGAGCAGTACGGCTTCCATCTTCAGTCCGCCTACGATATCCGCCCGGAGCTGATTGGCACCACCATCGGCGGAATCCTGGTGCACGACATTTCCGACCTGCCCTGTGCCTTCGCCCAGCGCCCGGTGGACATGGCGGTGCTCTCCGTGCCCAAGAGCATGGCGAATACCGCTGCCGAGGATCTGGTGCGGATGGGCATTAAGGCCATCTGGAACTTCACCAACGTGGAGCTGAGCCTGAGCGATCCGGACATCGTGGTGGAGAACATCCACTTCTCCGACAGTCTGCTCTCTCTGGGCTACTATCTGGCTGAGGCCATGGACGCCAGCGCCGCGAAACAAAAGAAACAGGAGACCTCCCGTGCTTAAAAAACGCGCTCTCTCCCTTCTTCTTGCCATACTGCTGCTCACCCCCGCCTGCGCCGCGCTGGCCTCCGGAGCCGGAAGTCAGAGCGACCCGCTGGTGTCGCTGAGCTACGCCAAAACCTGGGGACAGACCTTTTTGCAGTCCGTGCTGCCCTCCATTCACAGCACGCTGCGCCCCTTCTACGAGAAGGCGTCTCAGGCCGCCGTGGGCAGTCTGACCGCCGCCGTGGGCGCCGAAAAGGTCAGCCTTGCCCCGGGCGAGAGCGTGAAGCTCTCCACCGGCGCCACCGTCACGCTGCTCACCGGCGGGGCCAAGGTGTCCGTTGCCTCCGGCACGGTGGTGAACGTCTCCGTGGGCGCAGCCGCCGGCAGCGGCAAGCTGAACCGCTTCCATATGTATGTGGCCTGCGAGAGCACCGCCGCCACCGTCACCGCCTCGGAAAACGCGGTGCTGCTGGTGGACGGGAGCTACACCAAGGTGGCCGGCAAAACCGTGTTCACCGACGTAAAGCCCACCGACTGGTTCTATGCGGACGTGTACACCGCCGTGGAAAAGGGTCTTATCAACGGCATGACCGCCACCACCTATGTGCCCACGGGCACCCTCACCGCCGCCCAGGCCGTGAAGCTGGCGGCCTGCATCCACCAGCTCTACCACACCGGCAAGGTGACGCTTGCAAACGCCCCCGGCGCGGACTGGTTCCGCTCCTATGCGGACTATGCCCTGCAAAACGGCATCCTTACCCAGGACTTCGCCGACTACAACGCGGTGATCACCCGGCAGCAGTTCGTGAAGGTGTTCTATAATGCCCTGCCGGCGAGCGAGTACGCCGCCATCAACACCATTGCGGACAACGCCATCCCCGACACAAGGGTGGACGACGAGGCCGGCGCCCAGATTTACGCCTTCTACCGGGCGGGCATCCTCACCGGCTTTTCCAACACCAAGGGCTACGCGGAGCACGCCTTCGGGGCGGACACGCCCATCGCCCGCAGCGAGGTGGCCACCATCGTGGTGCGTATGCTGGACGCCACCGCCCGCAAGAGCTTCACCATCGGCTGAACCAAAAATTTACGTCTGCCGGCCCCTCACCGGGCCGGCAGTTTTTTAAGGAAGTGCTGTCCATGTCCCACACCATCGCCGCCATCGCCACCGGGAACACGGTGAGCGCCATCGGCATCGTCCGCGTCTCCGGGGACGACGCCCACGCCATCGCCGACCGGCTGTTTTTCCCAGACGACGGGCGGCTGCTCTCCGCCCATGAGGACCGGAAGCTCATCTGCGGCGCCCTGCGGGACCAGCGGGGCGACACGCTGGATCAGTGCCTTGCCACCGTGTCCCACGCCCCCCACTCCTACACCGGGGAGGACACGGCGGAGCTGCAATGTCACGGCTCGCCCACGGTGCTGCGCTGCGCGCTGGACGCCCTCATTGCTCTGGGCGCGCGGCAGGCGGGCCCCGGGGAGTTCACCCGCCGGGCCTTTCTGAACGGGCGTATGGATCTGACCCGGGCGGAGGCCGTGATTGACGTGATCGACGCGGAGACGCCCACCGCCGCCAAAAACGCCGCCGGGCAGCTTATGGGCGCCATCGCCCGCCGCACCGACGGCATCTACGCCTCTCTTGCGGACATTTCCGCCCACTACCACGCGGTGCTGGACTATCCGGACGAGGACATTGAGCCCTTCACCCTTGCCGCCTACCGGGACACCCTCTCCGCCGCCATGGGGGAGCTTAGCGCCCTGCTGGCTACCTTTGACCGGGGGCGGGTGCTGCGCGCCGGCGTGCCCGCCGCCATCATCGGCCGGCCCAACGCGGGCAAGTCCTCCCTTCTGAACGCCCTGCTGGGCTACGATCGGGCCATTGTCACCGACATCCCCGGCACCACAAGGGACACGCTGGAGGAGAAGGTGTGTCTGGGCGGGGTGCTGCTGCGTCTCACCGACACCGCCGGGCTGCGCCGGGCGGACGGGGAGGTGGAGCGGCTGGGCGTAAGCCGGGCGCTGGCGGTGGCCCGGGAGGCGCAGCTGGTGATTGCCGTGTTCGACGGCAGCGCCCCGCTCAGCGCCGAGGACGAGGAGACGCTGGCGGTGGCCCGCCGGGCCGCGCTGGCGGTGGCGGTGGTGAACAAGAGCGACCTGCCCCGCCGGCTGGACGCCGCCCAGCTGCCGGACTGCTTTGCCCGGGTCATCCCCCTGAGCGCCCGCACCGGTGAGGGGCTGGCGCTGCTGGAGCGCGCGGCGGCGGAGCTGTTCCCCCTGCCCTCCGCCCCGGCGGGGGAGATTCTCACCAACGCCCGTCAGGCGGACGCGGTGGGCGCGGCCCTCGCCTCCCTCACCGCCGCCCGGGAGGCCATGGAGCAGGGCGTCACCCCGGACGCGGTGCTCACCGAGACGGAGCAGGCCATGTCCGCCCTGGCCGAGCTCAGCGGCAGGCGTGTCCGGGACGACGTGACCGACCGGATTTTCGCCCGGTTTTGCGTGGGAAAATAAGGAATTGCCGTCGGGCGAACACAGTTCGCCCCCACGGAAGGACGCGGGGAACGTGGGCCGATGTGGGCATCGGCCCCTACGAGAGAAACGGGGCACAACTAATAGAGGCCGGACAGCTAAGCTGTCCGGCCTCTCAGTTTATCTTTACTTGTTCTTCAGGTACTCGTCGATGCTCTTTGCGCCGTGCTTGCCGGCGCCCATGGCCAGAATGACGGTGGCCGCGCCGGTGACCGCGTCGCCGCCGGCGTAAACGCCCTCGCGGCTGGTCTGGCCGGTCTCTTCGTCGGCGATGATGCCGCCCCAGCTCTCGCATTCCAGG
>CAZCDJ010000051.1:2035-12811 GCA_964497655.1 uncultured Oscillospiraceae bacterium | reverse complement strand
TGGGCTTCAATATGCTGCGAAAGCACATCAAGGTGGAGCCGCTGCGCTGGTACTATCACTGCGACCGGCTGGGGATGCTGGTGTGGCAGGATATGCCCTGCGGCGGCGGGCGCTACGACCCGCTTACCGTGAGCACTCCCCTGTTCACCGGCGCACAC
This sequence comes from uncultured Oscillospiraceae bacterium, assembly GCA_964497655.1. Lineage (GTDB taxonomy): Bacteria > Bacillota > Clostridia > Oscillospirales > Oscillospiraceae > Scatomorpha. Next base: position 12,653 of record CAZCDJ010000051.1, on the reverse strand, counting down.
AGGAAGGACGACAAATACGCCGCCTTCGGCCGGAAGGACGAGGCCGGGCGGGAGGAATTCACCGCGGAGCTTGCGGAGATGGTGCGGCGGCTCTACAACTGCCCCTGCATCGCCATGTGGGTGCCCTTCAACGAGGGCTGGGGCCAGTTCGACGCCGCAAGGCACGCGGAGCTGATCCGCAGCATTGACGCCACCCGCACCATCGACCACGCCAGCGGCTGGCACGACCAGGGGGCGGGGGACGTAAAGAGCCTGCACGTCTACTTCGACGCCTACCGCTATCAGGACGACAAGCAGGGCAGGTGCGTGGTGCTCAGCGAGTTCGGCGGCTACTCGGCGCTGATCCCCGGCCACGCCTACTGCGAAAAGCCCTTTGGCTACAAGAAGTTCAAGTCCCCGGCGGAGATGGAGCAGGCGCTTCGGCTGCTGTACGACGGGGAGATTCGCCCGGCGGTGCGGCAGGGGCTGTCGGCGGCGGTGTACACCCAGCTCACCGACGTGGAGGACGAGCAGAACGGCCTTATCACCTATGACCGGGCGGTGATCAAAATTTCGCCGGAGAAGATGAAAACCCTCTCCGCCCTGAAAATTCCGTAAAAAATGCCCCGGGACTTTTGTCCCGGGGCAATCCTTTTGTGTGCTTAAATGCGGCGATCCCGGCTCTGGGCGTCGTAATGGCGCTGCAGGAAGGGGTAGATCACGTTGTAGATCAGCTTGTTCTCCAGATTGAGCATATAGACGGTAAAGGTTACCACAAACAGGATCACACCTGCGAGAACCAGCTTTCCGGTGAGATGGAGCATTCCCCGTCTGGCCTTTTTGCAGGCTTTTTTCTTCACATCCCTGACGATATCCTTGGCCAGCTCGCGCTTGAGCTGCTTCTTAATCGCCTTCTTGGAAGGGAGCTTTTTCATAGATACACCTCCATGTAAGGTAGTAGTGTTCTTGGGTCCGCGGACGCCCCGCCGTGCGGGGCGAGGGGGAATCTAAAGGGGGGAACGCAGTTCCCCTCTTTACTTTCTTACCAGGCCTCGCTGTCGTCGAAGTCCACCAGCGTCTCATCCAGCGGCTTCTCGCCCAGCACGACGGACATATACTTATTCACCTGGTTACGCATATCCCGGCGGGAGATGGTACGGCAGTCCTCCAGATCATGCTCCAGGAACATGAAGTAGAAGCCCAGATCCCGCGCCTGCTCCTCCAGCATGGCGTGGACGCCGTTCATGCCCTTGCAGGAGACGTTGTCGTTCACCATGACCATGTCGCAATTCAGCTTCTTGGCCCAGTCCCAAACGGCGTTCACGTTGTCCCAGCCGCCCACGGCGTGGTGACGCATAACGCCCTTCTCGGAGAACCGCGCCAGATCGATCATGGCCTGCTCCTTGTCCTCGGTGTCGATCATGTTGTGACCCATGGTGGAGTCCATGTTCAGCACAATGGCAAGGCCCCAGCAGTTCTGTGTCCAAGTGGGGAAATCGGTGTAGTACACGGCGGAGGGCCCCCACAGGAAGGCCCGGTGACGGGTCTTGCCGCCGTAGGGCTGGTACTTGCGCTCGTACTGCTCCTCCATGATCTTGATGACCTTCCGGTCCACCTTGTTCATGTAGGGGTCGCGACCGTTCACCATGGCCCACTCCACCAGCTTGTACAGCGTCTCGTTGATGCCGGACAGGGCGCTGTAAGGCGTGGCAAAAATCTCCCACTTCTCCAGCTCGATCTTGTTCTGCTCGTTCATGCTCCGGGCAGCCGCGAAGAAGGCCTCCCAGTCGAACTTCACATCATAAGTCTTTTCGATATAGGCGATCACATTCCGCAGCTCCTGCGCGGAATACACGTTGCCGCCCTCCTCGTTGTGCTGCATGGCAAAGGCGAACACATAGTCGTCAATCCCGTCGGAATGGAAGCGGCGGCGCTGGAACATACTGGTGGCCTCAGAGGCGTTGCAGGGCTGGTTGGTGGCCAGCACGGCCTTGCCGAAGATGGGGAACGCGTCGTCGATGGCCACGCCGGTCTCGGCGGAGCAGCGGGAGCACACGTCCGCAGGCAGTCCGTAGGACTCGGCCACGTCGATATAGTAGGGCTCAATGTGCTGATCCACGTCGCAGATGACGAACTCCGGCAGCGTCTGCATGGGCAGACCCAGCAGGTCGGGGAAGCCGGCCATAAAGAGGGGCGGGATGGTCTCGTCCATGCCCACAATCCTGTCGCTCATGGGGCCGCCGCCCAGACGCACGTCGTTACGCAGCACGTTGCCGATGAGGATGGTGAGGGTGCGGACGATGGCGTTGCCGTGCATTCCGGCGATCTTCAGCTCGGGGCCGCGATACCCCTCGAACAGGCGATCCACAAAGGCAAAGGAGCCCAGGAAGGAGCCCATCCAGCGGTATTCCCAGAAGCCCTTCAGCATATGCACCGGGTCCTTGGCCACCATGGCGCCCATGTAGCCCAGGTTTTTCAGCCACGCCACATAGTCGGTGAGGGTATCCTTCGTGCCGCGCCACTCCCGGTATTTGGCGATGCCGGTCTTGTCCTGATACTTCTCCCGCTGACCGCCGATACCCTGCTCGCTGCGGTAGATGGGGTCAAATTTTCTCAACCGGTCGTCGATGGCGCCGATGACGGGGTCAAGCGGATTTTTGAAGTTGATTTTCATTTTTATTTCCCCCCTCCTCAAGAATTGATCTTCTTGATTTCCAGACTTTCCACGAAAGCCTGGAAACGGGTACGGAGCTGTCCCGCGGAGCCCACAGCGTATTCCTTCTCAATGGTGCAGGTAGGAATCTTCCGCTCCTGGGTCAGTATGTAAGAGCCCAGAACCTTCTCATAGCTCCAGAACTCGCAGAACTTCATGTTCTCGTAAATCACACCGTCGGCATGGAAGCTCTTTACCAGACGCTCCACCTCGTCGTGGCGCTGGTCGATCTTGTCGCCGGACATGAAGCGGGCACACTGGTTGGTCTCCAGATAGTGCCGGCAGATGGCGTCGAACCCGCTCTCCCCCGCCTTCACCACGATTTCCTCCCGACTGGGGAAGCTGCCGAAGCAGTAGCGGTCCGCCACCACCATGGCGCCGCACATCTCCACCAGCTTGGTAAACTCCGGATCGTCGATCTCGCTGCCCACCATGACCACACGGGCGCGGAAGGGGAACTGCGCCTCCGGCACACGGGTCTTCAGCTCGGCCAGTGTCTCCTCCAGATAGGGCTTGATGAGATACTGGGGGCAGACCTGGCTCACCAGCTGAATCACATGGAACTCATAGCCGGTGATGGGCGGATTCTCCAGCGCGCGGTAGTTGCCGATCTCGGTGATGATACGGCAGATCTCGTTGTGCTCGTCGATGGCGCGGCGCATGGCCTCCTCGGAGGTGTCCACGCCGAAGCGCGCCGCCAGCTCGTCCACCACCTTCAGCTTAAGCTGCTGCTTGTAGTAGCTGAGGGCGTTCTCGTCCGCCTTCAGGGGCGGGTCAATGATGGTGACAAAAAACTTGTCGTTCTTAACCGGGTTGATCAGGAAAAAGTGCTCCTGCATCCGTTCCATGGCGGCGCAGCTTTCCGCTCCGAACAGAGCGCTCAGGTAATTGAAGCCCCCCTCAATCGCGCGCTCCAGAATAGAACGGACATACGGACAGTTGCGGTTGGTCATGTAATACGTCGCCACATCCGTGGATGAGCAGTTGGGCGCCCGCATGCGCGAGGAAAAACAGCCGGGCAGGTTCAGCAGCACTTCGGGGATATAGTAGCAGTTATACCCCAACGCGATCTTGCCCTCTCCCACCGCCTGCGTTACCAGCTCATTCTGGGCCTCCTGCAGGAGGTTCTCGAAGTAGATCAGGTGTTTCAGGTCTTTCATTTTCAGCCCCCTCTTCAAATTGACCATAAAAATGCGGCTCTGCGCGTGACGTAATATTGCACAAAAGCCGCACCATCATATTTAGATTATAGTATCAAGTTATGATTTTGTCAAACTGAATATGTGGCAATGGGCTGTCGTTTATGCTCACTGCGGCTATGAAATCTGTCTATTATCTCCCGATCCCCCTCCGTGGCCTCCCCGGTGGAAAGAAAATGGTCGATGGCGGCGTAACTGACTCCCATCTCCCGCTCGTCGGTCTGACCCTCGAACAGCCCGGCGCTGGGGGCCTTGCGGATGACAGACTCCGGCGCGTCCAGAAAACGCAGGAATTCATAGACCTCCGTGACGGTCAGGTCGGCAATGGGGTTGAAGTCGTGAGCCCCGTCGCCCCATTTGGTGAAGTATCCCATGTACGCCTCGCTTTTGTTGCCGGTGCCCGCCACCAGACGGCCCTCTGCCGCCGCCACCGCGTACAGGGTCACCATCCGCAGCCGGGGGGCAATGTTGGCAAGGGCCAGCTCACCCAGCTCCGCGACGCCGGAGAGCGCCGCAAGCTCCGCCTCCCGCACGGGAGTGAGATCCACGGTGCGGGTCTCGATGTGGAAGCGCCGCGCCACCTCCATGCCGTCGTCCGTATCTATGCCGTAGTTGCGCTTGGAGGCACAGGGCATGATGATGCCCACGGTGTCCGGGCAGGCGGCCTTGCACAGGATGCCCACCAGCGCGCTGTCCTTCCCGCCGCTGTTGCCGAACACGATGCCCCGCGCGCCGGCGGCTGCCATCTGCCCGCGGATGAACGCCACGCGACCCTTGAATTCTTCCTCGTAGTTTCTCATGCCTCTCTCTCCTTTTCGTTCTCTTTCTCCTTCAAAACCCGAGACAGCACCGCGTCATGCGCCGCAGTCTCCGCCCCGTCCGGGAGGGGCGCAAGCTCCGCCGCACCGTACTTGCGGCGCAGGGCAGCGGCAAGGATGCTGTCGCAGAAACAGGGGTTTTTCGGCAGCACCGGCCCGTGGCTGTAAGTGCCGAACACGTTTTTGTACCGCACGCCCTCGGTGCCGTCCCGGCCGTTGTTGCCGTGGCCGGCCAAAACTCTGCCCAGCGGCGCGGCGTTCGGCCCCAGATAGGTGCGGCCGCTGTGGTTCTCAAAGCCCACCACGCCCACGCCCTCAAAGTCGAAGGCGAAGTTGCCGATCATCCGCTCGCTCTCCCCCACCGTCCACAGATCCAACGCGCCCAGAAAATCGCAACGCTCGCCGGTGTGGGTCTCGTAGTATTTTCCCATGAGCTGATAGCCGCCGCACACGCACAGGAAGGTCTTGCCGTCCTCCACCGCGGCGCGGATGTCGTCAGCCTTGCCGCCGGAGAGATCCCGCAGCAGCACGGTCTGCTCAAAGTCCTGCCCGCCGCCGATGAAGAACAGGTCGTAGTCCGTAAGGTCGGCCCGCTCTCCGATGGGCAGCTCGGTCACCTTGCATTCCACGCCCCGCCATTCCAGACGCTTTCGCATACACAGCACGTTGCCCCGGTCGCCGTACAGGTTCAGCACGTCCGGCCAGAGATGGCATATTCTGAGTTCACTCATTTCCAGAACTCCTTTCTGCCGGTGAGGCGCGAAAGCGCCGCCCGCAGGGGCAGCATGGCGGTATAGGTGGGCAGGAGGTAGACCGGCACGGCGCTCTCCCGGATGGCGGCGATGATCTCCTCCTCGCTCCCCACCACCCGGACGCTGCTCTCCTGCGCGCCCGCGTACTTCAGGCGCAGCTTCATGTCCTCCGCCCGGGTGCCGGAGACAAGGAAGCGGTCACACCCGGCGGTGAGGGTCTCAAAGGCCGCGTCCCAGATCCAGCTCACGTCCGTGCCGTCCGCCGTGCGGTCACACAGGGAGAGGACGCAGAGCTTGTCCCCGGGCTGAGCGGCCACATAGCTAATGGCCCGGTCGCAGCCCGCCGGGTTCTTCACCAAAATCATGGTCACCGGCACGCCGGAGACGGTAAAGCTCTCCATGCGCCCGAAGCCGCCCTTCACATGGGCGAGGGACGCGGCGGCAGCGGCGGCGGAAATTCCCATCACGCCCGCGGCGCACACCGCGGCGGCGGCATTATAAAGGTTATACTCCCCCGGAATGGCGCAGAGGAGGGGGATGTCCTCCCCGTCCGCCCGCAGCGTGGCGCTGCCCGGGGTGCAGCCAATCTCCGTCACCGCCACCTCCGGCTCCCGCCGGGCGTAGCCGCACTCGGTGCAGCGGAACGCGCCCAGATGGGCAAAGGTGCGCCAGTCATACTCATAGGCCGCGCCGCAGCGGATGCACCGGGGCGCGTCCGTCACCGCGCTGTCGTGGGCGAGGGGCACGTCCATGCCGAAAAAGCGCAGAGGGTTGGGCAGCCCCAGCGAGAGGGATGCGGTGAGGGAGCAGTCCGCGTTGAGGCACAGCACCGCCTCCGGGGTGTTCTCCAGCCCCTCCCGGATGGCAACGAGGGTGTGGGTCACCTCGCCAAAGCGATCCAGCTGGTCCCGGAAGATGTTGGTCACCACCACCGCTTTGGGCCGCAGCTCCCCGCATACGGTGCGGAAGGCGGCCTCGTCGCACTCGATCACCGCGGCGCGCCGTCTGGGACGGCCGGTGAGGGCGGCGTTGGCCACAAAGTCCGCCGCGATGCCCTGCCGCAGATTGCTGCCGCTGCGGTTGGCAAAGCACACCACGCCCCCGTCGGTGAGCGCCTGCTCGATCATCCGGCAGGTGGTGGTCTTGCCGTTGGTGCCGGTGACCAGCACCGTGTCCACCCCCCGGCTGAGCCGGGTCAGCAGCTCCGGACAGACACGCAGCGCCAGCTTTCCCGGCAGCGCGGTGCCGCCCCGGCGAAAGAGCCGGAGCAGCCCCCGTGTTAGTTTACATAATATTATCGCAAGGATAAGCCTCATGGAATATCACAGCCTTATATACTGATCCCGATCCGCGCCAACGGATACATATCCTATTCTACACCCAACGGCCTCTTTAATCCAGAGTACATATTTTTGCGCCGCCTGGGGCAGCTCCTCGAACCGGCGGCAGCCGGAGATATCCCCGGAAAAGCCCGGCAGATACTCGTACACCGGCTTTGCCGCAGCAAGCGCCTGGCCGGAGGGGAAGTCCGTGGTACGCACGCCGTCCACCTCATAGGCCACGCAGACGGGGATGCGCTCCATGCCGGAGAGCACGTCCAGCTTGGTGAGGGCGATCTCCGTGGGGCCCTGAAGCAGGCAGCCGTAGCGGGAGGCCACCACGTCAAAGCCGCCCACGCGCCGGGGTCTGCCGGTGGCGGCGCCGTACTCCCCGCCTGCCGCGCGCAGGGCGTCGGCCTCCTCGCCGAAGAACTCGCAGGTGAAGGGCCCCTCCCCCACGCAGGAGGAATAGGCCTTCATGATGCCCACCACCCTGTCCAGCTGCCGGGCGGGAACGCCCGCGCCGATGGGGGCGTAGGCCGCCAGCGTGGTGGAGGAGGATGTGTAGGGGTAGATACCGAAGTCAATGTCCCGCAGCGCGCCCAGCTGAGCCTCGAACATCACGTTTTTGCCGCCGTCGATGGCGGCGTTCAGGAAGGCCGTGGTGTCCCGCACATAATCCGCGAAGGGGGCGGCGCAGCCCATGAGCCAGTCGTACAGCTCGTCGGCGTCGGTGCTGGCTCCATAGCCCCGGAGGGTGATGTTCTTCCACTCCGCCATGTCCCGCAGACGGGCCTTCAGGTCGGCGGTGTGGAGCAGGTCGCCCATACGCAGGGTCTTTTTCATATACTTGTCCGCGTACACCGGGGCGATGCCCCGACGGGTGGAGCCGAACTTTTTGTCCCCCAGCCGATCCTCCTCCAGCCCGTCCATCAGCCGGTGATAGGGCATACACACGGTGGCCCGATCGGAGATCACCAGATGGCGGGGCTCAATCTCCACGCCCTGGGCGCGGATGTGCTCCACCTCATGAAGCAGATGCTCCGGGTCAATGACCATACCGGGCCCCAGCACATTGGCGGTGTCGCCCCGGAGGATGCCGCTGGGCAGCAGGTTCAGAATGAACCTGCCCCGGTCGTTGATTACCGTGTGTCCCGCGTTGTTGCCCCCCTGATAGCGGCACACCACGTCGTACTCGTCAGAGAGCAGATCCACCATGCGGCCCTTGCCCTCGTCGCCCCAGTTGATTCCTACCACTGCTGTCAGCATGTAATCTTCCTCCCTGCCGCCGCGCCGATCAGGTCGCGGCGTTTCTCAATGACCGGGCGGACAACATCCCGGAGGAACTCCCGGGTCTGCTCCGGCGCCAGGCCGATAAATTTTTGTACGTCCAGCAGCGCGGGCAGCTCCCGCTCCGTCAGCGCGAAGCGTCCGTCCGCCAGCAGCTTGGAGAGAAGGTCGTTTTCCGCCCCCTCCTCCTTCATGGCCCGGGCGGTCTCCACACTGTAAGCGCGGATGACCTCGTGGAGCGTCTGCCGGTCGCCGCCCCGCTCCACCGCCCGCATGAGGATGTTCTCGCTGGCCAGGAAGGGCAGCTCCTCCGAAAGATGCTTCTCCATCATCCGGGGATAGACCCGGCAGCCGGAGAGGATATCCAGCAGCAGGGACAGGATGGCGTCGGTGGCCAGGAAGGCCTCGGGGATGGACAGACGGCGGTTGGCGCTGTCGTCCAGCGTCCGCTCCAGCCACTGCTCGGAGGCCGTGAACGCGGCGTTTTGGGCGTCGTTCATCACAAAGCGGGAGAGCGCGCACACCCGCTCGCAGCGCATGGGGTTGCGCTTGTAGGCCATGGCGGAGGAGCCCACCTGACGCTCCGTAAACGGCTCGTCGAACTCCTTCTCGTGGGCCATCAGGCGCAGATCCGTGGCCAGCTTGGCCCCGCTCTGGGCGATGCCGGAGAGGCAGGAGAGCACGCGGCTGTCCACCCGCCGAGTATAGGTCTGCCCGGCGATGGGCAGCACCTGCTCAAAGCCCATTTCCCGGGCAATGCGCGCTTCCAGCTCCCGCACCTTCTCCCCGTCGCCGCCAAAAAGCTCCAGAAAGCTGGCGGCGGTGCCGGTGGCTCCCTTGCAGCCGGGGAAGGCAAGGCGCTTAAGCTCGAACTCCAGCGTGTCCAGATCGCTCAGCAGATCCTGCAGCCACATACAGGCCCGCTTGCCCACGGTGGTGGGCTGGGCGGCCTGAAAATGGGTATAGGCCAGCACCGGGGTGTCCGCCTGCTGCTGGGCGAAGTCCGATAGCACGGCAATCACGTTCACCAGCTCCCGCCGGAGCTGCAGCAGCCCCTCCCGCATACACATCACGTCCGCGTTGTCGTCCACATAGCAGGAGGTGGCCCCCAGATGGAGGATGCCCCGGGCGGCGGGACAGGCGTCGCCGTAGGCGAGAATGTGGGCCATCACGTCATGGCGGGTCTCCCGCTCGTAGCCCTCCGCCCGGGCATAGTCGATGTCGTCGATGTGGGCGCGCAGCTCCGCCACCTGCTCCGCCGTGATGGGCACGCCCAGCGCCCGCTCCTGCTCCGCCAGCGCGCACCAAAGCCGCCGCCAGGTGGAGAATTTCCAGTCGGGGGAGAAGATATATTGCATTTTCTCGCTGGCATACCGGGAGCACAGCGGGCTTTCGTATTTGTCTTTCATTGGTTTTTCACTCCACAGTTACGGATTTTGCCAGATTCCGGGGCTTGTCGATATCGCAGCCGTTGTCCCGGGCCACATGGTAGGCGAAGAGCTGCAGGGGAATCATCTCCACACAGGCGCAAAAGAGGGGCTCGCAGGCCGGGACGTACAGCACGTCGTCGGCTGCGGCGAACACCCGCCGGTTGCCCTCCATGGCCACCGCCAGCACCTTGGCGCCCCGAGCCTTGACCTCCTCCACGTTGCTCATCATCTTGTCGAACAGCGCCTCCCGGCAGCAGAGAGCCACCACCAGCCGGTCGCGGTCGATGAGGGCGATGGTGCCGTGCTTCAGCTCGCCGGCGGCATAGGCCTCGGAATGGATGTAGCTGATCTCCTTCAGCTTCAGGCTGCCCTCCAGCGCGGCGGCGTAGTCCATGTTGCGCCCGATGAAGAACATGGCGCTGTTGCCGTGGTAGCGCTCCGCCACATAGGCGGCGTGGGGGTTGAGGTCCACCGCCCGCTGGATAAGGGACGGCAGGGCGCGGATGGCGCTCACCAGCGCGGCATAGCGCGCCTCGTCGATGCGCCGGAGCGCCCTCGCCGCCCAAACGGCAAACAGATAGAGCACGCCCAGCTGGGTGGTGTAGCCCTTGGTGGTGGCCACGGCGATCTCCGGCCCCGCATGGGTGTAAATCACATGGTCGGCGGTCTTGGCGATGGTGGAGCCCACCACGTTCACGATGGCCAGGGTCTTGGCGCCACGGCGGGCGCACTCCCGCAGGGCGGCGATGGAATCCGCCGTCTCCCCGGACTGGGACACCACGATGCACAGCGTGCGGGGCGTGATGATGGGCTCCCGGTAGCGCAGCTCGCTGGCCACCTCCGCCTCCACGGGGATGCGGCACAGCTCCTCCACCGCGTACTTGCCCACCACGCAGGCGTGATAGGCGCTGCCGCAGGCGGTCATCACTATTTTATCCACATTTTGCAGCTCCTCAGCCGTCATGTGGAAATCGTCCAGCACAATCTCCCCCTCCCGGATGCGGGGCTCCATGGAGCTGCCTTTGATGCGGAGGCCGTAATACTTCCCAGTGGAGGCCATGTCGGTGTCGATCTCCTCATAGTCCAAGATGTTCTCCACGGCCTCGATGGGGATGCCG
>CAZCDJ010000051.1:0-2025 GCA_964497655.1 uncultured Oscillospiraceae bacterium | reverse complement strand
GGGCTCCACGGTCTCCCGCAGGGCGCGGGGCTGCTCCATGATCTCCTTGAGCATGAAGTGCTCGTAGCCGCCCTTCTCCGCGGCCTCCACATCCCACACCACCCGGGACACGGCTTTCCCAACCGGCGCGCCGGTGCGATCCCAGACCGTGATGCGCTCCGGCGTGAGCTCCGCGAACTCCCCGTCCTCCAGATAGATCACGTTTTTTGTGTGGCTCACCAGCGCGGTCACGTCGCTGGCGAAATAGTTGTCGCCCACGCCCACGCCCAAAATCAGGGGGCTGGACTCCTTCACGGCGAACAGCTTTCCCGGCTGGTCGGCGCAGAGCACCCCCAGGGCGTAGCTGCCCTCCAGCCGGGCAGCGGTGCGCATGACGGCGGTTTTCAGGTCGCCGTTATAATAGGTATCCAGCAGGTGGGCAATGACCTCGGTGTCCGTTTCGCTGCGAAAGACGCAGCCCAGCGCCATCAGCTCCGCGCGCAGCGCCGCATAGTTTTCGATGATGCCGTTGTGCACCACGGCGAAGCGTCCGTCCCCAGACATATGGGGGTGGGCGTTGGCCTCGGTGGGCGCGCCGTGGGTAGCCCAGCGGGTGTGGGCGATGCCGCACGACCCCGTAATCGTCGTGCCCCGCTCCGTCTTTTCCATCAGCTGCTCCACAAGGCCGGTGGTCTTTTCCATGTGAATCGAGCCTGCTTCCTCCACCGCCACGCCGGCGCTGTCGTAGCCGCGATACTCCAGCTTTTGCAGACCGCTCAGCAGAATGGGCGCGGCCTGTCTCGTTCCGGTAAAGCCAACGATCCCGCACATATCAATTCTCCTTCTCCGTGCGCTCCAGCACGGCCTTCACAAAGCCAAGGAACAGCGGATGGGGCTTGTTGGGTCTGGACTTGAACTCCGGGTGGAACTGCACCCCCACAAAGAAGGGACTGTCCCGCAGCTCCACGGTCTCCACCAGAGACCCGTCCGGCGAAGTGCCGGAGATCACCAGCCCGGCGGCGGTGAGGGCATCCCGGAACTCGTTATTCAGCTCATAGCGGTGGCGGTGACGCTCGGAGATCTCCAGCGTGCCGTAGCATTTTTCCATGGTGGTGCCGGGCACAATGCGGCAGGGCCACGCGCCCAGACGCAGGGTGCCGCCCTTGTTCACCTCGTCGCTCTGTCCCTGCAGGAAGTCAATCACCTTATGGGCGGAGCTTTCGCAAAACTCGCCGGAATCCGCGTCCGCCCAGCCCAGCACGTCCCGGGCGAACTCGATGACGGCCATCTGCATTCCCAGGCACAGCCCCAGATAGGGCACGCCGTGCTCCCGGGCGTAGCGCACCGCCAGCAGCTTGCCCTCGATGCCCCGGTTGCCAAAGCCGCCGGGCACCAGCACGCCGTCACAGTCGGAGAGCACCTTCTCGTAGTTCTCCGGGGTGAGGGCCTCGGAATCAATCCACTCCACATGGATGTGAACCCCCAGCTCATAGCTGGCGTGGCGCAGCGCCTCCACCACGGAAAGGTAGGCGTCGTGGAGCTGCACATACTTGCCCACCAGCGCCACCCGCACCCGCCTCCGGGGCGCGCGGATGCGCTGCAGCAGCTCCTCCCATTCCCCCAGCTCCGGTGTGACGTGGGGAAGCCCAAGTCCCCGGCAGACCACTTCCGCCAGCCCCGCCCGCTCCAGCATCAGCGGCGCCTCGTACAGGTAGGGCAGCGTGACGTTTTCGATGACGCAGTCCGGAGACACGTTGCAGAAGTCCGCGATCTTGCGGAAGATATTGGCATCCTCAATGGGCTCGTCGCAGCGGAGCACAATCACATCCGGAGTGATGCCCAGCCCCTGCAGCTCCTTCACGCTGTGCTGGGTGGGCTTGCTCTTGTGCTCGCCGCTGGCCTTCAGATAGGGCACCAGCGTCACATGGATGTAGAGGGCATTTTCCCGTCCCACCTCATGGCCCACCTGCCGGATGGCCTCCAGAAAGGGCTGGGACTCGATGTCGCCCACGGTGCCGCCGATCTCCACGATGGCCACGTCGGTGT
>CAZCDJ010000050.1:0-12855 GCA_964497655.1 uncultured Oscillospiraceae bacterium | reverse complement strand
TCGGCCGGGCCTTCGCCATGCAGCCCGACCTGCTGCTGATGGACGAGCCTTACGGGCAGATGGATATTAAGCTTCGCTTCTATCTGGAGGACGAGGTGATCCGGCTGTGGAAGGAGATGGGCACCACCGTGGTGTTCATCACCCATAACATTGAGGAGGCCGTCTATCTGGCGGAGCGGGTGCTGATTCTGACCAACAAGCCCGCCAAGATTAAGGAGGAGGTCAAGATTGACCTGCCCCGGCCCAGAGATGTCACCTCCCCGGAGTTTATCAAGCTTCGTAACTATGTAACAGATCAGATCAAGTGGTGGTAATCCGCTGGGCGGAGAGGCCTGTTACACAGCTTTGTAACAGGCCTTTTTCCGGCGGAAATTCCTTTATGGAGAGTTTGTCAGATGAAGATTTTGATTGGAGCGGACAAGGGCGGCTTTGCGCTGAAGGAGGCCGTCGCGGCGCACCTGCGGGAGCAGGGCGTGGAGCTTGAGGACGTGGGTACTCTGTCCCTCAGCGAGCCCAAGACCTTTACGGAAATTGCGAGAACCGTGGGCGGGAGGATTTCCGGCGGAGAGGCGAAGCGGGGCATCCTTCTGTGCGGCACCGGCATGGGCATGGCCATCACCGCCAACAAGTTCCCGGGTGTCTATGCCGCCGTGGTGGAAAGCCAGTACGCGGCCATGTACAGCCGGAAAATTAACGACGCCAATGTGCTTTGCATGGGCGGCTTTATCGTTGGCCCCACCATGGCCTGCGAGATTGCGGATACCTTCCTGCACACGGAGTTCACCGAGGGCTTTCCCCAGTGGCGCGTGGATTTTCTGCACACGCAGAGGGAAGCGCTCCGGGAGATTGAGAGAGAAAACTGCTGCTGAGCGCGGCGGTGGCGGACAATACGGTTTGGAAGGATAGGTGGAAACATGGTCACGGAAGAAAAGAGAAAGGAACTCAGCGCCTTCGCCGCGGAGATCAGGATTGCGGCGATGGAGGAATTCAGAGCCATTGGCGTGGGACACGTAGGCGGCTCCATGTCGGTGTGCGATCTGATGGCCTGTCTTTACGGCGGCGTGATGCGGATTGACCCCAAAAACCCCAGGTGGGAGCAGCGCGACCGCTTTATTATGTCCAAGGGACACGCCGGCCCCGCCATGTACGCGGCGCTGGCGCTGCGGGGCTACTTTGACCGGAGCGAGCTGGTCACGCTGAACCGCCCCGGCACAAATTTGCCCAGCCACACGGATATGAACAGAACCCCCGGCGTGGACATGACCACCGGCTCTCTGGGGCAGGGCTTTTCCTCGGCGCTGGGCATTGCCATGGGCTGCAAGAGGAAGGGGCTTTCCAGCTATGTCTATCTCCTGCTGGGCGACGGCGAGTGCGAGGAGGGACAGGTCTGGGAGTGCGCCATGTTTGCCCCTGCCAAGCAGCTCACCAACGTGATTGCCTTTGTGGACTACAACCGGGAACAGATTTGCGGCACGGTGGAGCAGGTGGCGGGACTTACCGATATCGGCGGGAAGTTTGCCGCCTTCGGCTGGCACGTTGTCAACGTGGAGGACGGCAATGACGTGGGCCAGATCATGGAGGCCATTGAGGCCGCCAAGGCCGCCGCGGACCGGCCCTCCATGCTTATTCTGCATACCAAAAAGGGGAAGGGCTGCTGCTTTGCCGAGGATGTGTTCAACCACAATATGACGGTGTCCCCGGAGCAGGCGGAGCGGGCCATCGCGGCGCTTCAAGCCTGCAAGGCGGCTCTTTGAGGCCGGGAAAGGTGGTAAGGAGACTATGAAGATCGACCTTGCAAGGGAAAATCATCTGGGCGAGCAGGAAATGCGGCAGGTATACGCCCGTGAGGTGGTCAGACTCATCGAAAACGGCGAGCCGGTGATGGTCACCGACGCGGATTTGATGCGTCCCATCGGCATTCTTCCCTATATGGAGAAGTACCCGGAGAATATTTTTGACTGCGGCATCGCGGAGAGCAACATGATCGGCGTGGCCTGCGGGCTCAGCGCCGAGGGCTTTATCCCCTTCACCCATTCCTTCGGCACCTTCGCCTCCCGGCGGGTGATGGATCAGGTGTTCATGAGCGGCGCTTACGCCAAACAGAACGTGAAGATGGTGGGCAGCGACCCCGGCGTGTGCGCCGGGCTGAACGGCGGCACCCACATGGCGCTGGAGGACGTGGCAATGATGCGCGCGATCCCCGAAATGACCATCCTTGAGCCCACCGACGCCACCATGCTGGAGAACCTGATTCCCAAAATCGCCCATACCTACGGCATGATGTACATTCGTCTGTGCCGGGTAAAGACCGAGGACATCTATGCCCCCGGCAGCGATTTTGACATTGGAAAGGCGGCCCTGCTGCGGCAGGGCGGCGATCTGACCATCATTGCCGCCGGCCGTGAGGTGATTGAGGCGCTGCGGGCGGCGGAGCTGCTCCGGGTCGAGGGAATCCAGGCGCGGGTGCTGGATATGTTCACCATCAAGCCCATTGACACGGAGGCGGTGGTGGCCGCGGCCAGAGAGACCGGCGCCATTGTCACGGCGGAAAACCACAACGTCATCGGCGGACTGGGCAGCGCCGTGGCGGAGACACTGGCGGCACATTGCCCCGCTCCCATGGAGTTTGTGGGCACCCAGGATATTTTTGGCGAGGTGGCCGAGACACCGGTTCTGATGGAGCGCTTCGGCCTGACCGCCGGGGACATTGTGCGCGCCGCAAAGAGGGCCGTGGGAAGAAAACAGGCGGCGATTTCAGCGGGAAAGTAATGTCACATAAGTAAGAGAGGGCTGCATTTTAATATGAGTAGCATACAATACAGGATCTCATCCCTGTACGGCGGGGAAAACACCCTGCCCGTGGTGAGCGGCGAGGAAAAATACGTGGAGCGCGTCATGGGCCACAGCATTGACAGGGAGCTGTACGAGGAGCTGCGGCTGCGGGGCGCCGCGCTGGGTGTTACCGCGAACTTCCGGGATGTGATTGACTGCTTCCATGTGGCGCCGGGGGAGACGCCGGCGGGCTTCCGGGTGGAGTACGTCATGGAGCGGGACGGCCGCGTGAACGCGGATTTGGCGCGGGACATCTCCTATGATAAGAACGGCGTGAAACGGCCCCAGCGGGTGCTGTTCAGCGCGGACTCCGCAAACCCCTACGAGGTGGAGCCCATGAAGAACATCATCTCCAACCTGACCTGCAACCCTGCCATCATCTACAACCAGTTCATCAACAACCCCGCCGCCAACGTGGGCGGAAGGTACAAGAACCGGGACGAGGTGCTGCGGGATATCGGCGGTCTGCTTGGCCCCGGCTGCGACATCAGCGTGGAGCTGAATGACCCCTTCCATGCCTCGGAGAGCGAGATTCTGGAGGAAGCGGCCCGGTTTCGGGAGATGCTTTCCGGCCATAGAGTGGTTATCAAGGTGCCCCACACCGGTCCGGTGAACGCGGACAACGTGTCGGAGCTGATGACCGGGGACAAAAAGTTTTCCCGCCGCTACAATCAGGGCGACACCCGGGATTTCTACCGGGGACACAATCTGGCGCTGATGCTCCGGGAGCACGGCTACCGGGTGAACTTCACCCTGATGTTCGAGCCGTATCAGACCGCGCTGGCCCTGCAGGCCAGACCCTATTTCATCAACAGCTTCGTGATGTTCCGTCACGCCCAGAGCCTGCAGATGTCCGGTTTGCTGCGCGCCTACGAGGAGACCGGCGACCCGCTGTTCATTGAGCAGCTTCAGGCCTACATGGTGGAAAACGACTATCTCTCCGCCACGGAGCGAAACGGCGACCGCTTTGCCGCCTATACCCGGGCGAAGGACATTCTGAAGTACCGGGGCTTTGTGGACGATCCGGCGGCGGACGGGCTGGACGGAATTCGTCACAACCTGCGCTGCCTCCGTCAGGCGAACCTGCCGGACACCCGGCTCATCATCTGCAATATGCAGGGGGAGAACTACTATCCGTACATTGACCGGCTGCTGATGGAGCCGGAGTTCATCGACATGGCCGACCGGGTGGTCATCACCGCCGGGCCGGAGCTGCTGGCGCAGTTCACCTCCAACGCGGTGGTGCTGCAGTTCCACAGAAGGTTCATGAACGCCGCCAACGGCGCGAAATGAGCAGGGCCCCACAGGGACGGGACGGCGGGTGTGAGGGCCGTTCCGACGTGCGGGGGAAGGGGGACGGGACAGAGCGATGGAAGTGAAAATGATCGCTGTCTGTCTGGGCGCCGCGCTGCTGGCGGGCTTTATCCACGGGGCGCTGGGCATGGGCTTTGGCATGATCGCCATGGCGGTGGTTACGCTGTTCATGCCCTACAACAATGCCTCCGCCATCGTGTCGGTGGCGCTGCTGGTGCTGGTGTCCCAGGTGAGCATCACCCTCCGGCACTACATCGACTGGCGGAATATCCTTGCCCCCTGCCTTTCCCTCACCATCGGCAAGATCATCGGAATTGTGCTGATGATGCGGCTTCAGACTCCGTTTTTGCGTATTTCGCTGGGCGTTTTTCTTGTGATTTATTCCGCGTCCCAGCTGCTGAACTTCAACATGGAACGGCTGCTGCGCGCCGATCCCCGGGGCGTTGTGACCTGCGGCCTGGGGGGCTTGTTCGGGGGCGTGTTCAACGTGTCCGGCCCCTTTGCCTCCATCCACTGTCAGGAAAAATACGGGGATGACCCCAAGGCCTACGCGGCGAATATGAACATGATCTTTGTGCCCTCCGCCATTGTGGCAGTGGGGATGCACTTTTTCTACGGCAACTTCACGCCCGCCTGTCTGTGGGGCAGCGGCTTCATGGTGCTGGGCGTGCTGGCAGCCACGTCGCTGGGCGTGGCGGTGCTCCGGCGGATTAACGTTCAGCTCCTGCGCCGGCTCAGCTATCTTTATATTATTATCATGGGACTCGTGATCTGCGTGTTCGGCTGAGCACGGCGGAGGCGACCCATGTCGGAGGTGTAATCATGTCACTTGTTCCGATGAGAGCCATTCTGGAGGCAAGCGAAAAATATAACTTTGCACAGGGTGCATTTAACGTGAACGCCGTGGCTCAGGCCAAGGCGGTAATCGACGTGCATGAGATGTTCCGCGCCGCGGCAATTTTGCAGGGCGCGGATTTGGCCAACGCCTTTATGGGCGGGCGCACGGATTTTGCAAACGGCACGCTGGAGGACAAAAAGATCGGCGCCAACAATATTGCCGGGGCGGTGAAGAAATTTGCCGGGGACAGCCGCGTTCCCGTGGCGCTGCACCTTGACCACGGCAAGACCGTGGAGTCCTGCCTGGCGGCCATGGACGGGGGCTACACCAGCGTGATGATTGACGGCTCCTCTCTGCCGTTCCACGAGAACGTGGCGCTGACCCGCGAGGTGGTCAAGCTGGCGCACCCCCGGGGCGTCACCGTGGAGGCGGAGCTGGGCGTGCTGGCGGGCGTGGAGGATCATGTGTTCGCGGAGACCTCCACCTACACCAATCCGCTGGACGCGGTGCGCTTTATCAAAAGCACCGGTGTGGACGCGCTTGCCATCAGCTACGGCACCAAGCACGGAGCCAACAAGGGCAAGGATGCGGTGATTCGCAAGGAGATTGCCATTGCCACCAAGGAGTGCCTGCGCCACGAGGGAATCTTCTGCGCGCTGGTGAGCCACGGCTCCTCCACCGTACCCCGGTACATCGTGGACGAGATCAACGCACTGGGCGGCAAAATTGAGAATGCCTACGGCATACCCAGGGAGCAGCTCATGGAGGTGTCCCGGCTGGGAATCTCCAAGATTAACGTGGACACGGATATCCGTCTGGCGGTGACGCGCAACCTGAGAGAGCTGTTTTACTATGAGCCGGCGCTCCGCAGCAACGAGTTCATCGGGCCCATCTTCCGGCTGCTGGAGGCCAAGCCCTCCGCCTTTGACCCCCGGGAGTTTCTGACGCCCATTATGGATACGGTGATGTACGGCAGCGTCCCCTGCCAGTCCGTAGCCAAGGTGGTGGACTGCATTGAGCGGGGCGTGAAGGAGAGCGTGGGCACGCTGGTGGTGGATTTCGGCAGCGTGGGCAAGGCCCCGCTGGTGGAGTGCGTCTCTCTGGAGGAAATGGCGGACCGGTACAAAAAGGCCGGGATCTGAGGGGGAGAGCATGGCATATAACATTTTAGTTGCCCATGGCGGCGGCCCCACCGCGGTCATCAACAGCTCCCTGCAGGGAGTGGTGGAGGCGGGGCGCGCCCACCGCCGGGTGGACAAGATCTTTGCCGCGCGTTTCGGTGCGGAGGGACTGCTCAGCGACCAGCTGATGGATTTGACCCAGGTTCCCGCCCAGCGGATCAGCAGGCTGCGGGAGACCCCCGCGTCCGCCATCGGCTCCTGCCGACGGAAGCTCTGCGAGGCGGATTTTCCCGCGGTGCTGGAATGCCTGCGCAGACACGACATTAAGGCGTTCTTCTATAACGGCGGCAACGACTCCATGGACACCTGCGACAAGATCAGCCGCCTGATCGCCCGGGAGGGTCTGGATATCAAGGTGATCGGCATTCCCAAGACCATCGACAACGACCTGGTCATCACCGACCACTGCCCCGGCTACGGCAGCGCGGCCCGTTACGCGGCTGTGAGCAGCGCGGAGCTGGCGCTGGACGCCGCCGCCCTGCCCATCCATGTTGTGGTGCTGGAGCTGATGGGCCGGAACGCCGGCTGGATCACCGCCGCCGGCGCAATGGCCTCCCGGCTCACGGATTGCGCGCAGCTTGTGTATCTGCCGGAGCTGGGTGTGAACATGGACACGCTGCTGGCGGAGGTGGAAACCGCCTACGCCGCAGGGCGGGGGCTTCTGGTGACGGTGAGCGAGGGACTGTGCGACACGCAGGGCAAGCCCCTTGCCGATTCCGGCATTGTGGACGGCTTCGGCCACAGTGTGCCCGGCGGCGTGGGACAGTACCTGTCGGAGCAGATTATGACCCGGCTGGGAATCAAGTCCCGGGCGGAAAAGCCCGGGTTGCTGGGGCGCACCAGTATGGCCTATGTGTCCCCGGTGGATCGGGAGGAGGCCTACCGGGTGGGACAGGCTGCGCTGGAATTCGCCCTTGCCGGGGAGACCGGCGGCATGGTGGCCCTGCGGGCTGACCGAAGCGGCGAGTATCAGAGCGATGTGTTCCTCGCCCCGCTCTCCGCCATTGCCAATGAGGAAAAGAAATTTCCCCTGGAGTGGATTGAAAACGGCAGCGCCATCGCGCCGGAGTTTTTCGACTACGCCGCGCCGCTGCTGGGCGACGGCCTTCCCCAGTACTGTAATTTGAGAGAATATTGAGGATAACGATATGAAACATCTGTATCTGAACCTGAAGCGCTTCGACGTGCCCGTGGAGTACGGCGGCGTGAACCGCATCGCTCCCATCCGGAGCTGGGGCGAGTATATTGTGAAAAACACCCAGGACGCACTGGCGGAATATCCCGCCGGCCAGGTGGAGTTCGTGGACTTCTTCCCGGAGGCGCACCTGCTGGGCGCCGTCGCCGCGCGCTCGCCTCATAGCGCAGTGGGCATCGGCTGCCAGAGTGTCTACCGGATGAACACCGCCCCCGGCGGCAACTTCGGCGCCTTCACCACCAACCGACCGGTGAGCGCCATGAAGGCCATGGGCGTCACCGCCACCCTCATCGGTCACTGCGAGGAGCGCGCCGACAAGGCGGGCATTCTGGCGGAGGCGGGCGTCACGGACACGGCGGCAATCAATCGCCTTTTGAACGCGGAGGTGAAGCAGGCCGCGGAAAACGGGATGCGTGTGCTCTACTGCATCGGGGAAAAGAGCGAGGAGCAGGCGCGCTGGCAGGAGGTGCTCCGGGAGCAGCTTGAGGTGGGACTGGCCGGCGTGGACAAGAGCGCGGTGGTCATCGCCTACGAGCCGGTGTGGTCCATCGGCCCGGGCAAGACCCCGGCGGACAAGGAGTATATCACCAAGATCGCCCGGTTTGTCAAGGAAGTCACCGGAGGGATCGATGTGGTGTACGGCGGCGGACTGAAGAAGGACAACGCCGAAATGCTGGCCTCCATCCCGGAGATTGACGGCGGACTTATCGCCCTCACCCGGTTCAGCGGGGAGATTGGCTTTTATCCCGAGGAATACCGGGAGATTATCAAAACTTATCTTGGAAAGTGAGAGGAAATACCATGAAGCTTGATTTTGAATATGGGCAGGGCTTGCTTTCGGCGGAGCTGCCGGACAGCACCGATGTGTTCATCCCCGGCGAGACGGTGGCGGACCCGCCCTGTCTGCCCCAGGACTGGGACAGCCTGTTTGCCGCCACGCTGGAGAGCATCCGCAACCCCATTGGGATGCCGCCGCTGCGGGAGCTGGCCGCCCCGGGCAAGACCGTGGTATTCGTCATCCCTGACATCGTGAAGGGCGGCGTGCAGGCCACCAGCCACCGGAAGGTGTGCATCCGGGCCTGCCTCAACGAGCTGTATGCCGCCGGCGTGGAGAAGAAGGACATCCTGTTCATGGTCTCCAACGGTCTCCACCCCCGGGCCACCGAGGCGGAAATCAAAAAGATTTTCGGCGAGGAGCTGTACCGGGAGTTCTACCCCCATGGGCAGATCACCTCCCACGACAGCGAGGACTACGCCCATATGGTGGATTTGGGCTGCACCCGCCGGGGCGACCCGGTACTGATGAACAAGTACGTCTATGAGTGCGATATTCCCATCCTCATCGGTCACACTCAGGGCAATCCCTACGGCGGGTACAGCGGCGGCTACAAGCATTGCTCCACCGGCATCACCCACTGGCGCTCCATTGCCAGCCATCATGTGCCCTCCGTGATGCACCGGGAGGACTTCGTGCCCGTGTCCGGCCACTCCCTCATGCGAACCAAGTTCGATGAGATCGGAATGTACATGGAGGAGAAGATGGGCCATCCCTTCTTCTGCTGCGACGCGGTGCTGGATACCTGGTCCCGGCAGATTGCCATTTTCAGCGGCTACGCCGCGGAGATGATGCCCGCATCCTGGAAGGTGGCAGACAAGCGCACCTATGTGCCCTTCGCGGAGAAGAAATATGACATCATGGTGTTCGGTATGCCCCAGGACTTCCACTACGGCGACGGCATGGGCACCAACCCCATCCAGATGATGCAGGCCCTTTCCGCCCAGGTCATCCGCCACAAGCGGGTCATGAAGGACAACTGCGTCATTATCTGTTCCTCCATCTGCAACGGCTATTTCCATGATGAGCGCTGGCCCTACCTGCGGGAGCTGTACCAGCTGTTCCAGCACGACCATATGAACACGCTCTCCGACATGAACCGCTACGGCGAGTACTTCGCCACCAATGAGGAATACATCCGCAAGTATCGCTTTGCCAACGCCTTCCACCCCTTCCACGGCTTCTCCATGATGAGCTGCGGACACATTGCGGAGATGAATACCTCCGCCATCTACATTGTGGGCGCGCAGGAGCCGGGCATCGCCCGGGGCATGGGGCTCAAGACCCGCGCCACCTTTGAGGAGGCGCTTGCGGACGCCATGAAGAAGTACACCGGACCGAACCCCAACATTCTGGCGCTGCCCAAGACCTTTAAGGTGGGCGCCGTGCACCTGTGCATGAAGGGCGACGATCTGCGCAGCGTATAAAATGATCTCCCTGCATGGATGGATAGGGACTATCCATGGATGCAGGGAGAACTTATTTCGCCCGGTCGCGGGCTTCTTGCCCCGGCCCCCGTTGGGAGGTTTATAAAAATTGCTTCTCTTTCTCATCGCGCTGCTGTCGTCGGTCATCGGGGCTGTCTGCGGAATCGGCGGCGGCGTAATCATTAAGCCGGTGCTGGATTTGCTGGGGGTGGCCAGTGTGGCCACCATCAGCTTTCTCTCAAGCTGCACCGTTTTTTCCATGTCCCTTTATAATGTGGGCAGAAGCCTTGCGTCCCGCTCCGGCTCCGGCTCCATCGACACGGCCACGGGTACCCCGCTGGCTCTGGGCGCGGCGCTGGGCGGCGTGTGTGGCAATCTGCTGTTTGCGGCGGTGCGAAACTCCATCGGCGGCAGCGTGGCGGGGGCGGCCCAGTCCCTCTGCCTGCTGCTCCTGACCCTTGGCACCTTTGCCTATACCCTGAAGAAGGACAAAATCCACGCAAGGCAGGAGTCCAATCCACTTGTGTGCGTGGTGATCGGTTTGTTGCTGGGGCTGCTGTCCAGCTTCTTGGGAATCGGCGGCGGGCCGTTCAATCTTGTGGTGCTGCATTATTTTTTCAGCATGGATACCAAGAAGGCCGCGGCAAATTCCCTGTATATCATCCTGTTCAGTCAGGCCGCCAACCTGCTTTTCAGCCTTGTAGGGGGAACAATCCCCGCGTTTGAGCCGTCTGCCCTGCTCCTGATGGTCTGCGGCGGCGTGGGCGGCGGGATTCTGGGGCGTATGCTCAGCAAGCGGATGGACGACAGAATGGTGGACAAGCTTTTTCTCGTGCTGCTGCTGCTCATCAGCCTGATTTGCGTTTACAACGCGGTGAATTTCATCCGATAAGCCCCAGTGCCGGCGCCAGGAAGGGGCGGAAGGCGCTGGGGAGGGCGTAGAAATGCTCCAGCTCCTCCCCGGTGGCCCAGACCCAGCCGTCGGGCAGCGCGTCGCTCTCCGCCTCCGCCGCATAGCCGGTCATGTGCCACTCGATATGGGTGAAAACGTGTTTGCCGGTGCCGGCGGGGGCGGTTTTTTGCACCGGGACGCCCCACCGGGCGGGCAGCTCTCCGCCCTCCCCGTTGGGGAACTCCCACAGCCCCGCCAGCAGACCCCTGTCCGGCCGCCGGCGCAGCGCCACCCGGCCCTCCCGGTACAGCAGCCACACGTTCAGCTCCCGCACCGACCGGGGCTTTTTTTTACCCTTCACCGGCAGGGTCTCCGTCTGCCCGGTGCCATACGCCTCGCACAGCGCGGAGAGGGGACAGGTCTGGCACAGGGGCGCGCCGTTTGGCAGGCACACCAGTGCCCCCAGCTCCATCAGCGCCTGATCAAAGTCCCCCGCCCGCCCGGCGGGGATCACCGGCGTGAGCAGCGCCTCCGCCGCGCGCTTCGCCTCCGGCCGGGAGATATCCGTGTGGTCCCCCAAAAACCGGGAGAGCACCCGCAGCACGTTGCCGTCCACCGCGGGCAGCGGCTGGCCGAAGGCGATGGCGGAGATGGCCCCGGCGGTGTAATCCCCCACGCCGGGCAGCGCCCGGATGTCCTCATAGCGCGGGGGGAACTCCCCGCCGTGGCGCTCCACAATCACCCGGGCGGCCTTTTGCAGATTGCGGGCGCGGCTGTAATAGCCCAGCCCCTGCCACAGCTTCATGAGCTTGTCCTCCTCCGCCTCCGCCAGCGCCTCCACCGTGGGCAGCGCGTCCAGAAAGCGGCGGTAGTAGTCCAGCGCGGCGGCAATGCGGGTCTGCTGCAGCATAATCTCCGACAGCCACACATGGTAGGGCGTGGGGTCGCTGCGCCAGGGCAGCTCCCGCCGGCACGCGCCGTACCACGCCAGCAGGGGCGTCACCAGCTGCTGCAGTTTTTCGTTTCGTTCGTCCATGAGGCTCTCCTTTTGTCTGATGCCTCCATTATAGCCCCGGCGGCGGGGGCATACAAGCCGTTTTGCTGGGGCGGCTGCCCACCCAGCCGCCCTGCAAGGGCGGAACCTTCTTCCATGTGCCCCGCAGCCTGAGTGTGCGCGATGTGCTGCTGGGCGAAATTCTGGCAAAGGAGTAGCTTTATGGCCGAATATATTTCCGCGACCATTACCAATAAGTATTACGACCTGACCGCCGCCGGACGAAAGGTGGCGGACTATGTGCTCACGGACAGCGTCAGCGCCCAGTATATGTCCATCTCCGATCTGGCGGAGGCGTGCGGTGTGGGCGAGGCGTCCATCACCCGCTTCTGCCGCACGCTGGGGCTGCGGGGGTACAGCGATTTCAAGCTGGCGCTGGCGGAGGAGGCCGGAAACCGGCAGGACATCACCGCCCGGGCGGGCATTGAGCCGGGGGACAGCGTGACGGGACACATCCGCCGCCTGCTCTCCGTGCAGACCGCCCTGCTGGCCCAGACCGTGGAGCGGCTGGAGCCGGAGGCGCTCACCCGGGCGGTGGAGCTGCTGAGCGGGGCCAGGCGCGTGCTCTGTCTGGGGCAGGGCAGCAGCCAGGTGATGGCACAGGAGGCGTGGACGCTGTTTTCCACCGTGTCCGGCAAGTTCTCCTGCGTCATGGACTCCCACTCTCAGGCCGTGGCCGTGGCACTGATGGACGCGGAGGACGCCATCCTCTGCTTCAGTTACAGCGGCTCCACCAAGGAGCTGGAGGACGTGCTGCCCCTGGCGGTGGCCAACGGCACCCGGGTGGTGCTGGTGACCCGCTACGCCAAGTCCCCCGCCGTGAACCACTCGGACGTGGTGCTCCACTGCGGCAGCGACGAGGGCCCCCTGCAGCAGAGCAGCGCCGCCGCCCGCATCTCCCAGCTGTTCATCATCGACGCGCTCTTTCAGGAGTACTGCCTGCGTGAGCCGGAGCAGTCCGCCCGCAACCGGGACAAGGTGGCCCGCGCCATGGCGCTCAAGCACGTCTGAACGCCATGTGGAGCAGGATTTTTTCTCCCGACAACGCCATCCTCCGCGGCACCGGCAAGCTGTTCCACGCGGTGGCCCCCTCGCTTGCTCTCAGTCCAGAATTCTGCCGTCGGTGGAGATGGTGACCACCTGCCAGGGGATGAGCTTGCCGCTATCCCGCAGGGCGGTTTTTACCGCCTGCTCCAGTCCGCCGCAGCAGGGCACCTCCATGCGTACCACGGTGACGCTGTGGATGTCGTTCTCCTTCAAAATCTGGGTCAGCTTCTCCGCGTAGTC
>CAZCDJ010000049.1:0-12878 GCA_964497655.1 uncultured Oscillospiraceae bacterium | reverse complement strand
CGTGCGTGAGGGCGTGGAGGAGGACACCAACAAGCGCAACAAGAACGATTTTGTGCTGTGGTTCACCAAGTCCAAGTTTGAGGATCAGGCCCTGAAGTGGGACTCCCCCTGGGGCGTGGGCTATCCCGGCTGGCACATCGAGTGCTCCGGCATCTCCATCAAGCATCTGGGCGAGCATCTGGACATTCACTGCGGCGGCATCGACAACGCCTTCCCCCATCACACCAACGAGATCGCCCAGTCCGAGGCCTATCTGGGCCATCCCTGGTGCCGCTACTGGATGCACGTCTATCACCTGAACACCACCGGCGGCAAGATGAGCAAGTCCAAGGGCGAGTTCCTCACCGTGTCATTGCTGGAGCAAAAGGGCTATGACCCACTGAGCTACCGCTTCTTCTGCCTGCAGAGCCATTACCGCAAGAGCCTTGTGTTCTCCTATGAGAATCTGGATAACGCCAAGGTGGCCTATGATAAGCTGGTGGCCCGGGTGGCCGCCCTCAAGGAGGGGGGAGAGGTGGATTCCGCGGCGCTGGAGACCCTCAAAAAGGGCTTCACCGACGCGCTGGATAACGATCTGAACACCTCCCTCGCCGTCACCGCCGTGTACGACGCCCTGAAGGCAGACGTGAGCGACGCCACCAAGCTGGCTCTGATCGCCGGCTACGACACTGTGCTGGGGCTGGATCTCATCGGTCACGCCAAGGCGCTGAACGATAAGAATGAGGCCGACGCGGGCGAGAGCGATCCCCGCATTGACGCGCTGGTGCAGGAGCGCACCGCCGCCAAGAAGGCAAAGAATTTTGCCGAGGCCGACCGCATCCGCGACGAGCTGAAGGCGGAGGGCATTACCATTATTGATACCCCGGAGGGGCCCAAGTGGAGCAGAAGCTGATTGCCTACCGCTGTCTGAAGCGGGGCGGACTCCTGAGCATTGATATGCTGGAGGGCATCCGCCGGGGCGTGCTGGAGGTGCTCTCCGCAGACGAGGAGGGGGTGCTGGCCTACGCGCCGGAGAGCGGACTCTATTCCGTCTCCGCCTTCACGGATGAGGCAGCCCACCGGCATTTGGACGCGGCACTCTCCCGGGGCGGGCGGTTTTTCTGCGTCCACCAGCGGCGGCTTGTAGACGTGCTGGGGAAGGACTGGGATTTCTCCTTCTTTCTGGAGTGCGTCCAGTCTGTCTACCTGAGCAAGGAGCCGCCGGCGGTTCCCGCCCTGTGCGAGTTCCGCACCCTGACGCCGGATGCGGCGGAGTGGGTGTGCCGCAACTACCACAATGATCCGGAGGATCTGGAGTATATCCGGGGGCAGATGGCAAAAGGCGTGTTCATCGGCGCGTATGTGGGCGAGCGCTGCGCCGGCTTCATCGGCCGCCATGACGACGGCAGCATGGGCTTTCTGGATGTGCTGCCGGAGTTTCGCCGTCTGGGCATGGGCGCGGCGCTGCAGCGCAGAGCCGTGGGCGACGAGCTGGAGCGCGGCAATGTGCCCTACGGTCAGGTGGTGTGGGATAACCATGCGTCCCTGTCTCTGCAAAAGAGCGTGGGCATGACCGTCTCCTCCGACCATCTCTGGTGGCTGGAGCTGCGGGACAAAGGATAACAGAAAAAGGGCGTCACCAATCGGTGACGCCCTCACTTTTTCATTCGGTCTTACCACACCAGCTCCACCGCTGCCTGCTCCAGCACGCCCCGGCCCGTGTCCCGCCAGAGGGTGATGAGCTGATCGTCGGGGGTGAACAGCTCCCGCGCTGAGAGCGGCGCGCCGTCCGGGCCCCGCTTGTGGCTCTCCGCGATCACATATTCTGTGCCGGGCAGCAGTGTAAGGCGCTCCGGCACGTCCCCGGGGGCGAAGTCGCTGGCGCTCAGGCACTCCCCGTCTGCCCCCATTTGCAGCAGGGTGAAGCGCTCCGGCGCGTAGGCGAAGGAGATGGAGATCTGGACGGAAAAGGACCAGCTCTCGGTTTTGCCGCCCTGGGTGAGGGTGGAGGTGTCGGTGAGGGTGGTGGACATCACCGAGCCCTCGCTCTCCACGCCGCCGCAGCTTATGCCGCTGCCGGAGACCAGATACACCCGCCCGTCGGCGGTCTGGTACACCGGGTTGGTGTACCAGGCGTTGTCGCCGCTGCCGGGGGTCACATAGATGGTGCCCTCCAGCGTCATGCTGTCGCCCTCGTCGGTGTAGGAGACGTGGTACGTCCCCATATCAAGGGCGCTGTCGCTGACGGAGCCCAGATAGCTGTCGTCCCCCTCGCCGTAGCGGGGCACATAGCAGCCGATGCCGTCCAGACCGGGGAATACATACTCCTGCACGGTGGTCTGCTCGCCGGTCTCCTCGCCGGTGAGCACCCGGTCGCGCAAAACCGCGTACAGCCGGCCCTCATAGGCCTCGCCGCCGGTGATCTCCCCGCCGGACATGAGCTTGCCCGCGTTGTCATTGAGGTAGCCCTCAAAATCGAATAGATCCACGTGCTCCGGCGTGACGTACACGCCGATCAGCCGGTCATTCCCGGCGTCCTCGCTCCCGGTGCCGGCCAGTGTGAAGCCGCAAAGCCCCAGCGCAAAGGCCAGCACCAGCACGCAGCTTACAAGAAGAATATTACGCTTCATCGTCGTCCTCCAATACGCCGTCAAATTTCAAAATGTCCCCCACATCGCAGTCCAGATAGTGGCAGATGCGGTTCAGCGTGCCGAAGCGCACGCCCTTGGCCTTGCCGCTGCGAAGGATGGAGAGGTTGGCCTCGGTGATGCCCACCTTGGCGCACAGCTCCTTGCCGGTCATGTCCCGGGCGCGCAGCACATCCTCCAGATAGATTCGTATGGCCATGGCGCGCCTTACACGAACAGGTCGTTGTCATCCTTCAGCGCCTTGTTCTCCCCCAACAGGCGGCTAAGCAGCAGCGCCGCAAAGACGAAGGCCACGGAGAACACGGGGAAGGAGGCGGTCAGGGACACATCGCGCAGCGCACCGGCAAAGAGCAGCTGGGCCAGGTTCACGCCCGCCTGCGTGAGCATCACGGCGGCAAGGGAGCGGGAGCAGAGAGCGGTCAGCCCGGCTGCCGCCGCCGCTGTCTCCTCGCTGTACCGGTCGGCGCTCACCGCGTCTACCAGCCCCAGCCCCCGGAGGGTGATGGCGACGCACAGTGCCCAGGGCAGGGCGTTCACGGCCCAGCGGATAATGAGAAACCCGTTGGTGAGACCCAGCGCCGCATCCGGGGAGGTGTTGGCCTCCTTCACTGCGTCCAGCCCGGCCAGCAGGCTGCTGAGACCGCTGCCGAAGATCAGAAACACAAAGAGTGCCGCAAGTGCCGAGAGCAGCCCGCGTCCCCAGTGGGAGAGAGCGGCGCCGTCGCTGTCGCGAAGGCGCCGCAGCGCCTCAATCACCGCCCAGGCCGCCAGCACCGACCACAGCGCCGTGCCCAGCGCCGCTGAGCCGTAGTCCGCGCCCAGCCCGCCTGTGAGACGGGAGAGGGTGCCCGGCCGGGCCATCAGCAGCAGGGCGGCGAGCAGAAGCGCGGAGGCAAGCGGGGGCAGCGTGTCCCCGCCCCGCAGCTTCCGGCGTCGCGCCGTAAGCAGCAGAGTGCCGGCGGGCAGCAGACCTATGGCCACCCACAGCAGCACCGCGAAGGCGTTGCCCACCCGCCCGGTGAGCGACAGCGCCCGCAGCGCGGCGGCGATCTGGGCAAAGGGGAAGGCCGGCGCCGGGCCCGCAAGGCCGGAAAGCTCCGCCCGGGTGAGACAGAAGGCCGCACAGGCCGCCGCCTCCAGCAGCAGGAAAATCATCAGTCCTTTTTTCTTCATGGTTACCTCCGATTATCGCAAAACAATAATTCATCTGTCCTGACTCTACCATGATAATTATCGTTTATCAATAATTATTTGTCCAAGAAGAACCCGCGCCGCCGCAACTTGCGGCGGCGCGGGGGAAGGTCAGTCGGCAGGGGCGGCGTCGGGTGCCGATGGGGCATCCGGTACGACGTCCGAGGTGGGAGCGTCATTTTTGTGGTAGGCGCTGTAATCAATGGTCAGGTCAGGCCCGGTGAAGGTGCCCAGCAGCTTGCTCATGGCCCGGTCGTATTCCGTCGTGCCCTTCTCGTAGGGCACGGGCCGGTAGTCGTTGATGCCGGCGGTGCTGCTGAGGCAGCAGGGGATGGCCTCATAGCCCTCCACGGTGACGCTGCCGTCCCAGTCCCGGCGCACGGTAAACTGCACAATGGCGGTGTCCCGATCCCGTGGGTTGGTGTTGCCGCCGAAGGAGTAGTTGCCAAGGCTGTTCACAATGGTGCCGCCGTTATACTGGTCAATACGCTGCAGCACATGGGGGTGGGAGCCGTAGACGATGTCCGCGCCCGCGTCAATGGCGGCGCGCCCCAGCGTCTGCTGCCCGTCGGTGACCTGATAGCTGCCCTCCAGACCCCAGTGCATCAGGCAGATGACCAGATCCACGTCGTCGCGTGCCGCAAGAGCGGCGACACCCGCCTCGATCTCCTCCTGGGTGCAGATCCATTTGGCGGCGTACAGTCCCACCCGGAGGCCGTCCCCGGTCTGGTAGACGGTGCTGCCGTCCGGCGCGGCCCAGGCAATGCCCGCCTCATCCAGTGCCTTCTCGCTGTCAGTAAGACCGGTGTCCCCAAAGTCCAGCGTGTGGTTGTTGGAGAGGGTCATAAAGTCCATGCCGCCCGCGGTGAGGATTTTGGTGTGCTCCGTGGGGGCGAGGAAGTGGAAGGTGCTGGTGGCGGTAAGGGGCTGGTCGGAGAAGGAGCACTCCAAATTGCCGATGCTCAGGTAATCGCCCTTGAAGTAGTCCGCCGTGCCGGAGAAGGGGTGGGCGAAGTCGCCGTTCATCACAGTCTCATAATGGGGATAATACTGGCTGGAGCAGAGCGTGCAGTCCCCCACCATGGAGATGGTAAAGTATTCCGGCGCGGGGGTAGGCGTGGGAGAGGGCGTTGGCGTGGGCCGCGCCGTGGGTGTGGGAGCGGGGGTTTCCGCCGGCGTGGGGGAGGCGGAAAGCGTGTCCCCGCTGTCAGGCCAGAAGCGTACGGTCATAACGCCCGCCAGCAGAAGCGCCGCCAAAATCAGCGGCAGTATTACAATTTTCTTGTTTTTCTTCATGTGACTCATTATAATCGATAAGAACGAGGAATGCAATCTTTTAGGAGGCTTGGCATGGAAAGACCTTATCCGGCGGTGATCGTGAACGAGAAGGCGGAGCGCGCCCTGCGCCTTGGACATCCCTGGGTGTATGGGGAGGAGCTGCTCTCGGAGGAGGGCTGCGTCCGGGGCGGGATCGCGGACGTGTTCTCTCGAAAGGGGAAGTGGCTGGGCGCGGGCTTTTATAACGATCAGAGCAAGATCCGGGTGCGAGTCGTGTCCCGCAACGCCAACGACCGGTTCGACGACGAGTTCTGGAGAAGGCGGCTCACCTACGCGGTGGACTACCGCATGGCGGTGATGGGCGGTGACTTTTCCGCCTGCCGGGTAATCTTTGGGGAGAGCGACGGCCTGCCCGGGCTCACCGTGGACCGGTTTGAAAACGTACTGGTGGCCGAGTGTATGTGCTATGGCATGGACACGCTGAAGGATAGGCTGTACCCCATGCTGGTTGACATCATGCGAGAGCGCGGCGGGGAGATCGCTGTGCTGTACGAGCGCAACGAGGGTGCTCTGCGGGACAAGGAGGGACTGCCCCGGGGGCAGGGCTTCTTTGCCGGGGACGGTCTGTGCACGGAGACGGACGGCCATGTGCGCATTACGGAAAACGGTATCAAGTATGATGTGGACTATCTAAACGGCCAGAAAACCGGGTTCTTTCTGGATCAGAAGTACAACCGGGCCGCCATCGCCCGGCTGGCAAAGGGACGCAAGGTGCTGGACTGCTTCACCCACACCGGCGCATTTGCTCTCTGCTGCGCCGCGGCGGGTGCGGAGAAGGTCACGGCGGTGGACGTGTCGGCGGAGGCTCTCGCCCAGGCTGCGGGGAACGCCGCGCGCAACGGCCTTACCAACGTGGAATTTCTGAAGGCGGACGTGTTCGACCTGCTTACCCAGAAGGGGGAGGGCAGGCGCGGGGAGTATGACCTTATCATTCTGGACCCGCC
Source organism: uncultured Oscillospiraceae bacterium (assembly GCA_964497655.1). Classification (GTDB taxonomy): domain Bacteria; phylum Bacillota; class Clostridia; order Oscillospirales; family Oscillospiraceae; genus Scatomorpha. Next base: position 6,778 of record CAZCDJ010000049.1, on the reverse strand, counting down.
GGCCTTTGCCAAAAGCGGCTCCGCGGTGAAAAACGCCGTCCGGGGCTACAAGGACATCAACCTGCGAGCCATGCGCCTGCTGCCCCGGGGCGGCTTTCTGGCCACCTGCTCCTGCTCCCACTTTATGACGGACGAGCTGTTCCGTTCCATGCTGGACGCTGCGGCGCTGGATGCCGGGGTGGAGCTGCGGCAGGTGGAGGCTCGCCAGCAGGCTCCCGACCACCCCATCCTCCGCTCCGTCCCCGAGACGGATTACCTGAAATTCTATATCCTGCAAGTGGTCTGAGTATAGTCATCTGGAAGTCCCTTCGGGACTTCCAGACAAACAAAAATCGCTGCCGGGCTTTGCCCGGCAGCGATACTATTTCTTGCGCCCGTTGGGCGTGAGCGCTTCGCCTTGCGAAGCGGGGGAAATATACAAGGGGGACGCCTGCGTCCCTCTTGTAAGATTAGAACAGGTGGACGCTGGCAATCAGACTGGAGAACACGATGGATACCATGCTCAGCAGCTTGATGAGAATGTTGATGCTGGGGCCGGAGGTGTCCTTGAAGGGGTCGCCCACAGTGTCGCCCACGACAGCGGCCTTGTGCTGCTCGCTGCCCTTGCCGCCATGACTGCCGGCCTCGATGTATTTTTTGGCGTTATCCCAGGCGCCGCCGGAGTTGGCCATGAAGATGGCCAGAATGAAGCCGGACACCAGAGAGCCGCAGAGCAAACCGATGACACCGCTGCCGCCCAGCACCAGACCCACCACGATGGGGGAGGCGATGGCCAGCAGAGTGGGGAGCACCATTTCCTTCAGGCTGGCTCTGGAGCACAGATCCACGCACTTGGCGTAGTCCGCGTCGGCCTTGCCCTCCATCAGCCCGGTGATCTCCCGGAACTGACGGCGAACCTCAACCACCACGCTCTGGGCGGCGCGGCCCACAGCGTCCATGGTCATGGCGGAGAACACAAAGGGCAGGCAGCCGCCGATGAAGATGCCTACCAGCACCTTGGGATCCATAAGGGAGAGACTGTAACTGCCGCCGGCCATGTCCAGCTTTTCCACAAAGTTGGCGATGAGGGCCAGGGCGGTGAGGGCGGCGGAGCCGATGGCGAAGCCCTTGCCGGTGGCGGCGGTGGTGTTGCCAAGGGAGTCCAGCGCGTCGGTGCGCTCCCGCACCTCCTCGTCCAGTCCGGCCATCTGGGCAATGCCGCCGGCGTTGTCCGCCACGGGGCCGTAGGCGTCGGTGGAGAGGGTGATGCCCAGCGTGGACAGCATACCAACGGCGGCCAGGGAGATGCCGTAAAGGCCCAGCTCGGTGTTGCCGGCGAAGCCGATGGTGGAGCAGAAGTAAGCGGCGATGATGGCCACGCCCACAATCAGGATGGGCAGCGCGGTGCTCATCATGCCAAGGCCGATGCCGCCGATGATAAGGGTGGCGGTGCCGGTCTCGGAGGAGGCGGCCAGCCGCTGGGTGGGCTTATAGGTGTCGGAGGTAAAATATTCGGTGCACAGGCCGATGAGAACGCCGGCAAACAGACCCGCCATGATGGCCAGCCAGATGCCGTAGAACTTCAGACCCAGAAGCTGCCATACTACGACGAAGGAGAGCAGAGCGATGGCGATGGCGGAGAAGTTGGTGCCCCGGCGGAGCGCGCCCAGAAGCTGGCGCTGATCCGCGCCCTCCTGGGTCTTGACAAAGAAGGTGCCCACGATGGAGCAGAGCACGCCCAAAGCGGCAATGATGAGGGGGATGGCCACGGCAAAGACCCGGTCGATCTCGGGAATCTTGTTGAAGGCCAGTACGCCCAGCGCGCAGGTGCTGACGATGGAGCCCACATAGCTCTCGTACAGGTCGGCGCCCATGCCCGCCACGTCGCCCACGTTGTCGCCCACGTTGTCGGCAATGGCGGCGGGGTTGCGGGGGTCGTCCTCGGGGATGCCGGCTTCCACCTTGCCCACCAGATCCGCGCCCACGTCGGCGGCCTTGGTGAAGATGCCGCCGCCCACACGGGCGAACAGAGCCATGGAGGAGGCGCCCATGCCGAAGGTGATCATGGCGGCGGTGATGGTCTCAAGAGACTCGTGGAACACAAGCTTGAGCACCGCGTACCAGAGGGAAATATCCAAAAGCCCCAGGCCCACCACGGTGAAGCCCATGACGCTGCCGGCGGAGAAGGCAATACGTAGGCCCCGGTTCAGGCCCTTCTGCGCGGCGGCGGCGGTGCGGTCGTTGGCACGGGTGGCAATGCTCATGCCAATGAAGCCCGAGAGACCCGAGAAAAAGCCGCCGGTGATAAACGCAAAGGGGACATACCAGGTCAGCAGCTTCAGATAGGCCATTACGCAAAGAACCACGAACATACAGCCGAAGAAAATAGTAACTGTCCGATATTGACGCTTCAGAAATGCTGATGCGCCTGTACGGACAGCCCGGGATATTTTCTGCATAAGCTCGTTGCCCTCGGAGAAAGCCAGGACCTTCTTGCTCTGGAGCAGCGCGAAGAGCAGAGCGATCACGCTTGCGGCCAGGCTCACCCAATAGAGATTTTCCATGATGAATACTCACTCCCAATTTGATACTCGTTGTGTGGGGCAGGACGTCTTCTCCCCCGCACATTTCTCATTCTAAACGCTGCGAGCCAAGAAATCAAATGAAAAGTGCGAAAAATAGCCAAAAAATCAAAAAATATTTCAATATAACGCACAAAATGTTTGTGACGTTTAGGATGTCCATAATAGCCCGTTCGTGGTGTTTGCACAAACAAGCCTAAGAGTAATCCAAAATAATTATAAATAATATGCATTGCATTGCAAATGAAATAACAAGCCCATATCCACCATTTTTTGCCGGTTGGGTGGATATGGGCGGGAGGCGCGTCAAATTTTTCCGGGACACATCTTTCCGGTGGAGTCGATGGTGTACTCCCCCTGCAGCAGCAGCTCCCCCACGGGCACGATGGTGTAGCCGTTTTGCAGCAGGAATTCAATGATGCCCGGCAGGGCCTCGGGGGTGTGCTGGGCGGCGTTGTGGAACAGGATAATGCTGCCCGGCTCCACTCGGGAGGTGACCCGCGCCGTGATCTCGGCGGCGTCAAGACCCTTCCAGTCCAGACTGTCCACGTTCCATTGGATGGGAGTAACGCCGGCGCTTTTGGCGGCGGTGATTACGTTGTCGTCGTACTCGCCGTAGGGGCAGCGGAACAGGGTGGGGCGCACGCCGGTGACGGCCTCAATCTTGTCGTTGCAGGCGCCGATGTTCTCCGCCACCTGCCCGGCGGACAGACTGTTGAAGTGGGCGTGGTCGTCGGAGTGATTCATTACCTCCATGCCCGCGTCCGCAAGCTGCTTCACGCTCTCCGGGTATTTGTCCACCCAGGTGCCCACCAGAAAGAAGGTGGCCTTCACATTGTATTTTTGCAGGATCTCAATGAGCTGCACGGTGTCCTCGTTGCCCCAGGCGGCGTCAAAGGTGAGGGAGACGCACTTGTCGTCGCGCTGTACGTTGTAGATGGGCAGCGCCCGTTTGGTGGAGGATACGCCCACCAGCGCCGGCGCGTTCACCAAAGCGAAGATCAGCGCCACAACCAGCACAAGCGCCCCGGTGGAGGCGGCGGTGCGGTGTCTTTTGAGGAAGGATAGAATCTTGTTCATAGGAGTACCTCCCGGACATGGATTTGTACATCCTATGCACCGGTGGACAGCTTTATCATGCAAAGAGCGGAAAAAAGCTCCCCGGACCTGTTGTCCGGGGAGCGTCGTTTATAGGATGAGAGAGAGAACCTGCTCAGGGGTATCCGCCAGCGTACTGGCGCCGGCGGCAAGCAGCTGCTCCCGTGTGCGGAAGCCCCAGGTGACGGAAATGCAGGCAAGCCCCGCGTTCCCGGCTGTGGCCACGTCCACCTCGCTGTCGCCCACATACACCGCGTCGCGTTCCTCCGCGCCCAGCAGTTCCAGCGCCTTTCGCACCGTGTCCGGCGCGGGCTTGCGGCGCATCTCCGGGCTGTCGCCCACCGCCACGTCCATGCGACCGGGGAACAGCTCCGCGGCAAGGCTTTTCACCGCCGCGTCCGGCTTGTTGGAGACAATGGCGCAGCGCCGACCGGCTGATAGCAGGTGGTCCACCAGCTCCGGCACCCCGTCATAGGGGCGGGTCTCAATCCGGCAGTGGGCCGTGTACCATGCGTTGTAGTCCCGAAGGATGTCCCCGTAGCGGGGGTGCTCCCGTCCGCCGGGGATGGACAGCTCCACCAGTCTGCCGCTGCCGTTGCCCACATGGGCGCGCACCTCTGCCTCGGTTTGAAGGCGCAGACCGTACAGGGCAAGGGTGTGGTTCAGGCTGGCGCGAATGTCGCTGAGCGTGGAGAGCAGCGTGCCGTCCAGATCAAAGATGACGTAGTGATAGCTCATGCCTTGACGGCGCGCCTGATGATGCCCACGCCCAGGGGATAGGGACCGGTGTGTACGCCGATCACGGAGCTGATGCGCTCAATGGGGATATCCCGCTTCAGGCCCAGCCCGGCCAGTAGCTCCAGCATATCGTTGCGAAGGGCAAAGGCCTCGTCGTAGCCGCTGCCGTAGCCCACGGTGATGCTCAGCTCGTCAGGGGAGGAGAAGTTCTCCATCAGGTAGTTTCTGGAGAGGTTCTTCACCTTTTCAATGGATTTTTGCCTGCCGCGCACCATGCCGGAGGGGTGAATCTCCCCTTCGCTGAGGGTGATGATGGGGCGGATGCCCAGCACGGAGGTGATTTTACCCGCCAGCTGACCAATGCGTCCGCCGATGCGGAGATAGTCCATGCTGCCGATGGTGAAGAAGATGCGGCCGGTGGATTTAATCCGGTCGATGGTGGCAAGAGCGTCCTCAAAGGAGGTGCCGGCATCCCGCAGGGCGCAGGCCTCCAGCACAAGCTGGCCCTGCAGCACGGTGTTCACCGTGGCGTCGATGACCTCAATCACCGCGTCGGGCAGCTCGTCAAGCACCATCTCGCGGGCGATAAGGGCCGACTGATAAGAGCTGGAAAATTTCACGGTGATGCAAATGCAGATGATCTTTTTCCCTGCCTGCGCCATGGGCCGAAACACCTGAAAATAGTCCTCGGCGGAGGGGGCGCTGCTCTTGGGGAACTGGCCGGGATTAGCAATCATCCAGTTATAAAATTCGGCGGTGGTCACCTCATAGTTCTGGCGCTTGTATTCGCCGCTGCCGAGCAGTACATAGAACGGTACCACCGTAACGCCCTTCGCGGATAGAATATCGGCGTCAACATCGGCGGAGCCATCGGTTACGATTTCAAAGTCGTTCATGTCTGTTCCTTTCATTTCCACGGCAGGTGTTCTCGTGTGAGGATGTGGCGGAGAGGGTGGGATTCGAACCCACGGCCCGTTGCCGGGTCACCGGTTTTCAAGACCGGCTCCTTAAACCCCTCGGACACCTCTCCACAGCAAATTGTTAGCATTACCAATTATATCATGTATATTATTGTTTACAAGTAAACAATTTATGAAATACCCGCCATGCGCCGGGGCGTGGGACGCAAAACAAAAACAAAGAACCGGCGTAAGACCCGTTCTTTGTTGCTACTCCCCGCGCTGCTTCTTCATCGTCCGCCACCCCCGCGATTGTCCCATCCGAAGAAAGAACGCGGCCACCGCGCTGACGGCGGGATACATAGGCTTTTGCTTGAGCAGAAACAGCGCCGGCATCGCCGTCGTTGACAAACCTGGTCGGGCGGGTTATCGTAGCAGTAGTTGTTCTGATTCTCGCCGCCCTGCTCCTGAGCCTCGCCGCCTGCGGAGGTAGCGGGAGTACTCCGACGCCCTCCCCCCCACCGGCAGCACTGGACGGGGTGTGGGGCGAGTACGCTGCGATCTATCGGGATTTCTACCTTGACAGCTACGCCCAGGCCGAGGACGGCCACGGCGGTCACGCGGCCAGTCAGGTGGAGGAGCTGGCGCTGCTGGATCTGGATCAGAACGGCACGCCGGAGCTGGTCATCTACGCCAACGGCGGAGCCAGCCGGCAGGCCATGGCGGTGTACACACTGGAAGACGGGGAGGTGTGCTCCATGACCCGGCAGATCCCTTACGGCGAGGAGTTGGAGCTGCAGGTCCCCGCCGCCGCGAACGCGGTGGAGGGCTTCTTCACCGGCATCGCCTTCCATGGCATTCTGGACGAGGCGAAATACCGGGAGTTGGACGAGACGCCCGTCTGCTTCCTGCGTTACACCGACGGGCAGACCGGCGAGCGGGTCTATCTGCTCCGGAGCGACACGCCCGACGCGGCGGAAACGGGGCTGCATTCCGTGCGGGAATACCGATTCGGCGCGGCGGAGGGCGGACTTGCTGCGGAGGTGCTGTGGCAATATCAGTACCTGATGGACGAGAACGGCGTGGAGATCGCCCAGTGGCGCTTCGATGGGGTGATTTGCAATCAGGTGGAGGCGGAAAAGCACATCGCGGACTGGAACACGGAGCGGGAGGCGCGGTATACACCGAACCTGGGCGAGGATTATTCCCTCTGCGACTCCGGCCGTGTGGATGATGCCGATGCGCCCTATGCGCGCCAGGTCGAGAAGATCGAGGCCTTCTTCAACTCATTTATCCGCGCAGCGTGACCTTCGGGGATGGCGCCGTCTCCCGCGCGGATTGCAGCAGCCTTTTGAGTTTTCTTGCGTGGGGAAGATGAAAATTGTATCAAAAAATGAGCCGTGAACTAAATCACGGCTCATCTTGCGCTGGAGAAGGACACGAGTTTGATACAAAATGCACACGGTAACCTCGTTCCCGTTT
>CAZCDJ010000048.1:5636-12905 GCA_964497655.1 uncultured Oscillospiraceae bacterium | reverse complement strand
CCCTGACCCCCCGGGAGAAGAAGGTGCTGGAGCTGCGCTTTGGCATCATCGACGGCCGCACCCGCACCCTTGAGGAGGTGGGCAAGGAATTCAACGTGACCCGGGAGCGCATCCGCCAGATTGAGGCCAAGGCCCTGCGGAAGCTGCGCCATCCCAGCCGCAGCAAAAAGCTCCGGGACTTCCTCAATTGATTTAACCGATAAGAGCACCGGCCGGGCATTGCCCGGCCGGTGCTCTTTGCCTTTATCGTTTGCTTTCGTCCTGCACCACGCGGTGCATGGCCTCCCACTTTTGCTCCATGTCCTGCACCAGCTTGATCTGGGTACGGGCCCGATCCAGATTGTGACCCGGCCGGTGCACGGCAAAATAGTGGTCGCCGTCCAGATAGTCGGCAAGGAAGCGGCTGCCGCACTCCATGGTCATGGTCAGCGCCCCCAGAGGCAGGGTATCCAGCTCCGCGCCGGTCAGGCTGGGGCAGGCGCGGATAAAGCCCCGGGTGTACACCCGGAACAGCTCCAGACTCATCTCCACCCGGTCAAGCTCCCGCTCATCCTCGGCGGCGGTGGACGCGCCGAAGCGGATGCTGTCACCGTAGTCATAGGCGGCAAGGCCGGGCATCACCGTATCCAGATCAATGACGCACAGCGCCTTGCGGGTGACCGCGTCCAGCAGCACATTATTCAGCTTCGCGTCGTTATGGGTGACGCGAAGGGGCAGCTGGCCGTCAAGACGCATGGCGTGCATCACCGAGCATTTTTCCTGCCGGGAGAGGATGAAGTCCAGCTCCCGCTCCACGCCCCCGGCAAGCCCCATGGCGTCCCGCTCCAGCGCCTCGTGGAGCTGCCGGTACCGATCCGGGGTATTGTGAAAATCCTTGATGGTCTCCGTCAGCGTAGCCGCCGGAAAATCCGCCAGCAGGTTTTGGAACCGACCGAAGGCCACGGCACTCTCGGCGAAGTCCGCCGCCGTCTCCGCCGACTGAAGGCACACGCTGCCCTCCACAAACACATACACGCGCCAGCAGTCTCCGTTCCCGTCCCGGTAGTAGCTGCCGCCATCGGACGCGCGCACCACCTCCATGGCCTCCCGGGGGTCGGACGCCCGGGCACGGATAAAGTCCGACACCGAGGCGATGTTATGCATCAGCCCGTCCACGTCCGGGAACACCCGGTCGTTGATCTTCTGGAGGATATACCGCGTTCCGTCGTCCATCACGGAAAGATAGGTCTCGTTGATATGCCCACAGCCGTACCGCTCGCAGCTCACCTGACGGCCCGGCACCCGAAAGTTGGAGATCATGTTGTTCATTTGTACAGCTCCGTTTCATTTCATACACTTTGGGTCTATTTGAATTATAAGCAATCCCGCGCCCGGTTGCAAGGTGGGAATATTGCTTGCATTTTTAGCGGAGTTGTAGTTATATGGTATCTATCTGTCAAGACCGCAAGGAGAAACACTATGGAGCAGTTTTCCCGCCCCCCCAGACTGATGACCGCAAAGTACAGCGTGGCTCAATCCGCCTATTGGATGGCTATTTGCGGACTGACCAGCTTCGCCGCCACCTACCTGCAGATGAAGGGCTTCACCGCCTCCTCCACCGGCATCATTCTGGCGCTGGTGAGCCTCTTAAGCTGCGCCATCCAGCCCTTCGTCGCCGCCTTCGCTGACCGGACGGCCCGCGTCCCCCTGATCTTCCTGATTTCCGGCACCGCCCTCATCAGCTGCCTGTGCATGACGGGGCTGCTGGCGCTGCCCCTGCGGGGGGCGGCCTTCGCGGCGGTGTACCTGCTGGGCGCGCTGACCTTCGACTCCATTTTGCCGCTGCTAAACGCCGTGGCGGTGTACTATACCGACCGGGGCGCACCCATCAACTACGGCGTGGGCCGGGGCATCGGCTCCCTCATGTTCGGCGTTTCCTCCCTTGTCATCGGCAAGGCCATAGAAAAGCTGGGCGCGGACGTGATGCCGGTCTGCGTCATCGCCCTGATCGCCGTCTACATCGCCGTGATGCTCACCTTTCCCGTGGCCCGGCGGGGCGCGGGCAGCGCGGCGGCCGCGGCTGTGGCCGCCGACGTGATAAGCTGCACCGTGCCGGAGTTTTTCCGGCGGTACAAGTGGTTCTGTGCCACCCTGGGCGGAATCCTGCTTATGGGCTCCTTCCACGCCATGACCGAAAATTACATGATCAACGTGATGGGACGACTGGGCGGCGGCAGCGGCAACGTGGGCATCGCACTGGCCATTGCCACCATTCTGGAGGTGCCCGTGTTTTTCTGGTTCGCCCAGATCCAGAAAAGGCTCACCACCCCCCTGCTGCTGAAAATCGCCTCCCTGACCTTTCTGCTGAAGGCCCTGGGGCTGCTCTCCGCGAAAAGCATCGGCCTGATCTATCTGGTGGAGATTCTCCAGACCACGTCCTACGGCTTCTGCTCCCCGGCGCAGGTCTACTTTGCCAGCGAGCGCATTGCCCCCCGGGACATGGTGAAGGGGCAGGCCTTCGCCACCGCCTCCTACGCGCTGGGCTGCGCGCTGGGCAATTTCCTTGGCGGACAGATCATCCAGTTCTCCGGCGTGACCGCCATGCTGTGGGCCGGCGTGGCACTGGCCGCCGCCGCCGTTGCCGTCATCTTCCTCACCGTGGGAAAGGTGGACGAGGCATCGCTGGCCACAACTGACCGCTGAGGACAAATGACGAAGGGGGAATGGCGCCATCCATTCCCCCTTCGCCTTTCACGCAAGAAGCCAGGGGCGTCACCGCGCGGTGACGCCCCTGGCTTCTTTTTGGTTTATCCCTTCACGCCGCCGGCGGTGAGTCCTGCGACCAGATGCTTTTCAATGCACAGGAACAGGATGACCACCGGGATTGTGGCAAACAGGGACGCGGCGAACAGGTACTGCCACTGAATCATGTTATAGCCGTAGAAGGTGTTGATGCCCACGGTGATTGGCTTCATCGTATCCGCGCTGATGAGCGTGAGGGCGATGGTGTACTCGTTCCAGGCGTTGATAAACACAAAGATCAGTGTGGTGACAATACCGGGGGCGGCCATGGGCAGCAGCACGCGGGTCAGCGCCCGGACGGTGCCGCAGCCGTCGATCTTGGCGGCCTGCTCCATCTCCGGGGAAATGGAGATAAAGGTGCCCCGCAGCAGCCACACCGCAAAGGCCTGATTGAAGGCCGCGTTCAGCAAAATGAGCCCCAGCAGGCTGTTGGTCAGCCCCAGGTTGGTCATCAGCTTATAGATGCCCACCAGCAGCACCACCGGCGCGAACATCTGGGACATGATGACAATGCCCAAAAACACGCTCTTGCCCTTGAAGCGCATCCGCGCCAACGCGTAGGCCGCCGGAACGCCGCAGAGGATGGCAAGCGCCGTGGCGCCGCCCGCCACGATGACGGAGTTCAGCAGGTATTTCAGCACGGGGGCCGCGCTCCACACATTAATAAAGTTGCTCCACATCCATTTCAGGGGAAACACGGTCATGTCAACGGCGTACATCTCGCTGGTGGACTTGGCCGCCGTGATGAACATGACAAAGTAGGGATAGAGGGTGACGATGCACACGATAAAGACAAACAGGTACAGAAATACGCTGGCAATCGGCTTTCTCTTTTTCATACGTCCTTGCCCTCCGATCTCAGAGTCATGACCATGTACACGCCGGCGAAGATGCACAAAATGATAAAGCCGATTACGGACACCGCCGCGGCCTCACCGCTTTTGCCATTGGAAAACGCAAGCTGGTACAGGTAAGTGACAAGGGTATGTGTCTTGTCTGCCGGCGCGCCCTTGCTGATGGTCCAGACAATGGGGAAGGAGTTGAACACATAGATGATGTTCAGCACCGTGCTCACCGTGAGGCTGGGCTTCACCAGCGGCAGCGTGATATTAAACAGCTTGCGGCCAAAGCCCGCGCCGTCAATCTCCGCCGCCTCGTAATAGGCGCTGTCAATCCCCTGCAGCCCCGAGAGCACGCAGAAGGTGACAAAGGGCACCGTGACGAACACGCCTACCCAGATTTCCCAGGCGAAGGTGGCCTGCCAGGTGGGCGTCCAGTTCACATAGGAGCTGATGATTCCCAGCTTTTGCAGCAGCACGTTCAGCGCGCCGTAGTCCGCGTTGATGGCGTACTTCCAGATGAGGGCCTGAATGATGAGGGAGGTGGCCCAGGGAAACACCACCACGGCGCGGACAAATTTCCGCCCCCGGAAGGGCTGATTGAGCACCATGGCCAGAATAAAGCCTAAAATGGTGGAGATTCCTACCACCGCCACCGTCCAGATCAGAGTATTCAGCAGAATGTGACCAAAGGTTGGGCTGGACAGAATGGCCTGAAAGTTATCCAGACCGTTAAAGCCCTTGACCACGCCCGCCTTGGAAATTTTTGACATGGAGAGTCGGAACACCGTGACAATGGGGATAAACACCATCACTGCCATCAGCAGCACGCTGGGCAGCAGCCACACATATGGTTCCACGCTGTGCCACCGGCGCATAGCCGTTCTATTTTTCATACCATTACCCCTTTCGGGAAAATACGCGCCGGAGGGCGGTCTTGGATAACGCGAGGAAAGGGAGCGAGCCTTTCGGCGGGCTCCCTTTCCGTAGGTAGTCGCTTATGTAGCTTAGCCGGCGATCTTGGCCTGAAGCTCATCCAGCACGGTCTGAGCATCCTCGCCCTGGCACACGCGCTGCTCGGCGTCAATGACGCCCTGCTTCACGTCGATCCACTCGGTCTTGGCGGTGGGATAGAAGTTGCAGGCGGCGAGAATGGCGTTGAAGTTGGCAAAGTAGCCGCTGTCGCCCTTGGTGGTGCCGTCGCCGGCGGTGAACTGCTCGGCGTTGCTGGCCAGCAGGTCGGCGCTGTCGCTGGTGACAGGCAGGAAGCCTTCGTACACCATGTACTGGCTGTAATTGTTGGTGTCGTAGAAGTAATCGAAGAACTTGCTGATGGCGGCGGTACGGGCAGCGTCGCCCTCCTTGTCGTTCTTAAAGACCATCAGGCGGTCGCACACGCCCATGTTGACGGCCTCGCCGGTCTGGGTGGGAATGGAGGCAACACCGTAGTTCACGTTGGTGCAGCGGGGCGCAATGCCGTTGGGCCCGATCATGAAGGCCTGGCTGCCGGCAATGAAGGCATCCTCAAGAGGATAACGGGTGTCGGTGTAGGGATCGGCGTTGCAGTAGCCGGCGTCCACCAGAGACTTGATGTACTGGAGGGCCTCCACGTTGGCGGCGCTGTTCAGCGCCCAGTTGTTGTCGGCGTCCACAAAGCCGCCGCCGTTGTTCCAGGTGTAGTAAGCGAACGCGGCCTGGCCCTCGTCGGTGGAGATGTCAAGACCCCAGGGCACGATGCCGGGGCACTTTTCCTTGATGGCGGCGCAAGCGGCGGTCAGCTCGTCCCAGTTGGTGGGGACTTCCACGCCGGCCTGAGCCAGGATGTCCTTGTTGTAGTACAGGGCGCGGCAGGAGGCAAGAATGGGCAGCGCCCAGGTGGTGCCGTCCATCTCGTTGGCGGACCAGAAGCCCGGGAAGATCTTGGCCTGCAGCTCGCTGGAGGCGTAGTCGGTGGCGGGCATCAGCAGATCGTCGGCCACATAGTCGGCGAAGGTGTCGATGTTCAGGATGTCGGGGGCCTGATTGGTGGAGATGCGGGTATTCACCACGGTGTAAAGGTCGTTCCAGCTCACAACCTCAACGTTCAGCTTGATGCCGGGGTTGGCGGCTTCAAAGTTCTTGATGTAGTCGCCGTCAGCGGCCCACCAGGCCTGGGTGTTGGTGGAGTACTGGGAGATGATGATGTTCAGCGTGACATCCTCCGCAACGGGAGCGGTGGTCGCGCCGGCATCAGGAGCGGTGGTCGCGGGAGCGGCGGGGGTGCCGCAGGCAGCAAGAGCAAACAGCATCGTCAGCGCAAGCAAGAGAGCGAGCAGTTTCTTCATGGTTTGTCCTCCATTATAGAACATTTTTTTCTGCGGCGTTGGCCGCAGGTTTGTGTATATAATACAACTGACCCCCCTTTCTTGTCAACTATTCGCGCAAGATAAACAATTGTCAACCCAAATCATCTGTTTTACACAAATAATTTGGGCTTTATAGTGAACAATTGCCAAGATTATGCCCTTGTGAAATTTTATTCCATTTTCGCCTTCGGGGGTGTAACCAATCCTTTCTCCCAAGCGTTCACTCCGCTCTCCCCGAGGGGCGTTCGATCTTCTTCACATTTCGCTCAAAACCGCTCCTCGGCCCCATGACCTCCCGTCCGCAGCCGGCGCAGCGGAGGCGAAGATCCGCGCCGATGCGCCTGACCTCCCAGCGGTCGCTGCCGCAGGGGTGCTTCTTCTTCATGATCAGCACATCGCCCACCTGAATGTCCATCTATCTCCCCTCCCTGATCCGGTCCCAGTAGGCTTTGGCGGCCTGCTCGGTCTTGTTATCTCCGTACTCGTAGTAATGGGCTCCCTTCAGCACATCGGGCAGGTACTGCTGGCGGACCCAGTGGCCGGGGTAGTCGTGGGGATACTTGTAGCCCTGCTCCCGCTCGAAGCCCGCGCCGTCCGCGTGGACGTTCTGCAGCTCCCGGGGGAAGGGGCCGGTCTTGCCCGAGGCCACATCCGCCATGGCCGCGTCAATGCTCATCACCACACTGTTGGATTTGGGCGCGGTGGCAAGCAGAATCACCGCCTCCGCCAGAGGCAGCCGCGCCTCCGGCAGCCCCAGCTGCAGCGCCGCGTCCACGCAGGACTTGACGATGCCCACCGCCTGGGGGTAAGCGAGGCCGATGTCCTCGCTGGCGGAGCACAGAATGCGGCGGCAGGCGCCGATCAGGTCGCCGGCGGTGAGGATCCGGGCCAGATAGTGCAGCGCCGCGTCCGGATCGGATCCGCGCAGGGACTTCATCAGGGCGGAGACGCTGTCAAAGTGCTCGTCCCCCTCCCGGTCGTAGCGCATGGCGCTGCGCTGGGAGATGGCCTTCGCGTCCTCCAGCGTGATGGCGGCCTGCCCGTTCACCCGGGGCGCGGCGGCAAACAGCAGCTCCACCGAGTTGATGGACTTGCGCACATCTCCCCCGCAGCTCATGGCAATATGCTGGGCCACGCCCTCCTCCACGCGGGCGGTGACGCCCTCCCGCTCGCTGAGGATGCGGATGGCCCGCTCCACGGCGGGGCGTACGCAGGCCGCGTCCACGCTCTTAAACTCGAAGATGGTGCTGCGGCTGAGCAGGGCGTTGTAGACGTAGAAATAGGGGTTCTCCGTGGTGGAGGCG
>CAZCDJ010000048.1:0-5626 GCA_964497655.1 uncultured Oscillospiraceae bacterium | reverse complement strand
CAGATACAGCAGCACGCCGCCGGGGGTGAGCATGGTGTCCAGCTCGGCGATGATATTCTTGATGTCCGCAATGCCGGCGGTGGTGGCGTTCAGCTTCCGCAAGGAGCGGTTGGTACGCTTTGCGATGATGTTGGCCACGGTGGTCTTGCCGGTGCCGCTGGGGCCGTAGAACACCATGTTGGGGGCCTCTCCGCTCTCCACAATGCGGCGGAGCATCCCGCCCTGCCCCAGAATATGCTGCTGCCCCACCACCTCATCCAGAGTTTGGGGCCGTATCTCGTCGGCCAGAGGTCTGTACATTTTTGTGCCTCCTGTGCTACAATATCAAATAGAGGTGATCTGATGAGAACTCCCGATCAGGTGGCGGAAATCCTTCGCTGCCTTGAAAATGAATATCCGCTGGCGGAATGCTCGCTCAACTGGCGCAAGGACTATGAGCTGCTGTTCTCCGTCCGGCTGGCCGCCCAGTGCACCGACGAGCGGGTGAACATGATAACGCCCGCGCTCTTTGCCCGCTTCCCCACGCTGGAGGCCTTTGCCTCCGCCGACGTGCGGGATGTGGAGGAAGGCGTCCACTCCTGCGGCTTCTACCACGCCAAGGCTCGGGACATCGTCCTCTGCGCCCAGATGCTGCTGGAAAAATACGACGGGCGCGTGCCCTCCACCATGGAGGAGCTGCTCTCCCTGCCCGGCGTGGGGCGCAAGACCGCGAACCTGATTCTGGGGGACGTGTTCCACGCTCCCGGCGCGGTGGTGGTGGACACCCACTGCATCCGCATCTCCAACCTGCTGGGGCTGGTGGACGATCTGAAGGAGCCGGCAAAGATCGAAACGGCGCTGCGGCAGATCCTGCCGCCGGAACAGTCCAGCGACTTCTGCCACCGCATCGTGCTCCACGGCCGGGCGGTGTGCGTGGCGCGCAGACCGGACTGCCAGCGCTGCTGCTGCCGCCATGTGTGCCGCCATTACTCCGGCTGAGAGACGGCCACCACCTGGCCGAAGGTGACCAGCTGCTCCCCCGCCGCCACGGCGATGGGGGCGTAGGCGCTGTTCAGGGACTGGAGGAAAACTCCGTCGGGCCGGTGGGACAGCCGCTTGCAGTAGGCCTGCCCGTTATAGTCGAACACGCCGATCCGGCCGCTCTCCAGCGTCTCCCGGCGGTGTACCCACACCACACTGCCGTCGGGGATGGCCGGCTCCATGCTGTCGCCGGCGATGCGTACGCCGAAGTCCGCGCTCTCCGGCACGTCCTCCCCCACGCTCACCAGATCGTAGCCGTCCCCCTCCAGCAGCTGGCCGGTGCCGGCGCTGGCCGCCAGCGCGTACAGGGGCAGGGTACGCAGCTGGGTCAGGCGGCGCACGGCAGGATACAGCCCGCTCTTATCCAGCACGCGGATGTAGTCCGCCACCAGACGCTTGCCCTCCCCGCTGAGGCGGGACAGGGGCGTGGGCGCGTCGGTGAACTCGCCCATCACGTCGCTGACGCCGTAGATGGCGCACAGGGCCAGAAACTGGGAGGCGCTGGGCTGGGTCTGTCCCTTCTCCCACTTGCTAATGCCCGCGGTTTTGATATCGATTCCCTGCTCGGCAAGCCGCTCACTCACCTGTGGCTGGGTGAGCCCGGCGCTCTTTCGCAGGGCGCAAAGTGTCTCTCCAAGAGATTTTTTCACCTGATTCATCTCCTTCATGGATAGATTATACCACGCCTGCGCGCCAAAGCAACAGAAAAAAGACGCAGACGGTTACACAACAGCTTGGATGATATGTATCATATCGCCGGGAGAGAAATCGGTAGTTCAAGGGCAAGATTATAAATATTTTGCGACGGAGCCACAAATTTGAATTTGAAGGAGACATTACAATGTTTGGACAAGAGAAAAAAGAAAAACGATTTGTTATTAAAGAGGAACAATCCTTGGGATTTGGAGCAGTATATATTGTTGTAGATACTGTAACAGGAGTTAATTATTTAACTACTGTTGGAACGGGTATGAACGGAATGACTCCATTATTAGATTCGGATGGTAATGTAGTAATTGATAGGTAAAACCCAGTTTGTTGTGGAGATTATGAGCATAACCTTCAGCTTGAAAACTTCCCGTTTATCGGGCGGATAATGAACCTGACACAAAATCAGGGCATCGCCATTGTTCGGCGATGCCCTGATTTTTCAATCTATGGGGCGGAAACGCCCCGCCCATGCTGTCAGCGGACGGCGGCCTTGACCCGGTAGCTGTCCTGCCACGCGCCGCCCATGAGGCGGTGCATTTCTTCCGTTGCCATGAACCACAGCTCGGTGCTCTCCCGCTCCGGGTAGAACTCCAGAAATTCCCCGTCCACAAAGGTGTAGAACCGGGAGACGTCGGTGCACATCCCGTAGGTGGGCAGATTTCTGATGGGCACGAAGAAGCGGTACGGTGCGCCGTCCCGGGTGCCGTCGTAGTGCAGGCCCTCCCGGTCAAGGGTAAGCGTACCCTCGCCCACAATGACGCTGGTATCCTGGTTTTTCAGGTACTCATACCTGGGCAGCGCCCCCAGACGGATGTGCTCCGTGAGGGTGAAGTCCTCCTCGGCCACCTTTTGGCGCACCTGCTCCCGCTGCTCGTCGAACCAGACCCGGGGCGTCTCGGGGATGACGCAGCTCCCGTCCCGGGGAATCAGCTCATAGTACTCGTTGAGGGTGGCCTCGTTGCCGCAGGCGGTGCAGCGCAGCACGTTGTCCTCGTCCTCCATGCACAGCTCCGCCCCGCATTTGGGACACCAGAACAGGAGCTGGTGGAGATTTTTTGCCATGTGGCCGTGGCCGTCGTAGCGGGCGTGGGCGGTCTTGTTCCACTCATAATCGTCGTGCCATAGCTTCGCGTCCATCTCCCGCTGCAGCTCTTCGGCGGTGGCAGAGCGCAGCTGTTCCGGGCTAAACAGCAGGTCCACGGTCACGTCCACCCGGCCGGGGCGCTCGTCCAGACAGAACTTGGGGTTGGTGAGGTAGCCGCCCTTGATCTTGGTATACAGCACCGGCACGCCCAGCGCCTTCAGCAGCGCGCCGCCGCCCAGCGCGCAGGGCTGGTTGGCGCCGGAGATGGAGCTCATCCCCTCTGGCATGATGATGATCCGGCCGCCCTCCTTGATAATCCGCATCATCTGGCGGATGGCGTAGGGCTGGGGGGTGAAGTTCTTCTTGGGCACCACCTGCAAAACACGCAGCAGCTTTGCCAGATGGCTGCGGAAGAACTCGTTGTAGCCCACCACATAATTGAAGGTATCCGGGTACAGGGCAAGCCCGGTGAACACATAGTCCGCCCGGGAGGCGTGATTGGACACCAGCACATAGGGCTTGCCCCGGTACTCGGCAGGGTCGATGTGATAGCGGAAGGTGACGCCGTATTTCTTATAGAACAGGGCGCGGCTCAGCAGCGTGATGGCCCGAAAGGCCGCCTTGTTCACCGGATGCAGCGTGCGCTTTTCCAGCTCCTCCTGCAGGGTAAGACGATCCTGCTCCATAGGTCAGGCCCTCTCCAGCACGGAAACCAGATCGCCCACGGTCTGGATGGAATTCAGCTCGTCGTCCGGAATCTGGCGGCCCACCAAATCCTCCAGATCAATGACGCAGCCCATCATGTCCATGCTTGTCCAGCCAAGATCCATGTAGAAGTTGGTGCTCTCGGTAATCTGCTCCGGGGGAATGGCCTCCTCATGCTGGGCCACCAGTTGCTTTACCTTGTCAAACATAACCCTTCCTCTTTTCTTATGTACTCCGCCCTCAGCGGCGGACAATCTTACCCAGCGCGGTTTTTTCCATGGGGTCAGCCAGCACCGCCACCCGGGCGATGCGCTTGTAGGGAGGCACCAGGGCATTCACGGAGCTGACGGCCTGACGCAGCACGCCCTCAAAGTCCGGCGTCTCCCCGCCGTAGCCCTCGCACAGCAGCGCGCCCCGCTCCTCGCTGACGCGAATTTCCGCGTCCCGGGGCAGGCGGGCGGCAAGCAGCGACTCCAGCTCCTCGGGCATGATGTTCTCGCCGCTGGAGAGGATGATGAGGTTCTTTTTTCGCCCGGTGAGGTACAGGTTGCCCTCCCCGTCCAGCCGCCCGATGTCGCCGGTGCGAAGCCAGCCATCGTCGGTGAAGGCGGCGGCGGTGTCCGCCGCGTCGTGATAATAGCCGCTCATCACGTTCGCGCCGGTGGTCTCCACCTCGCCGTTGCCCTCGGCGTCGGGCTGGGCAATGCGAACGGAGCAATACTCCGCGGCCCGGCCCACGCTTCCGGGGGCGTTATTGGTGTTGAGCGTCACCAGCGGCGAGCACTCGCTGAGGCCGTAGCCCACCAGCAGACGCACGCCCCTGGCCTGATAGGCCCCCGCCAGCGCCGGCGACACGGGCGCGCCGCCGCACACCAGCGTGTGCAGCTCCTTTGCCCGCTCCAGCTCGCCGGCAAAGGGCCCCAGTAGCGCTTCCGCCTGCAGGGGAACAATATACGCGCTGGTCACATTGAAGTCCCCCAAATCCTGGGCGAAGCGCCGGGGAGAATGGGCCAGACACAGCGTCACCCCCGGCAGGGGCGCCACCAGCAGATGGCACACCGCCTCGAACCCGTGGGAGAAGGGCAGCACCGCCAGCGACCTGCCGCCAATGAGGTAGGGGAAATCGCAGGTGACAATGGACATCAGGTTCCGATGGGAGAGCATCACTCCCCGGCGCAGCCCGGTGGTGCCGGAGGTGAACAGAATCTCGCACATGGCATCGTCGTCGATGACGCGCTGCGCGTAGCAGTCGTCGCCGGAATCCAGCAGGGCCTCCCCGGCGGTCAGCAGCGCCTCCAGTCCGGAGGAGAAGCCAATGGTCTTTACACCGGCGGGGAACAGGGGCGCCACCGCATCGTCGCAAAGAGCCAGAGTCACATCCCCCTTGGCGCAAAGGTAGGCAAGACTCTCCGCGGTCTCCATGCCGGACACGGGCACCGCCACGCCCAGACCCATCACGGTCAGATAGCTGAGGGCCCACTGGTAGGAGTTGGCGCCGCACACGGCGATATGCGCCCCCTGAGCCCCGGCGTGAAGCAGCGCGGCGCCCAGCGCCTCGCTCTCCCGGCAAAGTCTTTTATAGGTCACGGCGGCTACGCCGGTTTCGGTTTTCCACTCGTAGGCGTTGCGCTCGCCGTACAGCGCGGCGGCGCGGCGCAGGGCAGAACGCATATTGCGGCAGCCCGGGGATTCCAAATCCCAATCTGTATATTTCATGCGGCTCACCTTATCTTTAAGAATAACAACATTGTATTCATTTTTTGAAGCAATTTCAAGAGCGGCAACAAAAAAGGCCGCGCCCGAAGGCGCGGCCCCGGCATTCCGACGCTTAGAGCGCGGCGAGAGCTTCCCTGATCTTCTGTTTTGTGGCCTTGTCAACCTTGCTGTCCGGCACGATGTCGAACACCTGAGCCAGGGTCTTACCCTTGACCAGCTTGACCATGGGGCTCTTGAGAATCTTCGGGTCGATGGAATTGAGCACATTGCAGGCGGCGGGATTGGCAAGCACCTGCGCGATCGTGGTGGTATTGATATCCATACTATGTCTCCTTCCGATATTCGGACGCACACCGTCCGTTTTGACCTGCTACGATTTTAACACACCCC